>NZ_JAYGIN010000001.1:0-495746 GCF_034931005.1 Arcicella sp. LKC2W
CTGCCGTTTGAATTCTTCGCTGAAATAGCGAATAAATTTTTGCCCAGTGTTCTTGGTTTTGTCCATCTTTTGATACGTTTTAAGTTCAAAATTTGGTCAACTTATTTCAGGACGGGACATTGGGTAATTGGTTAATTGGCTATTGGTTAATTGGGTATTGGGGTATAATTCACTGAGTATTTTCATTCAACTGTGTCAAGTATTTTTAAAAGTGGTCTTATTGCCTTGAAATAAGCATTTTTGAAACCAAAAGTAGAAATTGACATAGTTTGATGAAAAGACCCAATTCACTATTCACTATCCACTATCCACTATCCACTATCCACTATTCTCTATTCACTATACTCTATTCACTATTCTCTATCCACTATTCTCTATCCACTATTCTCTATCCTCTATTCTCTATTCACTATCCTCTATTCTCTATTCACTATCCTCTATTCTCTATTCTCTATCCACTATTCTCTATTTCATTTTAGATTGACAAACAAAATCGGTTTTGGGAATATCAGTTTTGGCAATTTGAGCAAAACCGCCCGTGATATCAACAATATTATCAAATCCTCTTGCTTTCAAAATTGAACACGCAATCATCGAACGATAACCACCCGCACAGTGAATATAATTGGTATCAGTTTTTGAAAATTCAACCATATTTTTACTCAAATTTGCCAATGGAATATTCATAGATTCTTCAATGTGTTCCGCCATATATTCGGTTGGTTTACGGACATCTTTTACGACTAATTTACCTTCCGCTTTTTTAAATTTTTCAGCAAATTCCTCCGCAGAAATTGATTGAATAGTGTCTGTTTCCTTTCCAGATGCTTGCCAAGTGGCAAAACCACCATCCAAATATCCAATAATATTATCATAACCAACTCTTGATAAACGAGTAATAGCTTCGTTCAAATTGTCATCTTCAACAATTAATAAAAGCGGTTGTTTGATATCCGTCACCAAAGTTCCAACCCAAGGTGCAAAATCTCCAGAAACACCAATATTGATTGAATTTGGAACAAATCCTTCTTTGAAAAAATCCGCTTTTCGGGTATCAATAATCAAAGCACCAGTTTCATTAGCAGCGGCTTCAAAGGCATCAACTGATAACGGTTGAGCGGCATTCATGATAATTGATAAGTCTTTCGCTCCCGATTTATTCATCATTACATTTTGTGGGAAATAATACGGAGGAGGTACTAATTCTAAGCCGTCGGTTACTTCTTTTATAAATTCCTCACGAGTCATATTGGCTCTTAGAGCGTAATTAAACATTTTCTGATTTCCCAAAGTATCATAAGTTTCCTTACTCATATTTTTTCCACAAGCCGAACCAGCACCATGTGCAGGATAAACCAATACGTCATTGGCGAGTGTCATAACTTTATTACGAAGTGAATCAAATAAATAACCTGCTAAATCATAAATGGTCAAATCAGATTTTTGTGCTAAATCTGGGCGACCAACATCTCCAATAAAAAGCGTATCGCCTGAGAACAAAGCATAATCTTTTCCATCTTCATCAATTAATAAAAAACACGAAGATTCCATTGTATGCCCTGGTGTATGCAAAACTTTAATTTTTATTTTCCCTACTTCCAAAACTTGTCCGTCCGTAGCAATAATTGCCTCGAAACTTGGTTTTGCGGTCGGTCCAAAAACAATTGGAGCATCCGTTTTCTTTGATAATTCAACGTGACCAGATACAAAATCAGCGTGGAAGTGCGTTTCAAAAATATATTTAATTTTAGAGCCTTGTCGTTCAGCTTTGTCCAAATACGGTTGCACTTCACGCAGTGGATCAATAATAACACTCTCCCCTTCTGATTCAATATAATACGCTCCTTGAGCTAAACAACCTGTATAAATTTGTTCGATTACCATCGTATATTTTTGTTAATGATTTAATATTTTAGACTCTTTGATTTTTATGCTTACATCGTGCAATTACAATCTTCAATACATTTTATCAATTTGATTACTTCTTTTTCTTTTAACCAGTAATAAACATTTAATCCATCTCTGGTTGAACCTAAAATCCCTTTCAATTTTAAATTTATTAAGTGATGAGACATTAAAGATTGTTCACAATTTAAAGCGTTACAAATCTCCAATACGCCCATTTTTTCGTTGAGATTTAATAACTCAAGAATGGCAAGTCGAACTGGATGAGCGACTGCTTTTAAAATATAAGCCGCCTTGTTTAAGCGTTCTTGACTAATTTCTGTGGTAGCCATTTTTAGGTTGTTTTAAATAATTAAACAAATATATGACAATATTTTCATATATAACTAAACAGTTATATGTCAAGTTCCATGAAATTAAAAAAACAAGACATAAAAATTTCAAAAATGGCTCTGGGGATTAAATTAAGGCACTTTAAAGAAAATAATTTTTATATGAAAATATTATCATATATTTGTATTTCTAAAAATTAAGAGGAGTATTATAAAGATTTTCAGAATTCATGACTACCAAACAAACATATTTTGCAGCTTTATTTTTTTCATTTGTACCTGGTATTATTAATATATTGGGACTTAAATTGTGCGGAGTTGTTTTAACAAATGTTACAGGACATTACAGTGGTTTAGTTCAGCAAATTGAAATGGCAACGTGGCATGATGCTTTGAGAATTTCATCATACATTTCCATTTATTGGTTAGGCTCTGTATTTTCTTCTACGTGTTTTATCATAGGAAATAAAAAAGGCAACCCAATTTTAAAAGCAATACCAACACTGACAAATTTGTGTATAATGCTCCTCACCATAAACTTAGGTACAATTCCGATTTCGATGTTTTTTTTAGCAACAAGTGTACAAAATTCATTCGGGGCAAATCATAGTAAAAATGAAATTAGACCTTCGCAGATAACTGGAGTAGTGATGGCTTCGGGATTAGATTTTGCTAAATATTTCTTTTCGGATGCCACAAAAGCAATAAAGAAGACGATTATGTCTTCTTTCATTACTAAAACCTTAAATATTTTGGGATTTGTTTTGGGAGGGATAACGGCTTATTATTTTACAACCGTTTATATTTTATGGATTCCTGTTATTTTTTACTCGGTTGTTTCTTATTTGATAATCAAGCAAAAAATTTAATTTTTACCAAAAACAGACTTCCAAATTACCTCATAAACATCTGTCGCTTGAATATCGCTCTCCCCTATTTTTTCATCCGAAATTAGTATTGGATAATATTCTCTTGATGCTAAAGTTCCTCCGTGCGAGCCTTTTATCAAAGTTGCATCCAATGGAATAACGTCCATTAAATATCTAAAACCTAACAACTTACGAGCTAATTTGTATCCTGCACGCAGTTTAATCAATGGATTTTTAGGATTCATAAACATCTCAACGGGGTCGTAACCTGGTTTTCTGTGAATGTCCACCAACCTCGCATAATCAGGTGCTTTTGCATCGTCAAACCAATAATAATACGTAAACCAAGAATCTGCTTCTGCCATAACCACTAAATCGCCTGAACGTTCATGATTGAGATTATATTCTTTCTTACCGTCTTCATCTAAGACCAACGCAATCCCTTCAGTATTTTCTAAAATAGCTTTAACTCGCTCTTTTTCAGACAAATCATTGAAATAAACATGGGCAATTTGATGGTCGGCGGTTGCAAATGCTTTTGAAATCCCTGCATCTAAAAGCTCCAATCCTTTTTCAACACGGACAGAAATCAACCCATTTTCACGCAAAATTCTATTAATATGAATAGGACGATTTACGTTATTGATTCCGTATTCCGACAATAAAATTATCTTGGCATTTTTACTTTTGTAGTACGTTACTAAATCCTCAACCAATTTATCAACTTCACCTAATTCCTTACTGATTTTTAAAAAATCTACGCCAAATTTCTGTAAACAGTAATCTAAATGAGGTAAATAAATAAGCGACAACGTTGGGTCTTCGACTTTGTCAACCCAAATAGAAGCATCAGCAATCCATTTTGATGATTTTATATTAGCATTGGGTCCCCAAAAACTAAACAGTGGAAAAGTACCTAATTCAGCTTGTAATTTATCCCTTAATTCGGGTGGATACGAATAACAATCAGGTGCTTTTACACCATCAGCGTGATATTGTGGACGTGGCGTTACGCTAAAATCAGCCGAAGAATACATATTATACCACCAAAACATTTTGGAACACGTAAATTTTGAATTCTGTTTTTTGCCAGCTTCCCAAATTTTTTCGGCTTTTACCAATTTATTAGATTGCTTCCAAAATTTTACTTCACTTTCATCACGGTCATACCAACCATTACCCACAATTCCGTGAGTATCAGCGTTTTTACCCGTTACATAACAACTTTGAGCAGTTGTGGTAACGGCAGGAAAAACGGGCTTGATATGCGTTAAATGATGTTCTTCGAGGTATTTTTTTATAAAAGGCGTATGTTCACCAATGACACTGGTGCTTAGCCCGACAATATCTATTACTACTGTTTTTTGCATGATGTTGATGAGTGTAACACAGACTTTAGTCTGTAAGTTAAATCGTATTTCAGACTAAAGTTTGGGTTACTTTAAAATACTCTGTACCCAAGCGATTTCACGAATAATTGATTTATCTGTATGTTAACTTTATTACGTTCCAGACTAAAGTCTGGGTTACTTTAAAATACGCTGTACCCAAGCAATTTCACGAATAATTGACTCATTTAAAGGCACTTGTACTTCAGAAGGTAAAACACCCCAAGTATAAGTTTCTATTTCTAAATGATTGGTAAAAGGCTTTGTTTTTTGAATGGCTAAGGTTTTGATAATTTCCGATTGCGTTGAACTCAATAATCCATAAGTTTCCAAGAACAAAGGCACATGAAAATGTACTCGCCATTGGTTATATTTTCCATCTTCAAAACCATCAATGGCTTGTTTTAAATCTGGGAATTTGTCAAATTTCCCATCTGTACGAAGTGCCACTACCTGATGCAAATACGTTGGTTCGTCGTATTGAGCAATTGCTTGTAATTTTGCCGCTGCATCACTTGTAAAATCAACTTTAATCGCCGAGCTAATTTGTATTTTTCCAACTTTTATACCTAAGGCATTCAATTGGTCAATGGCAGGTTGTGGTTCTTCATAACTCACGCCAAAATGACAAATATCATAGCATAATTGAATGTGCGTACGAATAATATCAATAGCTTTTTCTGCTGAAATGGACTTTTGAGCAAAATGTTCAATAGCCATTGGAATCAAGGTATTTTGATACCAATCAATAAATTCCATCGAATTTTCTAAGATTCCATCGGGTTCTGGCTCAATATCAAGATGAAGAATTTTGCCTGTGTCTTTTGAAATCAAAAGCAATTCATCCACAACTGTAAGCATATTTTTCGTAGCTTTCTCAATTGCCTCAGTCAAAACAGTTTCATTTTTCCACCAAAAACGATACGACAATGGAGAAGTGGAAATTCCACCTTCTGTCAAATGATTTGGTAGTAATTTCGACAACAAATGAAACATTCTGATGGTATAGGCTACACGCTCATCGCTCGTCCAATCTGGAGCATGAACTTGGTCTTTCACAACCACATCATGAAATCCACCGTAAGGAAACCCATTCATCGTGAAAATGTAACAGTCATTTTCCTTCAGCCAAGATTGTAAAATTTGTAGATTTCTTGGGTCAAATAAATCAATACTTGCCAAATTTGCCAACCTCAAACCAATGCCCATTGGAGCATCAGGGGAAACTTTCGCCTTGATACTTGGGATATTTTCTTGCAAAACGGCAAAATGATTTTGCCAGTCTTCACCAGTATGAATGTTGCTACAATACGTTAAATGTCCAAAAGGAGTTTGCATGGTTTATAATGAACCCTTCCGAGGGTTTATAATATTATTTCAAGGGATATTTTCAAAAAAACGTACCATAATTGACTTGGGCAAACTTCCCGAAAGTTTTAAAACTTTCGGGAAGTTCAGCGTCGAATGATACTTTTAATCTTAAAATTTCCCTAAACTACGAAATTTTCAAAACATCAACCGACTGTTTCATTAATTCAAAGTCGATTTCGTGAACTTCTACGCCTTTTCCAAGGGCGGATAAAAGGGTTATCGTCAATTCTCCACCTAAATGTTCTTGAAATTCTTGAAGCCCTTTCCAAAGATTTATTTTATCGTTTTCGGCTAAAGCTGGATGATAAATATCAAAACCTAAAGTCTTCAATAAAGTGATAATTCGAGCGAGTTCTTCGGCAGAAATTTGTCCTTTTAAATGCGAATAAACAGAATCAAGAGCAATTCCGATAGCTACGGCTTCTCCGTGACGAATCTCAAAATTGGTTAAATATTCTAATTTATGAGCCGCCCAGTGACCAAAATCCAACGGTCGGGCAGAACCTAATTCAAAGGGGTCACCGCTCGAAATATGTTGAACGTGCAATTCGGCACTTCTGAAAATTTGATGAAACATAACCGCTTCATCACGTTTTGCCATTGCCTCTGCATTCGTTTCCAACCACTCAAAAAAAGCTAAATCTTTAATGAGAGCTACCTTTATTGCTTCTGAAATACCAGAACGCCAATCTCTGTCACTTAACGTTCTCAAGAAATTTGCATCATTAAATACCGCAATTGGTGGAGCAAATGTGCCAAGAAAGTTCTTTTTCCCGAAGAAATTAACACCATTTTTCACGCCAACACCTGAATCATTTTGTGACAAAACCGTACTTGGAATTCGGATATGTTTTACGCCACGATGAGCAATTGCAGAAGCATAACCTGTAACATCTAAAAATGCTCCCCCACCAATGGCAGCCACAAACGAATGTCGGTCAATACGGTGTTTATCAATGGCTTGTAAAATAGCATCTAAAACTTGGGGGTCATTTTTAACTTTTTCGCCACCTTCAAATACTAAAATTTCTGAAACTAACGTGATTGATTCTTGATTGGCGAAATAGTTTTTAATGGCATCAGGCAAATAAGCGTTAGTTTTAGCTACTCCTGCATCTATTAAAAACAATATTTTTTTGCGGAAAGTGGTACTTCCAAAATCTTTCAAAAAGTTGATAAAAATCTCATTTTCAAGTGAAAACATATTTTCCGTAAAAATTACATTATACGTAAATGGTACTTGAAATGATTGTTGTATTTGAGTCATTGTTGAATTTTATATTAGGGATTAGTGTTTAGTTGTTCAATTTAGGTAACACAGGAATTTTTCCTGTGAATTGAACAAAATGCTTACAGGAAGGATTCCTGTGCTACACATATTAAGTTACCGCAAAAATTTTTGCAATTTTTACGGACAAAGGTAGTAATAACAAAACCGCAATTGCCACAGGAAAGTTGCCTGATACACTCACCCAAGCGGCATCCATCACGATAAGGGCAAGCACACCAGCTTTTACGGCTTTACCTATATTAGGCCCAATAGGATTTTGAATTGCCGTAATTAAAGGTTTGAAAATGAGATATATGTGTAAAATCACAAAAGGAAGAGCAATCAAAACATTTCCAAAATGATAAGACAAGGCGATTTGAGAAATACTGACAATCACATATAAAATTCCTGCGAAATATAGAATTGATTTACTTCCACCGTGAACCTCTCCTCTACTAATCATAGTGATGGCAGCAATATATAAAACAGGAACAATCCCAATCCACCACCAATCTTGTAATGATGACACCATTACACTCATACCTAAAAGAAGATTTCCACCCCGACATAAACCCATGTTGATTGGGCCCAAAAAAGCATGATGTTTTCCAACTTTATCATAAACTAAGGCTAAAACAGCTATGATAAGGGCAATTATCATACTTTCAAAACTAACTAAAAAAGCACAAAAAATCCCTAAAACTAACAAAATACTACCCAAAAGTGTCGCATTTTGTTTAGAAACTTTCCCACTCGGAATAGCTCTTTCTGGACGTTCCACCGCATCTAATTCCGCATCAAAAACATCATTAAAAACAACGCCTCCACCATATAACCCAACTGTTGAAAGACTTAATAAAAGTATCGTTTGTATGGATAAACTATCAGTCGAAAACACAAATTTTGCAATTGAAAGACCTGCCATAATATCCGCAATAGCCGTAATCAAATTGGCTGGTCGCATCAGTTGTAAGTAATATTTCATTTTTAAATTTCTTATCGAATCACAATCGCATCTTTGTCGATTCTTGGTTGCTGTCCTCCTCTTAAAATAGTATTTCCGTTAAATTTTTGTGTTTGGTCAATCACCACAGATTCTTCAAAATCGGCTACATTAATTTGTCCACTTTGAGCAAAAGCATCAATGGCATTTTGGTAAGTAACCAAACGAATATCTTCATCAGCAATACCTTTAATTTTCATCAAAGCCGCTGTTTTTGGAATTGCTAAAGGGTCACTAATGCCCCAATCTGCCGCTGAATTAATCATTATTCTTTCCGAACCGTAGTGTTTTACCACTTCTACCATGCGTTCATTGCCCATTTTAGTAAAAGGGTAAATTGTAAATGCCGCATAAAAACCTTGGTCAAGCACCGACTTTACGGTTTCTTCATTGTTATGGTCGATAATAACCATTTTAGGGTCAATTCCGTGTTCCAAAGCAATCGCCATACTACGTTCAGTCCCTTTCTTTTTATCACGATGTGGCGTGTGAACTTGCACAGGTAAATTCATTTCTTTGGCTAATTCTAACTGCAAACGGTAGTATTTTTCTTCAGCAGCCGTTTGGTCGTCAAAACCGATTTCGCCAACACCCACAACGCCTTCTTTCATCAAATACAAAGGCAAAATTTCCATTACCTGTTCTGCCAAAGCTTCATTATTTGCTTCACGAGAATTGAGTCCGATGGTGCAATAGTGCTTGATACCAAATTGCGAAGAACGGAAACGCTCCCAACCCACCAAACTACTGTAATAGTCTTTGAAAGTAGCCAAACCTGTACGGGGCTGACCCAACCAAAACGCAGGTTCAATAATTGCCACAACGCCAGCATCTGCCAAAGCCTGATAATCGTCGGTAGTACGGGAAGTCATGTGGATATGCGGGTCAAAAAACTTCATGCCCGCTATTAAATCCTTGTAATTACTAAATTCTGTATTGGAAGAAATTATATTGGCTTGCGATTCCTCAAAATGTGAAGGATTCTGCTTTATTTCATCTTTATTAAGACACATTGTAATGATTATTTTATTTTAAAAGAAATAGCAATTTGCGAATAGCGAACATTTCAACAAAAAGCATTTCATGATTATTTAAACCTCCGTAGATTTCTACCAAACACGTTTTAATGAAAGGTCAAAGATGATATTTTTTGTAATGATTCATGACCTTATTTGTGGTATATTTCGTTAGTTTGAAGTGTTATTTTTCAGTTACAACGCCGACAGAGTGTTGAACCCTGTCGGCGTTAATATTTGAAACTACTCATAACAAATGGCTGATTGATTTTCTAAATATTCCCAAGTCAACATTTCTGAATTTATGGATAATGGATATTTATTCAGTAAAATTTCGGCTTCCGAATTATCGGTTTCAGAACATACCAATGTTGCCGCAATTTGGTTTTGAAGGTCATTTGAAAGAAATAAAACTTCTAAATCCTTAATAATTGCGTCCGTTAAAAAATGGGTTACCAAACGCCAAACCTGAGCGGGAATTTTTCTACCAGCCGCCCAACGCTCGTGAGCAAAATCCGATAATGTATCCGCTAAATGTTGATTAGCTCTTGAATGCAAGCCAACAATTTGATGTATTGGTTTTTCATTAAAAATGCACTTCAAAACCAATTGATTCCACGCTAATTCTGAGAAATATTTTACAGGATAATCATTTCCAAAAGCAATTGAATCAAAAATATCTCCGACATTTGAACGTACAGCATCAGTTGCTCTCAAAAGCCATTTTTCAGGATTCTGAAACAAGGGCAATGCTGAATAAAGGGCAATAGATTCGTTGATTTCAGCAGTATCGAAAAGCGTATTTATTTGTTCTTCAAAACCATCAGGATTGATATTTTCTAATTTTAGCAACAAATAAACCCTCACTAAACGGTCTAATGTCCAGTTTTTTGTTTGATTATTGTCTAACTCAAAACTAATCGGTCGTTTGCCAATAAATCTTGGCGTTGCCACAAAAGCTAATTGGGCAGATTTTGCGTTTATTGTTTTCTCTTCAAGCCATACAAGTTCTTTTTCGATGGCATTTTCGTGTATAATTTCAAATATTTTATCTAAAGTCGCTACCATTATTCATTAATTCTTGATATTTCTTCAAAGATAAAGCCAAGACCGCAATTTATCTTTATTAAACTAAATGACTTTTCTCATTAACAATTTTGTCATTTTGAATCAATGAATTTATTGAAAACAGATAATGATTGAGAATAAAATTGGTAATTTCGGAAATCCAAGGACACTCAAAATCAAAACTATGTTCAAAAAACCCCAACTCTTTATTTTATTAATTGTCGCAACTTGTTCCAATTATTTAGTACAAGCCCAACAAATGGTTACTATTCCCATCGAAACTGCGAAGAATTCTTTAGTCCTACAAACTGATAAGGATAATCGTTTAGGAATTGTTCATTTTGGCAAAAAATTAATCAAAACGGCAGATAATGCTATCATTGCTCAAGAATTTCGTTACAACGACTCAAATGCAGGAATTTACAATTCGCCATACACGCCAAGCGGAACTTGGAGTTTAGTAGAGCCAGCGATTCAGATAACTCATGCCGACGGAAATAACTCCTTAGAATTAAAATATGTAAGTCATCAAACCGTAAAAATTGATGATAACGTTACGCAAACGAATATTTTACTGAAAGACCCTGCTTATCCTGTCGAAGTAACGCTTTGCTATAAAGTTTATGCCAAAGAAAATGTAATTGAGCAGTGGAGTTTGATAAAACACCAAGAAAAAAAGAACATTTTGATGCAAAAATATGCTTCGGCAAATATGTATTTCTCGGCTGACAATTACGTTTTGCATCACTATCACGGAGGTTGGGGCGAAGAAATGAAACCTGAAGAAACGCTTTTGACCGCAGGAATTAAAACCTTAGATTCAAAATTAGGAACAAGAGCTAATTTATTCCAACCGCCTACTTTTATGTTATCGTTCGACCGCCAAGCTACTGAAGATGAGGGCAAAGTGATGTTGGGAACGTTAGCTTGGTCGGGGAATTTCAAGATTGATTTTGAGATGGATTCGTACCATAATCTCCGAGTTTTAGCAGGAATTAATCCACACGCTTCCGAATATTCCCTTGCTCCCAATCAAGAATTTAAAACGCCGTCATTTATTTCAACGTTTTCAGAAAATGGAAAAGGTGAAGCCAGCAGAAATATGCATAATTGGGCAAGGAAATATCGTATTTTAGACGGCGAAGGTTCAAGATTAACACTTTTGAATAACTGGGAAGCCACTTATTTTGATTTTGACGAACAAAAATTAACGGGATTATTCAAAGATGGTAAAAAATTAGGCGTTGATTTATTTTTATTGGATGATGGTTGGTTTGCCAACAAATACCCAAGAAATGGTGATGTAGCAGGATTGGGCGATTGGCAAGAAAACCGCAAAAAATTACCAAATGGCATTGGCTACTTAATGAAAGAAGCAACCAAGGCAGGAATAAAATTCGGGATTTGGGTTGAACCAGAAATGGTAAATCCAAAATCAGAATTGTACGAACAACACAAAGATTGGGTGATTCGTGAACCTGAGCGACCAGAACATTATTTCAGAAATCAATTACCGCTTGATTTATCAAATCCAGAAGTACAAGATTTTGTATTTGGCGTTTTGGATAATTTATTTACCAAAAATCCTGATTTGGCTTTCATCAAATGGGATTGTAATGCAGTAACTTATAATGCTCACTCCATGTATTTACTAAAACAAGGTTTGCCACAAACGCATTTATACGTTGAATATGTGAAGGGTTTATACAAAGTTTTGGAAAGAATCAGAGCCAAATTTCCAAAAGTACCAATGATGCTTTGCTCAGGCGGAGGCGGACGAGTTGACTATGAAGCCTTAAAATACTTTACCGAATTTTGGTTGAGCGATAATACAGACCCTTTGGAAAGAGTTTTTATTCAGTGGGAAAACTCGTACTTCTACCCTGCCATCGCTCACTGTAATCACATAACGGATTGGAGTAAAGTTGGTTTAAAATACAGAACAGATGTGGCAATGATGGGCAAAATGGGTTATGATATTGTGGTAAGTCAATTGACGGAGAAAGAGCTTAAATTTAGTCAAAAAGCTTTGGAAAATTATAAAAGAATTAATCCTGTTATCTGGAAAGGCGACCTATACAGATTACAAAACCCTTGGGATAAGCCCTTTGCTTCTTTGGTATTTAGCAACGAAAACCAAGACCATGCAGTCATGTTCAACTACTTGACTACCAACAGATTTGACACAGGTTATAATCCAACTCCAATCAAATTGAAAGGGTTATCGCCCAATAAAAAATACAGCGTTAAAGAAATCAATTTATTTCCTGGAACAACTTCATCTTTAAAGTCAGATTTAGTTTATTCGGGTGATTATTTGATGAATATTGGTATTAATCCAGAATTGAGCGGACGCAGAAGTAGTGTGATTTTAGAATTGAATGAAGTGAAATAGAATACTTGTCTGAACTATGATTTTGGGGATTTAATGATAATAGGGTTTTTAAAAGGCAATCTTAAAATCAGCGAATCAAACAAATCATAGTTCAGATTAAATATTTGACAGATTAGTATTTTATCTTTAATTTTATAAATCCTACGAAAATCTTTAACGCTTTATCAAATTATGCAACTTTCGCTCGTTTCTGAAATGCCCGAATTAGAAAAGAAAATCTTTTTGGATATTTACGCCAAAGTGTATTTTGACACTCGTAGAAACCGCCCAAGACTAAAAACACTCGAAGGACAAACGATTCCTTGCGATTTAAAAATCGGTTGTCCCGCAAAAATGATTTCAGAGTTTCCAGAAGGAACAATTTATAAATTAGATGCACGTTTAATTCAGAAAAATGGTCGTCGTCCGTATTTCTTGACCATCAATAAAAATAAAGTACAACGTGCCATTGAGTTTTTTGACCATAATTTACAGATTCAAAAAGGATTAAAATTAGAGCAGAAAGCCAAGAAAATCAAGTTTGAAAAAATCAAGAAAGTTAAAGAACCTAACAAGGTTTTAGAAGAAATTTCGTTTTTCTGAGTTTGTTAATGTTTATGTATTCATGGGAATCTGTCTATGGGTAAATACGCAACACTAACTCACTTATAATAAACGCATTACCCTGCAATATGAGATTCACCATAGCCCTTTTTATATTATTTTTTTCCTTACAAACAACCGCTCAAAAAACCTTCTGGGCAAGCCGTGTTATTGCCTTCTCTTCTGAATACGCCGACGCAAATACTACCAAAGAAAATAAAGCATTTCAAGCATTAGGAAAGCCAAACAAACTCCCACAATTTGGTGCAAGTGTATGTGCATGGCAACCCATGACACAAGAAAGTCCATTAGAAGAATTTTTAATCGTCGGTTTTGACACCCTAATGCCCATCAAACAAGTTGCCATTGCCGAAAATTTTGGACAAGGTTGCATTATAAGAATTGAAGCATTTGACGAATTTGATAATCTAAAAACGCTTTGGACAAACAAAAATACTCCTACAACGGAAGTTGGCAGAATGGCAAATTTGATTTTATCAAAACCTACGCCATTTAGAGTTAGAGGTATCAAGATTGTCTTAAATACTAACAGAGTGAAAGGTTGGAATCAAATTGATGCCATTGCCATTTCTCAATCTGAAACGCCAATTAAAGCTGGCATCAACTTAGCCAAAAATCTTCCCGCAGAAATTATCAAAGAAAATTTGGGTGAAAACGTTAATTCCGCTTATCGAGAAATTGCCCCTGTTATATCTCCTGATGGCAAAACCCTTTATTATACTCGTTGGAAGCATCCTGAGAATTTGGGGCAAGGAAAAAATCAAGACGTTTGGTTTTCTGAAATTCAAAAAGATGGCAAATGGGGTTTGGCAAAACCAATGGGCGAACCCATCAATAATACCGAACATAACGCAATTTGTGCTATTTCTCCCGATGGAAAAACGATTCTTTTAAATAATGTTTATCTCAGAGACGGTTCAATGGCAAAAGGTGTTTCAATGTCCACCAAAACACCAACAGGCTGGGCATTTCCAAAGCCAATCAACATTAAAAATTTTAGGAATAAATCAGAATACGCTGAATATAGTTTTTCACCAAACGGAAGAATATTAATTCTGACAGGTCAGTTTAGTGAGACTCAAGGCGGAAAAGATATTTATGTTTCATTCTTACAAGCCGATGGAACGTGGTCTGAACCTAAAAATTTAGGCAAAAAAATCAATACAGCTGAAGAAGAAAGCACGCCCTTTGTGGCTGCGGACGGCAAAACGCTATATTTTTCTACAAAGGGATTGAGCGGTTATGGCAATAATGATATTTTCTTGAGCAGAAGATTAGACGACACTTGGCTAAATTGGTCTGAACCCGAAAACTTAGGTTCGATAATCAATACTCCTGAATGGGATGGATACTTTTCAATCTCTGCCATTGGCGATTATGCCTTCTTTAGTTCTCAAGAAAACGCCATTGGCGAAGAAGATATTTTTAAATTAAGAGTTCCAGAATCTATCAAACCTAATGCGGTAGTTCAAGTGACTGGTGGAGTTTATAATATGGTCGATAAAAAACCAATTTCTGCCCGAATTAATGTTCAGTCCTTGACCGACAAAGATACTGTTTGTGTAACTTATGACCCACTTACGGGCGACTATAAAATGATGCTTCCTTCAAAACAGAGTTATACCATTTCTGCATCTAAAAAAGGGTTTATGGCAGTTTCTGAGCCTTTAGATTTCTCAAAAGACAATAGTTTTAAAGAAGTCAAAAAGAATATTTATTTGCTTCCGATTGAAGCAGGACAGAAAATGACGCTCAATAGTGTATTTTTTGCTCAAAGTAAGGCGGAAATTTTAGATAATTCATTCCCAGAATTAGACAGAATCATTAAAGTGATGGAAGAAAATCCAACGATGGAAATCATGTTGGAAGGACATACAGATAATCAAGGCGACTGGAACGAAAACTTACAATTATCCAAGCAAAGAGTTGAAGAAGTAAGAAAATATTTAGCAGCAGGTGGTATCAATATTAAAAGAGTACAGACACAAGGGTATGGCTCTACCAGACCAATTTCAAGTAACAATTCAGAGGAAAAAAGAAGATTAAATAGACGTGTTGAAGTAACAATTGTCAAGAATTAATCACTGATTTTTGGTAAAACCACGAAAGTTCAAGAGACAGAAATAGAGCAAATTATAGCGTATTCTTAACAATCTCTCATCAAATGCCTAAATACCAATTAACATTCTTTTCGTAAAACGGTATCATTTTTGTAATTGAGAAATTAACCTTATTTCCATGTTATCAATGTTCAAAAAATCCGCCGCCTTTTTGTTCTTCTTTCAGCTTGTTATTATTCCAACATTTTCCCAAAAAGTTTGTTGGGCAAGTAAAGTATTAGAATTTTCTTCAGAAAGAGTTATACCATTTCAAACAACAGAATACAAAGCCATTCAAGCATTAGGAAAACCTAATGTTCTCCCCAATATTACTGAAAGTACCGCCGCTTGGCAACCCTCACAACCTGATAGTCCAAGTGTGGAATATATCACCGTTGGTTTTGACACACTCATGCCTATCCGACAAGTTGCCGTTGCTGAGAATTTTGGACAAGGTTGTATTAATAAAATTTTAGCGATTGATTCCAAAAGTACAGTTCATATACTTTATCAAGCCCCCGAAAATCAAATTAATGAAGTGAAGGATAAAGGTAAAATGCTTAATATTATTCTTCCAGAAATGACTTCGTACAGCATTTCAGCTATTAAATTGATTCTTAATACTGAAAAAATTAAAGGGCCTAATCAAATTGATGCCATTGGTATTTCAGATTCTACTGAACCCATCAAAGCGGTTATTAGAGTGGCAGCCGATGCCCCAAAGGAAGTTTACCGAGAGAATTTAGGAAAAGGAGTTAATTCAAGACATCAAGAATTTGCTCCTGTGATTTCCAGTGATGGGAAAACGCTTTTCTATACTCGTAACTACTTGAGTATGTTTGGCAAAGAAAAAGACCAAGATGTTTGGTTTAGTGTGCAGGACAAAGCTGGCAATTGGATAAAATCAAAAAATATAGGCTATCCAATCAATAACCAAGATAAAAATGCGGTTTTTGCCGTTTCTGCCGATGGACGTGAGATTTTACTCATGAACAAATATAATAAAGACGGAAAATTATCACCAGGAATTTCTCGCTCATTTCGTACACGTGGAGGTTGGGCATATCCAGAAGAAATAAAAATTGACAATTATTACAACCAAAGTCCAAATGCAGAATATGCCTTATCACCTGATGGAATGGTGATGGTTATGTCGATTCAACGAAAAAATACGGTTGGTAAAAGAGATTTATACGTTTCATTCAAGAAGGATGGTACAAATTGGACAGAACCAATTAGCATGGGCAGACAAATTAACACCGTTGAACACGAAGTGACACCATTTATTGCGGCAGATGGAAAAACACTTTACTTTTCAACTCGTGGGTTTCCAGGTTATGGAGATAATGACATTTTCAAAACACAACGTTTGGACGATACTTGGCAATATTGGACAGAACCTGAAAATCTTGGTTCAGCCATAAATACGCCCAATTGGGACGGTTATTTTACACTTCCCGCATCGGGCGAATACGCATATATTTGCTCAATAAATGCAGCAAAAAAAGAAGACATTTACAAATTAGAATTGCCAAAAACTGCCAAACCAGAACCTGTCGCTATTATTTCGGGAGATATTTTGACCACAACGGATAAAAAACCTGTCGAGGCAGTCCTGACAATGACTCCTCAAAATGATAAATTAAAACCAGAAGTTAAAAAATACGACCCAGCCACAGGTTCATTTAGTTTCGTGGTTCCACTCAAAGAGGTTTATAATTTTGTTCCTTACGCAAAAGGTTATTTAGCCATTAGCGAATTGGTGGATTTATCAAAGGAAATATCTTACCGAGAAATCAAAAAAGACTTTTATTTGATGCCTTTGGAAGTTGGAAATAAAGGCATTTTGAACAGTTTTACCTTTGAACAAGGCGAATCACACCTACAAGCACCTGCCTTAAAAGATTTGGATAGAATTGCTCAAGCCATGAATGATTTCCCAACTTTGGAGATACTTTTTGAAGGACATACCGATAATCAAGGCGACTTTCAATTAAACTTAAAATTATCAGAAGAAAGAGTTGAAGAAGTTAAAAACTATCTGATTTCTAAGGGTATAGCTTCTGAGAGAGTGACGACCAAAGGTTGGGGACAAACTCGTCCAATTGCCAGCAATGCTACCGAAGAACGTCGTCGATTAAACCGTCGTGTTGAGTTTACAATTACGAAAAAATAGACCGTTTAATATTTTCAAATCAGATTCAGTCGGGTTAAATCGTGCTACATTAATAAAAATCAGCTATTTTTGTACTCGAATTACGTTTTTTTACATTTCAAAAGAAGACGAACCCATCTCTGAATGATAACCTCAAAGAACAATACCCTCAATTCTTTTGCAGACTTAAAAAAGTTGCAAAAGACCTTACGCCTCAGAATTCTTGATATGTACTTTACCGCCAATGCAGGTCATATTGGCTGTTCATTGTCATGTGTTGATTTAATGATTGGTTCTTTGTTATCTCATAAACAAGAAAATGAAGTATTTCTACTCTCTAAAGGTCATGCAGCAGCAGCTTTATACGCTTGCTTAAATGAATCAGGGGAGATTTCAGATGAAGCTCTAAAAACATTTTATAAAAACGGAACTGTCCTTCCTGCTCACCCTGCTCCCAACAAAATTGCTGGAATTCCATTTGCAACTGGTTCTTTAGGACATGGTTTACCCATCGCAACGGGTATTGCACAAGCGAACAAAATCCTCGAAAATGGCGAATACACCTACGTTTTAATGTCGGATGGAGAAACAAACGAAGGCACAACTTGGGAAGCCGCCCATTACGCTGTTGCCAAAGGATTGGACAGCCTAATTGTCATGATTGACAAAAATGGATTACAAGGTTTCGGTAATACTGATGAAATTTTAGGGGTTTCCGCCGATAAAAATAAATGGGAAGCAATCGGATTTGATGTTGTTGAATGCGATGGACACAATATCGAAGAAATTTATAATCAAATTGACCTTTTTAAAGCTAAAAAGAACGGGATACCAAAATTATTGCTTGCCAATACTATCAAAGGAAAAGGCGTTTCATATATGGAAAATCGTATGGAATGGCACTACTTACCCATGAAACCAGAGCAATTTGAAATCGCTATCAATGACGTTAATAATAATTACGTTTAACCGATAAATAGGTCTTTGTATAAAGTTCAAAATCAAATTGCCCATATTCAAGTTTTAAATCTTCAATAAATAAAAATGACCGATTCGGTAAAAGAAAAAATCCTATCTCTCAAAGGTCCAATCTTCGTTTACGGAGCAAGCGGTTTTATAGGTGCAAATCTTTTTAAAGATATTTTCAGTATTCGTAAAGATTGCTATGCCCTTACGCACGATGCCCAAAAAGCATGGCGATTGAAATTACTTGATATTCCTGCTGCCAATATTGTTCACTGTGATATTGTCTCTAATTATTCGGTTCAAGAGGTTTTTAATACTTATAAACCTAAAACCATTTTTAATTTAGCGGCTTATGGTGCCTATTCTAAGCAAAAAAATATACCTCTTACTTACGAAACGAATGTAATTGGTACAGTAAACCTTTTGGAAAACCTCGCTTCGGATATGGTGTATATTCACGCAGGGAGTAGTTCTGAATATGGTTTTAACTGTACTTCTCCTAAAGAAACGGATACGCTTGAACCCAACAGTCACTATTCAGTGTCAAAAGTTTCAGCGGCTTATATGATTCAGTTTTACGCAAAAGTTCATGAGAAAAATGCTGTAAACCTTCGTCTTTATTCAATTTACGGCGATTGGGAAGAACCCGATAGATTAATTCCAAAATTGATTGAAAGTGTAAGACAACACAAACTTCCCAACTTTGTTTCTCCAGAAATTAGTCGTGACTTTGTTTATATGTCCGATTGTGTGGAAGCTTTCATTGATTCTGCGTTGAAAATGTCTCCAGAAATCAGAGGTAAATCTTATAACATTGCGAGCGGTGTAAAAACGACAATTGGTGATTTAGTTGAAATTTGTCGCAAAGAATTTGACATAAAAGAAGAGCCTTCGTGGGGAAGTATGCAAAACCGTTCGTGGGATTTAGCAGAATGGTTTGGTGACCCAACTGAAGCCAATAAGGATTTGGGATGGAAAGCAAAAACGCCACTAAATCAAGGACTTAGACAATATTTTGATTGGCAAGAAGGTATTCAATACGAAGGAAAATTATTGCCTGCATTTCAAAACCCGTATCTAAATCCTGTTATTACCGCTATTATTGCTTGTTATAGAGATGCTGAAGCGATTCCGTTCATGTACGAGCGTTTGGTGAAGACATTTAACGAAATGAAAGTTCGCTATGAAATCATTTTCGTAAACGACTGCTCGCCTGATAATACCGAAGAAGTTTTGGAAGCCATTTGTAATAAAGACCCCAATGTTATTGGAATTACCCATTCAAGAAATTTTGGTTCACAAGCAGGTTTTTTATCAGGAATGGAAATTTCTACGGGTGATGCCGTTGTTTTAATGGACGGTGATTTGCAAGACCCTCCAGAAGTTATGCCTAAATTCTACGAAAAATGGATGGAAGGCTATGAGGTTACTTACGGAGTTAGAGTTCAGCGTGAAATGCCTGCATGGTTACACTTTTTCTACAAAACCTTTTACAAAATCTTCAAGAATATGTCATACATCAATATTCCAAAAGATGCAGGCGACTTCTCGATGATTGACAGAAAAGTGGTGAAAGAGTTAATTAATTTACCAGAAACTGAACAATTTTTACGTGGATTAAGAGCTTGGGTGGGTTTTAAACAAACAGGAGTAGATTATATTCGTCCCGAAAGAATGTTTGGTGTTTCTACCAACAACTGGCGTAAAAATATTTGGTGGGCTAAAAAAGCAATATTTTCATTCAGCTTTGTACCCTTAGAAATCATGTCTTACACTGGTTTCTTTTTGACTTTAGCCTCTATTTTAGGAATTGTTTGGCAAGTATTAGCAAAATTATTTTTCTATCCAGAAACACCATCAGGACTTTCAACAGTTATTATTTTGGTGATGTTCTTCGGCGGAATTAATATGTTAGGTATCAGCTTCTTAGGTGAATATATTGCCAAGATTTTTGAGGAAACCAAAAAACGTCCAAAATTCATAAGAACGAAAGTTAGAAAAGGAATTAAGCGATACAACACTTCAGAAGAAATTAAAAGATTAGTAGAAGAACAGAGAAAATAGAAGAAAAGGAAATAAAGAGGAATGTGTAAATATAGAAAGAGGAATTAAACACCCTTAGTCTTTTCTTCATTTCTATATTGTCCATTCCTCCATAAAAAATATGAGAAGAGAATTTTCAGATGCCATCGAAAAAATTGCCCTTGCGGACGAAAAAATCGTTTTTATCACGGGTGATTTAGGCTATAATGCACTTGAAAACTTACAGGAAAAGTTAGGGAATCGCTTCATTAATGCGGGTGTTGCCGAACAAAACATGGTAGGTTTGGCGGCAGGAATGGCATATAAAGGCTTTAAAGTATTTTGTTATTCCATTGCTCCTTTTGTCGTTTATCGTTGTTGGGAACAGTTTCGTAATGATGTTTGCTTACACAATTTACCAGTTTTTATCGTTGGCAATGGCGGTGGTTATGGCTACGGAATTATGGGAAGTTCGCACCATGCCATTGAGGATATTGCAGGTTTGAGTAGCCTTCAAAATGTAAAATGTTGGATTCCAGCTTTTGCAGATGACGTTGAACCATTTGTTAATCAGATAGTTGCAGATGGTCGTCCTGCCTATTTGCGTTTGGGTGCAGGGAAGCAAACACCTGCTCACGAAGGGAACTTTGGCAGTTTAAAAATGGTCGTAAAATCAAACGAACCGAAAGGCACAATCGTTGCGTTAGGGCCAGTTGCCAATAATGTGGTGAGTGTTTTAGGACAAGAAGAATTTGCTAATAAATTCAATCTTTTAACGGCTCAAAATGTCCCATTAAGTATTGATTCAGAAGGCTTTAAATTATTACAAACCACTGAAAATCTGTTAGTTGTAGAAGAACACGTGAGTATTGGCGGTTTAGCACAACAGCTTTCAGTTCAGTTAATGGAAAATGGAATTTCCTTCAAAAAATTCATTAGTCTCCGTGCTGAAGGCTATCCAGATGGCACTTATGGCGACCAAAATTTCCATCAAACTCAATCAGGTTTAGATGCAAAAAATATCGCTGAAAAATTAAGACTTTTCGTATAAGTAACACAGACTAAAGTTTGCGTTACCATTTACCATAATCCTTATCCATTGAAGAATATTTCACAAAAAAATATTATCTGGGGCATCATTATTCTATTACCAATCGCCCTGTATTTTTACTTTCTTTCAGAATATGCCATCAATATTCCGAAATGGGATGACCATGCACTGAAAGCATTTATTGTAGAATTTCAAAATGCTGATGGATTAGTAGCCAAAATACAGTCAATCTTTAAACAACATAACGAACACCGCATCGCTTTTGATCGTTTTTTCACCTTGATTGTTTTCTATCTTCACGGCACAATTGAATACCGCTGGCTCATGTGGATAGGTAATTTCACTCTTATCGGGATTCTATTTATTTTCTTCAGAGTCTTCAAAAAAACGAATTTACCAATTGCTTACTTCGCTCCTATCCCACTCATATTCTTTCAGTTACAACTTTGGGAAAATACTTTTTGGGGAATGGCAGCCATACAAAACTTTGGCGTTGTCTTTTTTATTTTAGGGTTAATTTATTTAGTAAGTTCTGCTAAAAAAAGTCATTTCTATTTAGCTATTTTATTTGCCTTCTTCGCTACTTACACGAGTGGAAACGGCATCACAGCTTTCCCAATTTGCATTGTCTTATTGCTTTTACAAAAAAGATTCAGAGAAAGTATCATATTCGGACTGATTTCTGCCATACTTATATTTTTATACTTTTTCCATTATCAAATGCCACCGAGCAATCCACCGATGAATGGAATTGGCATTGGAAAAATAGCTTTAGGTTTCCTCTCCTTTTTGGGTTCAGCATTCGACTTACTTCCGTATTCATCAGGGAGAATTAAATTGACCATTTTATTCGGAACATTCCTTTTTATTCTTAGTGGAATCATTGCTATTTATCTAATTTTCAATAGTAAACTGATTAATCAACGACGTGAATTATCACAAATTGAGCTTTTTATCTTAGGCACTTTGATGTTCTTAATTGGCACAGGAATCGTAGTTACCTATACACGCATTAGTTTTGGCGAAATTGGTTTATTGACAAGTAGATATAAAATTTACTCCATTTTATTGACTGTCACGCTTTACTTATCCATTGTTTCTAAACTGAATCTGACTCGATTCTCTTGGTTAACTTTTCCAATTGTGGGAATTGCAATTCTATTCAATTTTATTACCAATTTTATTAATTTCAAGGAAGTTGTAAATTTAAGAAATCAGTTAATGTCATTTTCTTATAATTGGGCATTGGATACATCTGTACCAATTGATAAAAATGGTTTAAAACTTTATGAATCTCCAAGATTGCCCTTAGACAATTATTTGAATCAATTTAAAAAGTCAGTAAAAATATCACCAATTTGGCATGAGAAAATAACAAAATCGGTCAACGCCAACGGAGTTTTTATTCAGAATTCAACATTTATAAGCAACGTTAATAAGACCAATAGCGTCAACATCATTGTTCAGTCTTCTACCAAGACTTATTTAATGCCGACTCAATTGACAAATTACCCTGTTCCTGCATTTATCAGAACTGGTAAATATTGGCAAAATGGTTTTGTAAGTGATTTGAATTACAATGAGTTTGAGAATGATAAATACTATTTAGGTTTGGTGGTACAAGAAGGGAAAAATATGAAAGCATATTATTTAAACGACTCCTTGATAGTTAATAAAAATAACCAAAAAGTAAAGACGAATTGGTAGAAATACATAAAACTCGTTGACTCATCCGCAATTTTAACAATGAAACAAGAAACATATTTTACACAACTTGATGGAATTCGCTTTTTAGCGGTTGGTTTGGTATTAATCGACCACTGGTTAGCGGAAAGAAATGTACTTCCTTTGGGCGTATTGGGTGTAACAATGTTCTTTGTACTAAGTGGTTTTTTGATTACTCGAATTTTAATTCAAAGTAAACTGAAAGACGATGCCGTTGGGCGTAGTCATTGGTTTTCGGTAAAACAGTTTATCATTCGTCGAAGCATCAGAATTTTCCCCATTTATTTTTTGACGATTTTTGTATTATATGCACTGGACGTTCCGCCAGTTCGAGAAACGGTTTGGTGGTGTTTAACCTACACAACTAATATTTATATTGCCACAAAAGAACATTGGATGGGAACAATTGACCATTTGTGGTCATTGGCAGTTGAAGAACAATATTATCTTGTTTTTCCATATTTGATACTTTTTTTGCCAACTAAACATTATTTAAAAGTATTATTTTCCATGATTATCCTTTCTGTAATTATCAGAATAATCTTGTTTCTTAATGGTAATGAATGGATGGTTCAATATGTTTTAATGCCTACTTGCTTAGATAGCTTTGGTTTAGGTGGACTTTTAGCCTATTATTTCACCTTCAAAAAGGAAACCGTTTTCAAAGAAATTAGTACCACTAAATACTTAATTGCCAGTTTTATATTATTAATATCATTGATGTTTTTTGTGCGTCAGTATCAACTTTCTTCAAACCAAGTTCATCATTTTGGCAATTTGGTTTTAGAGAGATTTATAGGGTCATTATTCTGTTTCTTCTTAATTGCCAAAGCAGTAACGGGCTACGACGGAATTATGAAATTCATCCTTGAAAATCCTGTCAGCAGTTATTTAGGACGAATTAGTTACGGTTTATATCTATATCATAATTTTGTTTACAACGTTTATCACACCCCAAATACAAGTATAGTGATGAAGGTTTTGCATAAAATACAGTCCATTGTGCCAAGTCTTAGTCAAAACCTAAGCTTTGAATTATTGTATTTTTTAGGCATCACCGTATTTTTAGCAACTTTATCATGGTATCTGATTGAAAAACCTGTCAATAATATGAAAAAATACTTCACTTATTGACCATTAGATAAAAACACTGTTAAGATTGTTCGAGAATTTCGTTAATATAAACGTTATTCGGTATTTTTGTAAAATTATTTTTAGCTTCCAACAACCCTTTTTAATGAGCATTAAATTAGCAATCGTCATGCCCGCCTACAATGAACAAGAGTGCATGGCAGACGTAGTAAAAATTTGGTCAGATTTATTAGACACTGAATTTGCAGGAGAAAATACTCGACTAATTGTAGTAAATGACGGGTCAAAAGACAATACGGGAAAAATTCTTGATTCTCTTAAACCACAATATCCTAAACTTGAAGTTGTACATCAGGTAAATGGTGGTCATGGAAATGCGGTTGTCCATGCTTATAGAAAAGCGGTGGAGTTAGATGCTGAATACATTTTCCAAACGGATTCCGACGACCAATTTATTCCAGAAGATGTTAAGAAACTTTGGGACAAAAGAACACAATCGGACTTTATTTTGGGATACCGTCAAATCAGACATGACGATATTTTCAGATTATTGATAACCAGAATCCTACGTTATAGTATGTTCTTTGTTTATGGAACATTCATCATGGACTCTAATATTCCTTTTAGATTGATTAAAGGAACATTTTTGAAGAAATTATTATCTCAATTACCTAATCCTGTGCCATTTGCACCCAATATTTTCTTGGCGATTATGGCTAAAAAATCGGGACAAGAATTGTTTAATATTCCAATTGTTCACAAAGAAAGAGCCACAGGTGAAGTTTCAATCCAGAAAATGAAACTTTTAAAAGTTTGTTGGCAGTCATTTAAAGAATTATTGAATTTCCGTTTAGAATTAAATAACAAAATCAAGAATTTGAAATAGATATTAGGCACATCATAGGTATGAGATAGTAAGTATAAGGTAATAAGTGTGAGAAATTAGTAGTTTATTGTAATGATGAATATTAGGCTTTTGATATTTATATCTACCACCAACTATTACTTTGTATCAACAGCCGAATACCTGATAATTCATACCTAATACCTAAGACAAACCTCAAATATGAAACAATACGATTATCTCATCGTGGGTGCTGGTTTATTTGGTGCTGTTTTCGCTCACGAAGCCAATAAAAAAGGAAAGAAATGTTTAGTCATCGACCGTAGAAATCACACGGGAGGAAATATCTTTTCAGAAGAAAATGAGGGTATTAACGTTCACAAATACGGAGCTCACATATTTCACACCAATGACAAAGGTATTTGGGACTACGTAAATTCATTTGTTGAGTTTAATCGCTACACCAACTCTCCTTTAGCAAATTTTGAAGGTGAATTATTCAATTTACCTTTCAATATGAATACTTTTTATCAGTTGTGGAAAGTAAAAACACCCGAAGAAGCACAAGCAAAAATCCAAGAACAAGTTGAAGCGTCGGGTATAACCGACCCTCAAAATCTGGAAGAACAAGCTATTTCTTTAGTTGGAACTGATATCTACCATAAACTTATCAAAGGTTATACCGAGAAACAATGGGGACGTAAAGCAACTGAGTTACCAGCTTTCATCATTAAAAGATTACCATTGAGGTTTACATTTGATAACAATTATTTCAACGATAAATATCAAGGTATTCCGATTGGAGGTTATAATAAACTTACTGAAGGTTTGTTAGCGGGTATTGAAGTAAGAACCCAAGTTGATTTTTTTAAGGACAAAGAATCTTTAATGGCTTTGGCTGAGAAAATAGTTTTTACTGGAAATATTGATGAATTCTATGATTATCAATTTGGAAAATTAGAATATCGAAGCTTAAAATTTGAGCATGAAGTAGTAGATAAAGAGAATTTTCAAGGAAATGCAGTGGTAAATTATACAGAGGCTCACATTCCATATACTCGTATTATTGAACACAAACATTTTGAGTTTGGAAAACAAGCAAAAACTGTAGTAACCAAAGAATATCCATGTGAATGGTCAGCAGGAATGGAAGCTTATTATCCTGTGAATGACGATAAAAACACAGAATTATTCAAAAAATATCGTGATTTATCACGCCAGGAAGAAAACATTATCTTCGGTGGACGATTAGCCGAATATAAATATTATGATATGCACCAAGTAATTGGTTCGGCATTGGCAACAACAAAAGCGGTGCTATAATTTATTTGTAAAGCATTGTAGAGCCAATATAAATTCTACAATGCTTTACAAAATCTTAAAACTCT
This sequence comes from Arcicella sp. LKC2W, assembly GCF_034931005.1. Taxonomy (NCBI): domain Bacteria; kingdom Pseudomonadati; phylum Bacteroidota; class Cytophagia; order Cytophagales; family Flectobacillaceae; genus Arcicella; species Arcicella sp. LKC2W. The sequence continues at coordinate 26,563 of NZ_JAYGIN010000001.1, forward strand.
CCTTACCATGAAAAAACAGTTATTTTTATTAGCAATCGCTATTTTGGGAATCGGAGGTTATGTTTTTTATCAGAAAAAGAATCAGCACAGTAATGCAATTACCAGTTTTATTCCTGATAATACGCTTATTTTATTAGAAACAAACGAAATATCTTCCGCTAAAAACAAGATTATTCCTCGCCTTCCTCTTCTTTCTCAAGCAGCTTCACAATTTCAAATTTTAAAGAAAATCGGTCTTAGTAATAACGATATTCATTCTTTATTGCTAAAAAAAACACTATATTTTGCTATCCTTCCCGAAGGAAAAGATGATTTTGCTTTTGTGAATTATTTACCTTTAAATGCTGATAATGAAGACTTTATCGAGAAATTAGATAATTTAAAACAGAATAGTAACGGAAATAGAATTATTTCTCACAATACACAAGGCTTTAAAATTTCTGAAGTGATTGATGAAAACGCAAAATCGATATTTGCCTTTATTATTCAAGATGATTTCCTAATTTTTAGTGCTTCAAGTTTAGTATTGGAAGAAGCGATTTTGCACAAAAAAAATAAGTGGGTTACAACCCTATCATTGAATAAAAAAATGATAGAAAGCGATTCTATTTTCACGCAAACCCATTTTAACACTTTATCTATCAACGATTTTTTGCAAGATATTTCAAGTGAGGATAAAAATAATAGTTTCCCCAATTTACTGTCCAATACTTATCAGTGGCTTCAACCTACCAAAAACACCATAGAGGCTATCAGTATTGCCAATAATGAAAAATTATTTGAGGGACAAAAACCTTCAAATATCCAATGCCTGAACATGATACCAAATTCAAGTTCATTTATTTTAAATGTAAGTTATTCAAATCCTGAAAGTCTTTTCAAAAAAATAGATGGGCAACTTGAAAACGACGATAAAATAAGTAAGCTAAGAGACAAGGCTTCAAGTGCATTTGATTTCGATTATAACGAATTATACAGCAAAATAGAAAATGAATTAACATTATGCAGTTTTGATAACAATGACCAATCCGTTCATAATAAAGTATTGATTATCAAGCAAAAAGAACTACAAAAGCTATTAAAAGTGATAGCAAAAAATGTAGCAGCCGAGAGGAAAGAGGATGTTTTTAGTGTACAATATGGTAGCTTTTTAATTACTTCAATCGGCATTAGAGAATTTCCAAGTATGCTTTTAGGTGGTTTGTATGTTGGTTTTGAAGAAAGCTATTTTGCAGAATATGGCAATTTTGTAATTATTGCGAGTAACTTGGGAATGATGCAAGATTATCTGCAAAGTATTGGAAAAGGTGATGTGTGGAGTAATTCTGCGAAGAACAAAACCATTTTAAAAAATTGTATCCCTGCCAATCTTACTTTCGTTGCCGAAAACGAAAAAGCAATAAAAGGCATTGGTAAAATTTTAAATAACAAGTGGTCAGCGAAATTAGTGAGTCAGGAAAAAACACTTTTAAATGTACAAGCTGAAATTTTACAACAGAATTCTACCGAAAGTAGAATCGTACTATTGAAAAATATTGAACCAAGCAAAACAACTCAAAAATTTGCCAACAAATGGGTAAAATTGAGTGGAATAGCCATTTCTGCACAAAAAGAACCCGTATATTTAATCAATCCTGCCAACAAAAATTCAGAAATATTAGTACAAGGAAAAGATAATAAATTGAGTCTTTTTGAAAATGGTAAGAATATTTGGAGTTATCCGTTATCAGATAAAATAATTGGTCAGGCTAAAAATGTAAATACTACAAAAGGAAATTCACAACAATTATTGATATTGACGGCTACAAAAACATATATGTTAAGTCGGAAAGAACATGGTTTTACCGTAAAATCAAGTAAGAATCCGCAAAAAGTAAACTTTGAATCATTTAATGTTTTTGAAAATGAAGCTGACAAAAATGAGAATCTTACTTTAGTGAATGACAGTGGCGAATCTTTCAAAATAAATAAAGAAACTTTAGTCCTCACTCCTTTTCATAAAACATCACGAAGTCGAGTTATTTTACCTATTCCCAGTCTTATGATTAAAGGAATGGAGTATTCAGTAATTTTGGAAAAAACGGGCAACTTATACTTACAAAATGCCAAAGGGGTTTTAGCTCAGGGATTTCCTGTAAAATTAAATAATAGTTTCAATGCTGCCCCAATTTTGGAAGGTGGAAATAATAATTTAGGAATAAGATTATTAAGCGAGAAGGGTGAACTTTACAAAATTAGTCTTGAAGGAAAAATTCTTGAAAAAAGACAAATGTTTCGTCCAGATAATGAAGTAAAATTTATATTCACATCTGATACAAGAAATAAGGACTGGGTTTTGATGCGAACGGACGGCAAAACGGTTGTGGTAATGGATAAAAATGAAAAAGAATTGTTTACAATTAAGGACTCAAATTATGGAAAAAAAGAACTTAAATACTATAATTTAGGAACGGCTGGAAAATACTTTGCTATAACGAATGGGTATGAAAATTATCGTTTTTACAATGAAAATGGCGAAAGCGTTGGAACATTACCAATTGTATCAGAGTTTCCTCCAAATATCTCTTATTCAGATTCTTACAAAAAAATAATGATGAATATTACTACCCCAAGTAGCATCGAAACTTGGTCGGTAAAAATACGTTAATATGCTCTTTAATTCTCTCCATTTTTTTATATTTTTTATTATTGTAACGCTTGGATACTGGTCGTTGGGATGGTCAGGTCGTTGGAAACTACTCCTTTTTGCAAGTTGTTATTTTTATATGATTTTTCAACCTGTTTATATTATTATCCTATTTTTTACGATAATAATAGATTATTTTGCAGGTATTTGGCTTGAAAATACAGCAGGGAAACAAAGAAAATTACTCTTAATTCTCAGTATTATTTCTAATGTTGGAATTTTAGCTTTCTTCAAATATTACCATTTCCTGTTTGATAACGTAAATCATATATTTGGCTTTTTACAAGTAAAAAATCCATTGCCCATTTTCGATTTTGTACTTCCTATCGGTTTGTCATTTCATACTTTTCAAGCGATGAGCTACACGTTTGAAGTCTATCGTGGCAATCAAAAAGCAGAACGACACTTTGGAATTTATGCTTTGTACGTAATGTTTTATCCGCAATTGGTAGCTGGACCAATTGAACGCCCACAGAATGTCTTACACCAATTCCATGAAACATATCAATACGATTGGGAGAAAGTAAAAAGTGGTTTAATGATGATGGCTTGGGGCTTATTTAAAAAAGTTGTGATTGCAGACCGCTTGGCTATGTTTGTGGATTTTGCCTACAAAAACCCAAGTGAACAAACTGGATTAACACTTTTTATGGCAACGTTTTTCTATACTTTTCAGATTTATTGTGATTTTTCTGGATATTCGGATATAGCTCTCGGTTCTGCCCGAGTAATGGGGTTTGATTTGATGGAAAACTTTAGAACGCCTTATTTCTCCACATCAATTTCTGAATTTTGGCGACGTTGGCATATTTCACTATCTACTTGGTTTAGAGACTATTTATATATTCCTTTAGGAGGAAATCGTGTTTCAGAATGGCGAAGATATTTCAATCAGTTTTTCGTTTTTATGGTGAGTGGTTTGTGGCATGGAGCAGCATGGACATTTGTAATTTGGGGTTCATTGCACGGTTTTTATCTAATTTTAGCCATATTACGAGATAAATATTTACCTAAACTATCCTTACCCAAAAACCTTTTAGGCAAAAGCATAAACCTAATTTCAACTTTTTTATTAGTAATGTTAGCGTGGGTTTTCTTCAGAGCCAAAGGAACACATGACGCTTTGGTAATATTGAAAAAAATAGGCACTTTATCATTATCACAAAGTTTTAAAACACCATTGAACAACGTTGAAATGTGGTTTTCAATTGGCTTAATTATATTCTTACTTTGGAAAGAATATAAATTCTTCCATATTGACACCAGAAACTCAGCGAAATTTTTCGGTTTATCGGTACTGTTTATTGTAATAATTTATTTCTTTGGTGTATTTGAAACCAACCAATTCATTTATTTCCAATTTTGATTTTAACTGAATGTCTTCAAAAATTTTAAAATATTGTATCCTTTTCATAGCTATTTTTTTATGGCTACAAGCATATTCTCCACTGATTTATAAATCTACTGGACTATTTCCTGACGACTATCGTTATGGCGATTTATACCGTCTTTCCTACTTACCCGATTTCAAAGAAAAAGCCACAAAATGCCCAACGCTGAAAAAGGATATTGCTAAACAAAATGTACATTTATTTATCATCGGTGATAGTTTTACAGAAGCAGAAAGAGTAAGCCAAAACGATTTTGATGTAACAAATTATTCTTATATACATTGGGCAAAACAGGCAGATATTCAATTAGATACAAACAAAAAAAACATTCTTATTTTAGAAACAGTTGAACGGACTTTCAAAGAACATTTTTCACAAAAAGCAGAGAATTTCAAAACAGAAAGAACAATAAGTAAGGGAGTTCAACCTCAGAAATCATGGAAACAAACGCTCCGAGATAATTCAACAGAATGGCTGAAATATATATTTCCCAAAGGCATTGAGGAGCGTTTAGAACATACTCTTTTCAATTATGATTTTTTCTTGAAATTTAGAGAGTTAAAAGCAACATTGAATCACCATGTTTTCGGCAGAATTGAGCATAAAGTTGTGCTATCTAAAAATGAAAAAAGTTTATTTTATTTTGAAGAAGCAGATTCAACTAATGAATATTCAGCATTTTATCCCATTAGTCAGGAAGAAATTGATAGGTTTGTACTGAATATTAATGAGACTCGAAATGCTTATTTAAAGGCAGGTTTTGATGAAGTTTACCTTTCGGTTATTCCCAATAAAATAAGTATTTTGTCTCCAGATTTAGGAAATTATAACCGCTTAATAGAGCGAATTCAATCAGATAAGCGAGTACAAACGCCCATTATTGATACTTATGCTGATTTCAGAAAATCACCCGATAAAATTTACTTGAAAAGTGATACGCACTGGAGTTGTGCAGGAAGAGATATTTGGCTGGAGAAAGTCAATAAAATATTAAAAAAGCCAACTGAATAAGTTGGCTTTTTTTGCTATTAAATATTAAGAATAAATTATTAAAATTGACTTCGTTCATTTGGTAGTGGCGTATAGCATACGCCAACATTGCCATAACATTGGCGTATGCTATACGCCACTACCAAATGTCAAATAATTTATTCCAAATACTTAACTACAATAAAGTAATTACACTTTTCACCACCGCTCCCAAACGAACAGCATCAAAAATGCGTTGTTCAGTTGCTCCGTGTTGTTTTACAGATGCTTCGTGCGAAGTAACACATAATTCGCAACCATTTATTGCTGAGATTACTAAACTTAATAACTCAAAAAACTCTTTTCCTAAAACTGGCGACATCATAATTGACATACGAATGCCAGCAGGAATATTTGTATAGCTGTCTTTGTTCATGAAGTGACGGAAACGATACAAAATATTATTTGCATTCATTAACGACACACAAGAAGCTACTTCTAATAATTCCTTCTCCTCTACTCCTTTCGCTTTCGCAGATTCTTCAAGTGAAGCAATTAAATCCGTTGCTTTTTCATTAATCGCAATTGAAAGAGCAATCAAAACCGCCTCTTTTTCATTTAAAGTCTGAGCTTTTAATGAGTTTGAAAGATTAATTTTTAAGTCTTTGATATAACGGTGGTCTGCTGCATTGAGACGATTCAAGAAAACGCTTTCAAATTCAGCAGGAAGATTTATTTCTGCCAAAAGGTTTTTCTTAGTTTCACTTACTGTTCCAAACATAATTATTAATGATTATGAAATACAAAAAAGAAGCGTTGTAAAATTGTTCGTCAACAAAACCTGTTAAGAACATATTTTACAACGCTAAAATAATTTAAACTATGCGTTAAGCGTTTCTTCTCCTTGTTTCCAGTTGCATGGGCAAAGTTCGTCAGTTTGTAAAGCATCTAAAACTCTTAATACTTCGTCAACGTTACGACCAACTGATAAATCGTTAGCACATACCCAACGGATAACACCTTGTGGGTCAACGATATAAGTTACACGGTAAGCAATTTTCTCATTTGCTTCTAAAATTCCTAATTCTTCAGCTAATGACTTTGAAGTATCAGCTAACATTGGGAATTTTAAACCACGTAAATCATCATGATTGTTTCTCCAAGCCAAGTGAACAAATTCAGAGTCAGTTGAAGCACCTACAAGAACTGCATCACGGTCAGAAAAATCATCGTATTTTGCATTAAAAGCGGCAATTTCAGTAGGACAAACGAAAGTAAAATCTTTCGGCCACCAGAACATTACCATCCACTTATCTGCATTTTTATGGTCTTCAGAAGTAATATCGTGGAATTCTTTCCCTTTTTCAAGAGATACTACGGCTGTTTTTTTAAAAGTTGGGAAAATTGAACCTAATGATAACATGGTTTTAATAAATTAAAGGATTAAATTAAAATAAAAATAAGAATAATACTATTTAAAACTTCATTCTGAACAAACTGACTAAGTTTATCCTTAAAAAAGTATTATTTTCTTCTGTTCTACAAATTTGCATCAAAATGATGTAGTAAAACAAATTGATAATTTCGATATTTGTATCACTATAATCTATAAGTATGACAATAACTCAATTAGAATACATTTTGGCAGTTGAAAAACATCGAAATTTCGTTCAAGCTGCGGATAGTTGTTGCGTTACTCAACCGACGCTCAGTATGCAAATCCAAAAATTGGAAGACGAACTTGGTATCAAAGTATTTGACCGCAGTCGCCAACCTGTTGTAACGACACAAATAGGCTTGGAAATTCTCCAACAAGCACGCCTAACTATTTCTGAATTTTATAAAATAAAGGATACTGTAAATGCAGGGAAACATGAAATTTCGGGAGAAATACGTTTGGGAATAATTCCGACACTTGCCCCTTATTTATTACCCTTATTTTTGATGGAATATTTGAAAAAATATCCTTCAATTGAACTAAAAATCAAGGAATTAACAACTGACAGAATAATTCATGGCTTGAAAAATGATGACTTAGATTTAGGTTTAGTTGCGACTCCCTTACAACAACCAAATCTTGTGGAGCATCCCATTTTTTATGAAGAATTGGTACTTTATGTCTCAAAAGAAAATGCCATTTACAAGAAAAAATACGCCATTTCAGAAGATATTAACCCAAAAGAATTATGGCTTTTGGAAGAAGGACATTGTTTGAGGTCGCAGATTGAAAATCTTTGTGAATTGAAGCGAAAATCAATTGGTAGAAATCAATTTGAGTATCAGGCAGGAAGTTTAGAAACGCTCAGAAAAATGGTAGAAAGAAATCAAGGAATTACGATTTTACCAGAATTGGCAACCATGGATTTTGACGAAGAAAGGTTAAATTTGATTAGAAAGTTTAAAAGTCCTGCTCCAAAACGAGAAATCAGTTTAGTAGCCCATAAAAACTTTGCAAAATCTGGCATTCTCAAAACCCTAAAAACCAGCATTTTAGAAGCCTTACCTGAACAAGTTAGAAACAATAAAGATACAAACGTATTGAGTTTATGAAAAACAACCCTAAAGTCCTAACCGCTTGGACCATGTATGATTGGGCTAATTCAGTCCATTCTTTAACAATTACTTCAGCTATTTTCCCAATTTATTTTCCCGTTGCAGCGGTAATGATGCCGTCTAAAAGCACAACGTTAGATTTCTTAGGTTTTCAACTCGAAAATACGGTTATCTACTCGTATGCGGTTTCTTTGGGATTTCTTTTGTTGGCATTTTCTGTACCTTTAGTTTCGGCAATTTCGGATTATACAGGCAAGAAAAAAGTCTTCATGCGGATGTATTGTTTCTTAGGAGCAATTTCGTGTATGATTTTGTACTTTTTCAAAGAAGGAAATTATTATTTAGGCACATTTGCCTTTCTATTTTCTATTGTTGGTTGGGGCGGTAGTATTGTATTTTACAACTCTTATATGCCCGAAATTGCGACCGAAGACAAATACGATTCACTTTCAGCAAAAGGCTTTACGATGGGGTACATTGGAAGTGTAATCTTGTTAATTCAGAATTTGACAATGGTCTTAAAACCAGAATGGTATGGTGGAATTACGGGCGGAGAAGCCTCAAGAATTTCATTTTTAACGGTTGGTATTTGGTGGATTGTTTTTGCTCAAATTCCCTTTCATTATTTACCAGAAACTCAAAATGCACAAAAACAAACGGGCAATTGGATTTTCAATGGCTTTAAGGAATTAAAGAAAGTTTTTGGAGAATTACAGAAGCTAAAAACAACCAAAAAATTCTTATCTGCATTTTTCTTTTACAATATGGCAGCCCAAACCGTTATGTATTTGGGAGCATTGTTTGGCGGACAAGAATTAAATTTACCTTCTGATGCCTTGATAATCACCATTTTACTGATTCAATTAGTGGCGATTCCTGGAGCTTATATTTTCTCTAAAATCTCCGAAAAAGTAGGTAATACGAAATCCCTTTCATACATCGTTATCATCTGGATTGTGATTTGTATTGCAGGATATTTTGTGTATTCTCGCAATGAATTCTATATTTTGGCAACAGGAATTGGTTTTGTCATGGGTGGAATTCAATCGCTTTCACGCTCAACGTACGCAAAAATGTTGCCCGAAAATACACATGATACCGCTTCTTATTTCAGCTTTTATGACGTTTGCGACCGCCTTTCTACCGTAATTGGTACATTCATGTTTGGACTTGTCAATCAATTAACAGGAAGCATGAGAATGAGTTTGTTATTCCTAACGGCAATTTTTGCGATTGGCTTTATCATACTTTCGCAAATTCCGTCAAAGAAAGTCTATTAATGAAGCTGTTTAAATTTGTCGAAGCAAATTTTGACATTACTTTGAAATAATTGACAATTTACATTGATAGCGAAAGTATAAACAGTTTCGATATCGCAGAAAGAAATTGATGCTACAAATTTATCCACCTCTGAACGGATTTAAGGTATTTTGTAGCATCAATTTTATCTGTATTTGATTGCGTAATTTGAATCTTAACAATCACCAAAATAAATTACTCACTTCTATTTTGGATGTTTTAGGATAGCTTTATTTAATAATTTTGGTTGGTATTTTGATAAATAAATTTTGTTCAAAATCAGACAATTAAGCCTTTTTACTTTTCGCCATTTCGGTTTGATAATACCTAAACAAGAAATCATACATCACCAATTCGTGTTGGCGTTGACTATCTGAAATAGCTCTATTGACAGTCATGTGAATAATATCGCTTAAATATTTAAACAAAACTCCTCCCGTTATCCGCTTTTTTATCTGCTCTATACTACTTTTAGTTTGCCGACTTTTATGGGCAATTGACTCAAATAATGGAGCAAATTCATGAGATTCATTCAAAGAATTATCTAAAATACGTTCAATAGTCCGACGATTATCTCTAAATCGCTGGTCAATTTGGTGTTTGAGTGACTTATCCATATCAAATTCAACGGCAAAGCTATTTTTCATTCTTTCTAATAAATCCTTCTTTTCAGCAATTGTCAAATCAAAATCGGTTAAAAAAGCGTCAATTACTTTGAGCGTCCATTGCCAACGAATTGGTTCTCGTTCGTCTCCCCACGTTTGGTCGAGCATTTGTAGAATTGCGTAACTATCCTCACAAAAAAGCGTCTCGGTTAATTCCATGACACTTTCACCATATCGTTCTATTTCTCTTTGATAAGTTTCAGCTTGCACTTTCCATATAATCCCCTCATTTTCAAAAGGTTGTAATACGTCTTTAATCATTTGAAAGACTTTACCCAAAACAGACAAATCTGTCAAATGAACCCTAAAACGGATATGCTTCTCGGGGTCAGCATATCTGATAAAAAACCACTTATCAATCAAATTTTCGCTTACAAGATGGTCTAAAACAGGTTTTAAAGCCTGTACCAAAAATTTATCCGCAACTTTTATTCCTGAGTAAAACTTTAGATACAACCATTCTGAACCTAAAGAAAAATTTCGTTGAATAGCGTTTTCTGTATCCTTTTCCAACGACTTAGTATTTTTGTACACAACATCTTCATTAATCCAAGCGGCAATAAATTGATTTGTAAAACCTTGTCCTGCTTCATTTTGTACGGGACTATTCTCGTTTTGATAGAAAAACTCCTTCAATTCAATTTTATCTCGTTTTTTAATTGCATCAATCCAAATTTGTACACTGAGTGGACTGTTAATATTTACCAATAATTCATTGTCATAATCTGCTAAAACAAAATGAGTTGGAAGTTTCCATTTGGAAATAAATCCATTCAGATTTTGCTCAAAATCCTCTGATTTACAAGAAGTTAATAATTCAAAATCTTCTTTTTTAAGTTTCCAAGTAGCCAAGGTCAACACTACATTTTTATAGGTTAGTCGAGGAATAAAACTGGCATTGGGAACAAGCGAAGTCCAGCCAATATCTAAACCTCTTTGCAAACCTTGTGTTTGTAAATCACTCAAAAAATGATAAATCGGAAGGGTATTTTGTGAAAAATTATGGGCATTACTCAATCGAGGAATAATTTCTTTTCCTAATTTCTTAGAACGTAGAATTACTCTATCTTGCTGTAAATCTACCGAAACGAACAAATCGTCTAAAGTAATTTGGTTTTCAAATGGTAAAGAGGATTTCGCTAAATAAGGAATTTCGTATGATCTAAAAGGTGGGTGCAAAAGAATATTCCCTATTCTATTTTCGGGTAAATGAACAATTTCAGCAAAAATAACATCTGGGTTTTTCTGCTGCTCAGCATGGGCAATTTCTTGTATAATTTCAAGAATATAATTATCTGCATGGGCAAATCTCCCTAACAAATTTACGGCACTTGAACCACTAATTCCTTCAAAAAATATGGGCAAATTTTCATCCCCAGTAAGTCTAAACATCACAGATGAAGACGGTGGAAGTTTAGTATTATTGGAAGCATATTCTTTAAAAAACGTCTCCTCCAAAGCCACTTTATATTCGTTCTGTTGAACTGCATCAAGCCAACGTTTAAAGAGTTTTTGTTGAAAATCGTTGTGTGATAATTGAATGGTCGTTTTCTTTTTCTCTGGTAAATTCAATCCGTCGGCAATAGGCGTACTGCTATTTTTTCCAGTATCTCCATAACCAATTCCTGTTTCAGTGTCTAAGGCAAATAAAAGAGGTAACTCTTTGGTTTCATAACGTTCAAAATAATCTTTCCTAAACTTTACAATCGTCTGATTTTCAGAAATATTAGCAACTTTAGACAATATATTTCGTACATCTTCTAATGCCAATTTAACGTCATTATTTACGGCTTTTTGAGTAAATATTTTTACAGAATCTGTCTGAAAAAGTTTTCCTTCTTCATAAGGAACTTCAAAAGATTTCAATACTTCTATTACTCTTTCATAGGCACTTATTGGATTATAATCGTTGGTGTCTATTTCAGCTAAAAGCAGGTCAATTTTATCTAACAATTCAGATAATTGTCCTTGTGGAGCTAATATTTTTCGAATTTGTTTCGTAAAATCATCCCCTGTGATTGCTGGTTCTAATTCATTAACTAAAAGTTGAGTTTCTATCAATTCTTCGATAAAACCGATTGCTTCTTCTTCAGAAATTTCGTCATCAATTAAGTGCGGAATCATGGATTGAATGGTTGCACCATTTTTGCACAAATCTAATACCAATTGAATATACTCCGACCACGTGATAGCACTAATCTGATGATGTCTTTTTCCGCTAACATATTTATATTCCACATAGCGGATTTCATCGCTAATTTGGTAAATACTTGAGTTTTGACTGTATTTCAATGAAAACTTTATTTCTGGTATTTCTGATAATTTTTGGGCTAATGCTCCTGCAAAGTGCATATCCAGACGAGTATTTCTGCCTGAATTGCTCGCTATTTTAAGCGAAGTTTCATCTGCCCACTCCACCACTCCACAGCCTGCAAAAAGTCCAAAAGGAGTACATCTACTGCACATTCTACTGTAATATTTACCAAGAGATAAAGGGATTTTCTGTAACTTTTTGGGGTCAGTAATTTTTCCTTCTTTCCAATTTATTGCCTCTTGAAAAAGTACAGGCGACGCTAAATAAACCGCCTCCGCAAATTTAGGATTATCAAGAAATTGTTTTAGGAAAGTTTCCGAAAGTGTGTCAGAAAAAGGCAGAGATGGTGTTCTGATAATGAGTTTATCATGAAACATAGCTAAAAGGTTGATTCTTTAGGTTTAATTATTATAGAGACACTTTGATGCGTCCAATTTGGGAGCATCAAAGTGTGAAGATAATTAAAAATCTGTATTAGCTGATTTTAGATAGCGTTTTTAATCAAACTGATTGTCGAGAATTAATTAATATTCTTGACTCATTGGGTGAATCATCAATTCGTCAATTACGACGTGCTTAGGAGCTTCTAAAATGTAGGTTATGACATCTGCCATATTTTGTGACGATAAATATTTCTCTTGGTGCGGGTCGCCTTCGGCACGATTATGAAAAAATGTATCTACCAAACCCGAGTACACTACTGAAACCTTGATTCCATCTTTGCGAACCTCTTTTCTGAGTGCCATCGAGAAAGCGTCTTGGGCGTATTTGGAAGAACAATATAATGAACCACCATCAAAAACACGCTTAGCAACGTCTGAAGCTACATTGATAATATGCCCTGCTCCTGCTAATTTCATATTTGGAATAGCCTCACGACAGAATAAGAAAGTCCCTTTCACGTTGGTATCGTATATCGAATCCCAATCTTCCGTTGAAATTTCGGTAGCTTGTTTGAAAACCCCAAAACCTGCATTATTGACCAAAGCATCAATTTGTCCGAAAACTTGAACGGTTTTTGAAATTGTATTTTTAACAAAATGTTCGTCAGCTACTGAACCCACAAAAATTTCTGCTTTTCCGCCAATCACCTCAATTTCAGATTTCAAGCTCATTAATTCTATTTCGCTACGAGCAACTAAACTTACATTTGCCCCTTTTTCAGCTAAGGTTAAAGCTAAAGTTCTGCCAATTCCTTTACTTGCACCCGTGATTAATACAGTTTTATCTTTTAATGACATTTTTTGTTTATTTGGAATGAATTTGATTTCTTCAAAAGTAAGCAGAAATCTTTCAACATAAAAAAAGCCAAGAAAATCTCTTGGCTCATTTATCAATCTAAAAATGCTCTAAACCATTTCGCCGAATTTTTTAAAGTTCGCTTTTGGGTTTCAAAGTCAATGTGGACTAAACCAAAACGTGGCGTATAACCTTCTGTCCATTCAAAATTATCGGTTAATGTCCAAGCCATGTAGCCGTTTACTTTTATGCCATTTTGTTTTGCCTTTAGAATATGTTGCAAATAAGATTCATAAAAACGGATTCGGTCAACATCGTGAATCTGGTCTTCGTGAAAAACATCTTCAAAAGCTGCCCCATTTTCTGTAATGATTATTTGCTTAATGCCTTCATATTGAGCCATTTGCTCTAAAATCTGACACATTCCATCAGGTGAGATTTCCCAACCGATATGGGTCAAATCGGTTACATTTCTGTGCTGAGGTTTCACTTCGGTAGCTCCTAAATAAGGCATCCACCAAGCGTTTTTGACAACAACTTTAAAATAATTTTGTAAACCGATAAAATCAAAATCAAAGGCAAGTTTAGCTAAATCACCTTCTTGAACGTACTTTTTCGTCATTTTCTTCAGAAAAGGCAAATCTTCAACAGGATAACCCATGCCCAAAGTTGGCTCAAGAAAAAGGCGATTTAAGAGTGCGTCGGTGCGTTGTGCGGCTTTTATATCGGCAGGTTTATCGGTTAATGGTTCAACAAATGAACATGAAAAAGTTGTTCCAATTACTGCATCGGGTACATTTCTACGAATAATTCTTCCTCCTTCTGCTTGGCACATCGTAGCATGATGTATGGCAGGCAAAAAATTTCCCATTCCCATTCTACCTGGAGCATGATAGCCCGTCATATAGCCCAAACCCGTAAAACCCGCAGGCTCATTTAGCACCATCCAAAATTTGACTTTACTGGCAAATTCACGAGTAACTACTTCGCAATAATCAGAAAACCAGCCAATTACCTCTCGATTTGTCCACCCTCCACGGTCTTCGAGTATTTGTGGTAAATCCCAATGATAGAGCGTCACACAAGGTTCAAGCCCATTTTCTAAACAACAATCAATTAATTGGTGATAAAACTCTAAACCTGCTTGATTAACACTACCGATTCCATTGGGCAAAATGCGAGTCCAAGAAATTGAAAATCGAAAAGCATTAAAATTGAGTGATTTAGCGATGAGAATATCCTCTTCAAAACGATTGTAAAAGTCACAAGCTATTTTGGCGTTTTGTTTATCCTTGATTTTATGCTTTTTATTTGAAAATTTATCCCAAATGGATTCACCTTTTCCATTACTATTCCACGCACCTTCATTTTGGAATGATGCCATTGCCACTCCCCACATAAATTCGTTGCCAAAAGCTTCTTTTGAAAACTCATTCGACTCATTTATGGATTCTGTAAAAGAACTAATTATTTGATTATCTTGCATTTACACGTATTTTTTTTCGGGGTGCAAATGTAGATATTTTTTTTGTGATGTTAATATTAAATTTTACGCTCAACTTTTAAAAACATCAGAGAGGTTTGAGATAAATCTTAAAATGTTCTCCTAAAACCTAAATTTCAAACCTCTTTGAAAATATTTTCCGAAATTATTGGATTCTTTTTTGAAAGTATAAACTTCCATTTTTTCTTGAGCAACCTCTTCTAAATGGCGTAAAAATAGTTGAGAGGTTTGTCCTTGCCAGTTTTTGAAATTTTCACTTGTATTTTCATGTACAGGTAAATATTCAATAAATCTATTGAAATTAAAAACCGTATCCGCTATTCCTGCTCCTGCTCGTTCACCGTCCAAAGCATTTATTTGTTGTTCGATGTGATTAGGAACAGGCACCATCATAATCGGTTTGCCGAGATACATGGCTTCGCAAACTGATTCAAAACCTGCGGTACAAACTAAGCCCGAGCATTCTTGCATCATGGTCAAGAATTTCTCCGAATTTACTTGATGAAAAGTTAGATTTTCTCTGAATTGCCATTCATCTGCAAATTCTTTATTATTCCAAAAACAATGAATTTGAACGTCTCGGTGGTTAGAATGCCAATTGATAATATCTTCACTCAGCTTATGGTGTGTTATGTAGGCAAGAATAAACGGTTTAGACTTTGGGGTAAGTCTTTTTACTTCGTCACGCAAAAGAGGTGGCGTAACGGCAATAAAGTTGGCTTTATCGTCGGGCATTTCTACAAACGACAAAGCCAATTTACGAGTTGAATTAAGAGAGGTAAGACGAGTATTGAGGTTTAGTAAAAATCTATCTAATTGCTTATTGGGTAATGAAATAAATTCATTGTGTAATAGCAAATATTGGTGTCCGATACAAACAACTGGAATGCTTGGACGATAAAATTGGGCATAAAGACCGCAAATCATATCGTAAAAATTAACAATCACATCAGGTTTATGTTCTTCAACTTTTTGAGCTAATAATTGGATACTCTTGCGGTATTTACCAACTTTCATGCAATGTGTACGAATGGTATCCCAAACTTTCACGGCTTTTGTCTGACCATACACTAAACTTGGAGCAGGGAATGTTTGTACTTTAAGTGGAATTTTTTCTTGAAAAAATGTTGGTAAATTATGCTCGTTGTCCATTCCAACCATCACCGAAACCACTTGATGACCAGCATTTGTTAGAATTTCAAATAATGAAATAGCTTGTGTGAGATGTCCTCTTCCTTCGCCTTGTACCACAAATAAGAATTTGCTCATATTTTTAAAAATTAGTAGTTTTCTTTTGCGTTAAAAACGGTGTTCAATAAGTTTTTAAGGGAAGTTCTCGAAACAATATCCATTGCGGGTTAAACCCCTGACGGAGTTGTTTCGGGAAGTTAAAATAACTTATTAAACAGTGTATTAAGCCACTCCCATAAACACTTTATTGACAACACTAAATGACTCACTATCAACCAATTCTTCCGATTCTTCCTCCGTCATTTGAATATTGCTTTCATGCAAGAAATAAAGTAATTCCCAATTATTAGAGTGGTCTTCCACCAACGCCGTCATTGATTCTACCCAATCGCCAGAATTCATATAGAGAATATCGTTAACTTGCCTAATATCAGGCTTATGGATATGTCCACAGATGATTCCCTCACAATGATAGGCTTTGGCAAGTTCTGTAATTTTCTCCTCAAAATCAGACACATAGTTAACTGCTTCTTTAACTCTTTGCTTTATACGTTGAGAAAAAGAATAATACGACAATCCACGCCAAGAACGATATTGATTATAGATTTTATTCATCGACAAAAGCAAGGTGTAACCCACATCGCCCAAATATGCCAACCATTTCATGTTGGAAGTCACCGAATCAAAAATATCTCCGTGTGTTATCAAAAATCTTTTCTCGCCAGACGAAAGAATATAATCACGCTGAATGGTAAATGATTTGCCAAGCGAAAAAGGAATAATTTGGTCTAAAAAATCATCATGATTTCCTCTCAAATAAATAACTTTTGTCTGCTGATATTCAATCATTTTGAGAACTACACGAAAGAAAGAAGTATGTTTTTTCTTCCAAGAGCCACCTTTTTTTAGCTGCCAACCGTCTATAATATCTCCATTCAAAATCAGCGTTTCACAGGTAACTGATTTCAAAAAAGCGGTTACTTCTTTAGCTTTTGAGCCTTCTGAACCTAAATGAACATCTGAAATAATAATTGTCTTGTATTGTTTGACGGTTTTCATAAAAGACATTAGCAAATGCTAAAACATTGTTTAAGGATTGATTAAACAAATTTCAACATTTACTTTAACCTTATGATTTCCAGAATATTAAGGAATTGTTATTTAGTTTCTCGAAAAGAGATAACCAACACCTTTAATGGTTCTGATATAATCCTGCCCGATTTTTTCTCTGATTTTACGAATATGAACATCCACCGTTCTTTCGGTAACATGAATGCCTCTATCCCAAACATTGAGCAAGATTTCGTCACGAGTATAAACACGATTGGGGTTACTCACAAAAAACATCAGAAGGTCAAATTCTTTTTTGGGAAGTGTCCAAGAATCTTCCTTAATGGCAATCGTGTAATTTTGTCTGTTGATAGTTAAATCTTCTAAAATGACTTTATCATCAGTATCATTTTCGGTTGCACTTCGTTGGAAAACGGCTTTAATTCTACTAATTAATGCACGAGGTTTCACAGGTTTATTGATGTAGTCGTTTGCCCCAATTTCAAAAGCTGCCACCTCTGAATATTCTTCTGAACGAGCAGTTAAGAAAATCAGGTAGGCGTTTTTTAAAATAGGGTCTTGTTTGATAATTCTGCCTGCTTCGATGCCGTCCATGACAGGCATCATAATGTCCATCAAAATCATATCAGGTAAAAAATCCTGAGCTGTCTGAACACCTTTTAATCCATTTTCGGCAACTTTAATTTGAAATCCCTCACGACTAAGATTGTATTCGAGTAATTCTAAAATATCGGGGTCGTCATCAACCAATAGGATTTTTTGGGCAAAGTCTAACATAGTATAGCTTGTTTGAGTATTTAATCTCAAACATACTGCTCCAATATTAACTCTTTGTTAAGACAATATTATGCTTCAAAAGTGAAATCATTTTTTGCCTAAAACAACTATGAAACGAACATTGAAGTCATAAACCAAGTGAAGTTTCTTTGAAAAGTAGTAAGGATTTTTGATACATTTTTCATAATAATGGCTGTTTAAATTTCTACAAATTAAACCAATCAATATAAATTCATGATTAACAAGACTTTACGGAATTATGAAATCTTATTCCTTACCAAATTCAAACGATTTTAGGCAAAAATTCTTGCCCCACAAGCTGGCATATTTTCTATTGTTATTTTATGATTATGCACAACTACGGTATTTTGTGGGTCTAATAAATCCTGCATAATTGTTCCTTCGGGCAAATTTACGCTCATACTGATACTTGTTTGATGCTCGCCAGAATTAACCACAATGATATTGAAATCATTTTCAGTGTATCTCAAAAAAGCAAATTGCTGATTTGTTAAATAAAGCTGCTCGTATTTTCCTACTTGCAAAGCCACATTTGAAAGCCTTATGTCGGATAATTTTTTGATGAAATCAAAAATTGGCGGATGGTTTTGTGGCACATCAAGAGATGGACGTAAATAGCTATCATCCGCACCTTTTTTCTTTCCTTTTTGTCCAAATTCACTCCCATAATAAATAGACGGAATGCCCACCATCGTGTACAAAAGGGCATAGATTGGAAATAAATGTGCTTCCTTTTTTAGGATACTATTTATGCGAGTTACATCATGATTATCCACAAAATTGTACAATTGCAAATGTTGATAAATTCCATTTTGGCTAAATTGACGGCTGAAAGTATGGGCAATTTCAAAGTAATTGGCATCATTATGACTTGAATATAATCCTTTGTATGCTTCATAATTCGTGGTTGAATCCAACATATTTTCATGGGCAATTTGGGTATAATCTCCATGAATCATCTCGCCCATGAGCCAAAAATCTGGTTTTTTTTGCTTACAAAACTTTGTTAATTCTGCCAGAAAATCTTTATCCATTACCTCCGCAACGTCCAGACGCAATCCTTCTATCCCAAATTCGTCCATCCACATCGCAACTGCTCCGAAAATATGACTTTTTACTTCCTCATTCCTAAGATTCAGTTTTACTAAATTGTAATGTCCACTCCAACAATCATAATTAAAATTATCTCCAAAAGGACTTTTTTTATGAAAGTTAATGCCAGAAAACCAGTCTAAATAGCTCGAATTTTGACCATTATTTTGAACATCTCTAAAAGCCCAAAAATCTCTACCAACATGGTTAAATACGCCATCAAGCACCAATTTTATGTCATTTTTTTGTAGTTCTTCACTAAAATATTTAAGCGTTTCATTTGTTCCCAAACGCTTATCGACGTGATAATAATCAGCAGCGTCGTATCCATGCTGACTTGATTGAAACAATGGGCCTAAATACACGGCATTACAGCCCAAATTTTTGATATTAGGAATCCAATCATATAATTTATTCAGTCTCTCTACGGGTTGAGCATGAAAGTCGTTATGTGTTGGGGCATCACATAAGCCTAAGGGATAAATATGGTAAAAAATGGCTTTACTTGCCCAAGATAGATTCGTTTGCATTTGAATGTAAATTTATATACCTACCGATAGGTATATAAATGCAAATGTAGAAATATTTTAGAAAAATAACACCTTGTCTCAGTTTTTTTTCAGAAAAATCTAAGAATAAATACCATAAGAAAACTGACGAATGATGTCATTTTTTAATGCTGAAGTGAGGAATTCGTCATTTCCTTGATAGAAACGGGATATTACAGAGTGAATTAAACTTAGAAAACCCATTGAATAAAGCAGTTTTCGACCTGCCATATTTCCATGATTGGCGACGGCATTTTCAAATAAATTTTCTAATAATTGATATTGACGATTTAAAAATGGAGAAACCACCTCATACACTTCACCTTGAATTGGCGAGTTTTCAAAAATGAGTAAGAGTCTGTAAAATACAGGATTGTTTTGTGCAAAATTGAAATAAGCCTCCACAACCTTATCCAAAGAAAAAGGTAAATCACCCGAATAATTGGTGGCTAATGCAAGTTGAATAAGGAATGGCTCAAAATTTTCAGTAATAATTGTTCTCAATAAACCTTCTTTACTACCAAAATAATAATATAAAGTAGGCTTAGATATTTTTGCCATTTCGGTTATTTCACGAACTGAAACAGTGTGATAACCACGTTGTGAAAACAGGTTTAATGCACTTGTAATAATAAATGCACGGTTATTGGGTTGCGAATTGTCTATTTCCAAAATCAGTGAAGGGTCAATATTTCAACGCAATTTATAAACTAAAGATTATAATAACGAAAAATTAGAACTTGGAAATTTCAAAACAAAAAAGTCCACCCTAAAAGAATGGACTTTTCGTAATTCAGTCATAGTTAACACTAATATTTATTAATTTACATAGCCTGGATTCTGAGGTTTCAGATTAGGGTTGTTCAACATTTCTTGCTTTCCAAACGGTAAAAGCAAGTGTTTTTCTTGTAAAGCTTGTTTAGAACTTTGATTGATGTGACCAACGAAATTATCAAATCCTTTGGTGGTTTCGTTGAATACTTTTTTAAGTCTAACCATGTCAAACCAAGTAATTTGCTCATAACATAGCTCATGCCATCTTTCTTTCCAAACAGCTTCTCTAAAGGTTGTTGCCGAATAGCTACTCAAACTTGGGGTTGTTAATTTTGCTCTATCTCTAATTTTTTTGAAAGAATCATACGCTTGTTGATTTGGCCCAGAAACTTCGTTTTGAGCCTCAGCATACGTCAATAAAACCTCCGCATATCTGATTTGTGGCACATTTAAGTTATCATTACGAGTACCCGCTACGCCAAAAGTTCCATTCGCAGTTTGGTTAAAATGCTTGAAAATATACGGAGCATTCAAGTTAAACGCTGCACCATTTCCGTTGGTGAAATAGGTTGTATAAAAGTATCCTTCTTGGTCTTTCGTTCTCAAATCTCCAGCTTCGTAAGAATTGTAGAAAGACGTTGTTGGTACGGTACTTCCTGTTCCTCCTGGGCCATTATAATTAATGGGTTTGAAATTTGGAAACATATTTCCCATCGGATTTCCAGCTACCAAAGTATTATATTGAATCATGAATAAATGTTCAATTTTATTCTTTTGATTTTCTTTGTGAACATCGCTGTACGTTGGAAAAAGATTAATCACCGAAGGATTACTATTGGCATAAGTTATCACTTCAAGGGCTTTATCTGCTGCCAATTTATAATGACTTGCCCCTTTACTCAACGGAAAACCAGCCATTGTTAAATAAACACGAGCCATTTGGGCTTTTACGGCAGCCAAACAAACTCTACCACTTGCATCCATCCAAGGAAGTCCAGCGTTTTCAGCTTCTGTCAAATCTTCGAGAATCAATTTGTAAACATCGTCTTTAGAAGATTTTGAAGGCAAAAAGTTTTCAGAACTTGCCGTCTGAGGTTTCGTAATCAATGGAATATCTCCCCAAAGTCTAACTGCCGTAAAATAAGCAGAAGCACGTAAAAATTTGGCTTCACCCAAAATCTTCTTTTTCTGAGCATCTGGCATTGGTGTGATTGGCGGTACTTTTTCAATCACTTGGTTTGCCTGAGCAATTACCTTGTAAAGACCATTCCAATAATTAACCACATGGGCAGTATTTCCGTCATGAACTAAACCATACAAATTGTTTAAGTCAGAATTTTGGGCAGTTTCAGTTGTTGAAGTACCCGTAAGTGCTTCTAAAAGTTGCCAGTTTGACGAGAAAATACCTGCTCCTCCGCCCATAAATCTCAAATCTGCATAAACCGAAGCAATAGCAGCCTCCGCATGGTCTGGAATTGTATAGAAGTTATCGGGAGTAAGATTTGATGGAGCTTGTTCTTTCAAAAAATCAGAACATCCAGATTGCCCAACTAAAAATACACTTAGAAGAGCAAGTTTTATATTTTTATTTATGTTTTTTAATTTCATTTGTATTTCAAATTTTAGTAAGTAGTTTTCAAATTGTCTGGCAATTTTCAAAATATAATAAACTGGAAATAAACACTTTAACAGTTTTCCAATCACCAGTTATTTAAAAGGCTACTTGTAATCCAAGCATATAAGTTGTTGGTTTTGGATAATTGTGCCACATCATACCTTGCGAGAAAGCACTGTTTCCGTCTCCTTGGTTTGTTGGCGTAACTTCTGGGTCACCAATAATTTTATCTTTCACCGCCAAGAAGAAATTTTGTGCAGAAGCATACACTCTTAAACGGTTCAAATTCATCTTTTTAGTTATCTCACTCGGAATGTTATAACCCAACAATAAATTTTTACCTCTCAAGAATGAACCATCTTTAATCCACCAACTATCCACGTTTGTTACATAACCTGCTCTTGTGTCTCTAATCTCGGCAATCATGGTATTTTGATTTTGAGGAGTCCAAGCATTTAAAACTGACGTATAACTATTTGCCAATGCTTGACGGTCTTCACTGGCGTGTAGGTTCATCATCATGACATCGTTTCCGTAGCTAAATTGAAGTTCTAAGGTTAAGTCAAAATTGCCGTATTTCAAGGTGTTGGTAAATGCACCCCAGAATTTTGGACTACCATTTCCAATAATTGAACGGTCTGCATCGGTAATTGCATAATCACCGTTTACGTCTTTGTATTTGATGTCACCTGGAAGAATTGTCAAACCATTACGGTAACTCGTAAATTTAGCGGCTTCGTCTCTTTCAGCAGTTCCCCAAACACCTAAGCGAGTAAGTCCCCAAAAAGAACCAACTGGCTCACCAATACGGATAATATTGGTAGGGTTTGTAAAGTTTGGTCCACCAACGTTAAATATATCAGAAGGCGTTGCCAATGAAAGCACTTTATTTTGGTTAAATGAAATATTGAAATTTGAATTCCAACGCAATTTACCCGAATTGATGTTTACCGAGTTAATCGCAAATTCAAAACCTTTATTTTCCATTGAACCAACGTTTCTTCTAATCGTTCCGTAACCACTTGTTTGTGGAACTGGAGCATCCAATAACATATCGGTCGTCAATCTATAATAATAATCTGCTTCGAGGCTTACACGTCCTCCCCAAAGTCCAACTTCAAAACCAATATCAGTTTGTGCCGTTTTTTCCCATTTCAAATCAGGGTTTGCCAAACGAGAAATACCTGTTCCAGAAACACGAGTATCATTCACTACCGTAGAATAATTTGAGCTAAGAAGTGATAGAGAAGAGTACGAAGGAATTTCAGAGTTACCTGTCAAACCATAACTTGTTCTTAATTTCAAATTACTAATCACTGGGTTTCCTCTCAAGAAATCTTCTTCCGAAACTTTCCAAGCTAAAGCACCAGAAGGGAAAAAGGCAAATTTATCATTTTCTCCAAATCTCGAAGAACCATCCGCACGTCCTGTAAAAGTTGCTAAATACTTATTTTTCAAGCTATAATTTACTCTACCGAAATAAGAATTAAAGGCAAAACGAGAAGCACCCGAACCTACACTTGGAAGGGTAGAACCTGCTCCTAAATTATTATATCCAAAATAATCGGTTGCAAAACCTTGAACACTTCCACCAATATTAAAGAAATCTGTTTGTTGCCAAGAAATCCCTAATAAACCCGTAATGGTGTTATTTTCATTGATTTCTTTGGTGTATGTCAAGAAGTTTTCTAATGACCAAAATGTTTGTGTTTGGTTAGAAACCGACGCTGTTCCTTGCTGACCGATTGCCAAAGTTCTTGTTTGAGATTGATTATTTTCTTGCGTGATGATGTTAGCACCCAAAACAGTTTTCATTTCTAAACCTTTTGCTAAAGAAATATTTGAATAAACGGAACCCGTTGTTGTTTGTGTATTCAAAACGTATCTACGTCCATTTAGGCGGTGAACCGAACTAAAAGTACCTTCAGCATAAGGAAAATCACGGTTATTTGCATAAGAACCATCAGCATATTTAACAGGTAAAAAAGGGAAATCTTCCACAATTTGACGTGCCACTGCATCATTAACGTCGGCTACGTTTTCGGTTTGATTATTATAAGCAAGTGTTCCTCCTACTTTCAACCATTTTCTGATTTGGTCGTCAATCGTAAATCTACCTGAATAACGTTTCAAATATGATGTTTTGATTAAACCTTGGTCGTCTCTGTATCCCAATGAAAAAGAATACTGTGTTTTCTCGTTTCCACCGTTAAAACCCAATTGGTGATTTTGAGTTAAACTGTTTTGGGTAGTTTCCTTCAACCAATCGGTATCGTATAATGGATTTCCAGAAGCATCAAAAACACGTGGGTCAGTACGGCGTAATTTTGGATTGAGATAAGCCCATTTTCCTGCATTCCAACCAACAGGGTCATATTTCTGCATATTTGCCCAAGCCAAATCTTCAACCGCAACATACTGTTTTGAATTCAAAACTTCTGGTCTGTTTGGCCCAATAGTATTCACACTGAAATCTGTACTATACGTAATTTGGCTATCATTGGCTTTTCCTTTTTTGGTAGTTACCAAGATAACTCCATTAGCACCTCTTGCACCATAAATAGCCGTTGACGAAGCATCTTTTAAAACCTCCACTGAAACAATATCATTTGGGTTTAAATAATCTATGGCTGAGCTAAATTGGTTTTGATTTCCTTGTGGCAACATTACGCCATCAATTACATAAAGTGGGTTGTTTGATGAGTTAATCGAACTAAAACCACGTACACGAATGGTTGTTCTACCTCCTGGACGACCAGAGTTTGTATTTACTTGAACGCCTGACATTCTACCCGAAAGACTTTGATTTAAGGAAGCCGCTGGTCTTTCTAAAAGTTGGTCTGCTTTTACACTTCCAACTGAACCTGTCAAATCAGATTTCCTTTGTGTTCCATAACCAATCACCACGAGTTCATCCAACATATCGTTTTTTGATGAAATTGTCACGTCAAAAACAGTCTTATTGCCAACAACAATCTCCTTCGTTTCGTACCCAACATACGAAATCACGATTATCGCATTACTATTAGGAACTGTAAGTTTGAAATTCCCTTTTCCGTCGGTACTTCCCCCTTGATTAGTACCTTTAATGGCAACGTTTGCCCCTACAATTAGCTCACCTTTTTCATCAATTACTTTTCCTGTAATTGGAATTGAACCGCTTTGTCCAAAAGTGATAAATGAAAAGAATAAAAGAGATAAAAACAGATACCTCGATTTATACCAGTAGATTTTACATTTCATAAGAAATTTGGGTTTGTTAAAAGATTTAAGAATTAGTTCTAATTAAAATACAAAAGTATCCTACCTCAGTTACATAAATTATGCAATACATTTCATAACTTATTCAATTTTAATCTGTCTGAAATATTGCGGTTTTTGATATAGTATCCCTAATTTTATGTGTTACTTTACTATCAATTTATCATTAAGAAAATATCATTTCTATGACGAAATGACCTCATTATGCAAACAATCAAATTTGAAATTTATCCTAACTTTTTTATTGTCGCTGACACGTATGGCGACCTAAATAACAAACCTGTGCTTTTTCTTCATGGTGGCGGACAAACCCGACATTCTTGGGGAGATTCAGCGAAAATTGTTGCCGAACACGGTTATTATTCCATCGTTTTGGATGCTCGTGGACATGGAGATAGTAGTTGGTCTGAAAATGGAGAATACAGAATAGAAGATTTTGGAAAAGACTTGAAGGCAATCATTCATCAATTAGGTAAATCACCTGCATTGGTTGGTGCTTCGATGGGAGGTTTAACCTCTTTGATTGCGGAGGGAGAGGCTGACAAAAGTATTGCCTCAGTTATTGTATTGGTAGATATTGCCCCAAAAGCGGAACAAAAAGGCATTGAAAGAATTTTCGCATTTATGTCTTCCAATAAACATGGATTTACTTCTATTGATGAAGCAGCCGAAGCCGTTGCGGCATATTTACCAAACCGTCCAAAACCACAAGACCATTCGAGATTAGAAAAAAATCTCCGTTTGAGAGCAGATGGACGCTATTATTGGCATTGGGATATGAAAATGTTGGAACTCTGGAAAAGTATTACACCCGACCAACAAATCAAAAATGAAACGAGAATGTATAATGCCGCCAAAAACTTAAAAGTACCAACCATGATTGTGCGTGGAGGAATATCTGACGTAGTTTCGGATAAAGTGATGGCTGAATTTTTAGATGAAGTACCGCACGTTCGTAGTGTTAATGTCTCGGGGGCGGGTCACATGGTGGCTGGCGATTCAAACCATGCTTTTACCAATGCAGTTTTGGAATTTTTGAAAGAGGTTTATTGATTTGCAAAAAAAAAGACGGGAACAAAAGCCCGTCTTTCTATTTTACTTATTTTCTTTAGAATCTTCATCCTTCGGTTTTCCTTCTCCTCTTCCCTTTCCTTTACCTCTTTTGCCATCTCTATCGCCTTTTTTGTGGTCATCGCCATCATGTCCTTTTTTATTGAGACTTTGGTAGCTTGTCAATTGTTGAGGAGTAAAGATTTTTTGAAATTCTGCTTGACGATATGCTTTAATTTCGTCTTTAGCATTTTTGTCTTTATTGCCTTTTGTAGCATCTTTACGATTGATACATTCAGTATTTACTGCCAAAACCTTCTGATATTGGTCATCAGATAAAGCCAATTTTGATTTCAATTCTTGTGAATATTGAGTCGCTCTGCCTTCTGCCGAACCTTTTTTCTTTCCGCCTTCCTCTTTACGGTCTTTTTTACCTTCTTTTCTCCCTCCTCTTTTTTCAGTTTTAGCTTCAGTCTCTGGATTTTGAACAACTGGAGTTTGTGCAATAGCAACAACTTGTACAAATAATAGCGTTAAGGAAGCAATAATAGCCTTTTTCATGAAATAATGATTTGTTTAAATAAATGAGTAATTAATATAATTGCTCACTATAACGACGGGAATAGTGACATATTGTAACAATCATTTTGAAATATTTTTGTAGAAATAATAATAAATAATCTCAAAATAATAAAAAATACACCAATTAGTTTGCCTATAGTTGTTATACTAAATATATTTGTTCGCAAATAAAATGTACCATGCCAATTTATCATCGACTCGGAAATATTCCACCCAAAAGACATACTCAATTTGAGAAACCAAATGGTGAATTGTATTACGAAGAACTATTCGGCACCATTGGCTTTGACGGTATGGCGTCATTGTTATACCACCACAGACGACCAACTCAAGTAAAAGAAATACTTGAAAGTCAGGATGTAAGCCCTAAAATAGCCGTTTCCAAAAGTGTTCAATCACGAAAACTCATTGGATTTGATGTAGCCCCAAAAGAAGATTTCTTGGAAAGTAGAACTACACTTTTGGTAAATAATGATTTGCACATTGGTTTGGCAGCACCCACAAAATCGCTAAGACACTATTTTTATAAAAATGCCGATGCCGATGAGCTTCTGTTTATACATCGAGGCTCTGGAAAATTAAGAACACTTGTAGGAAATATTGATTTTGAATACGGAGATTATCTAATTATTCCGAGAGGAATGATTTATCAAATTGACTTTGATACGGAAGACAATCGAATATTATTTGTGGAATCCTTTCATCCAATTTATACACCCAAAAACTACCGAAACCACTTCGGGCAAATGGGAGAACACGCTCCATTTTGTGAAAGAGATTACAAATTACCGACAGATTTAGAAAGTTTTGACGAAAAAGGAGATTTTCTCATCAAAATAAAAAAGCAAAACACCTTACATTCAGTAGTTTACGCTTCACATCCTTTTGATGTGGTAGGTTGGGACGGCTATAATTTTCCGTGGGGATTTTCAATTCATAATTTTGAACCTATCACAGGAAGAGTACATCAACCGCCTCCTGTTCACCAAACATTCCAAACCAGTGCTTTTGTGGTTTGTTCATTTTGCCCACGTTTGTATGACTATCATCCCAAAGCAATTCCTGCTCCTTATAATCATTCAAATATTGATTCGGATGAGGTTTTATATTATGTAGATGGTGATTTTATGAGCAGAAATGATATTGCCCAAGGACACATTTCTTTACATCCTGGGGGTATTCCACATGGGCCACATCCTGGAGCTATGGAACGAAGCATTGGTAAGACAGAAACGCATGAGTTGGCAGTTATGATTGACACTTTTAAACCGTTGATGCTCACCGAAGAAGCCCTAAAATTAGACGATGGAAAATATTATAAATCTTGGCTTTGATTTGAAATTCATGTTTAACCTTTTCTAAAATTCACACGATGTCACAAGACTATTCTGCCTATACCGAAGAAGATTTTGAGGTTTGGAAAATTCTTTTCAACCGACAAATAAAACAACTGCAACCCATGGCAAGTCAGGCATATTTGGATGGAATTGCCGAAGTTGATTTCTCTGAAAATCAGATTCCAAATTATGAAAAAGTCAATGCAATTCTGAAAGCAAAAACGGGCTGGCAAATTCATGTTGTGGAGGGTTTAATTCCGAACAAACCTTTTTTTGAATTAATGAAAAATCAACGTTTTTGTGCCTCAACTTGGTTACGTAAACGGCAACAACTTGACTATTTGGAAGAACCAGATATGTTTCATGATATTTTTGGTCATGTTCCACTTTTATCGAACCAATCAGTTTGTCATTTTTTGGAAGAATTAGCCCGCATTGCCCTCCGATTTGTCGATAACTCAACCGCCATTGAGTATATCGCACGGTTATATTGGTACACCATTGAATTCGGGTTAATACTTGAAAATGAGCAACTTAAAATTTACGGAGCAGGGATTTTATCCTCATCGGGCGAGAGTATTTATTGTTTAGCATCGGATAAACCCAAACGATTGCCGTACAATATTCAACAGATTTTTGATACGCCTTACATCAAAGAACATTATCAAGAACAATATTTTGTGATTGATTCTTACCAACAATTATTCGATTCCATTCAAGCAATTGAAGCCGAATTAGAGAAAAGACTTGGGCTTTTTCCAAAATATTTAAGTTTTCCAATAAAAGACACTAAAATCAACTATCAATATGCAAACATCTGAATATCAAACACTTGAAAATGCTAATAATTCCAACACTGGCGATTTTCTCCCCATCAATGGAACGGACTATTTAGAATTGTATGTAGGAAATGCCCGACAATCAGCTCATTTTTTTCAAACTGCCCTGGGTTTTCAACCGCTCGCCTATTCGGGCTTGAGTACAGGTGTAAAAACACAAGAAAGTTATGTACTGAAACAAGATAAAATCAGAATTGTACTGACGACACCATTAGTTGGTGGAACTGAAATTGGGAAACATATCGACTTGCACGGAGATGGCGTAAAGGCAATTGCTCTTTGGGTTGATGATGCAGAAAAGGCATTCCACGAAACCATAAAAAGGGGTGCAGAAATGGTTTTTGAACCGATTGCTGAACAAGACGAATTTGGCAGTGTAAAACGTGCGGCGATAAAAACTTACGGCGATACCATCCATATTTTTGTGGAACGTAAAGATTACAAAGGAATATTTCTGCCCCATTTTAAAGCGTGGAATCCAACTTATCAGCCTGAATCAATTGGTTTAAAATATATTGACCATTGCGTAGGAAATGTAGGTTGGAATGAAATGAATCGTTGGACAGATTTTTACGCTAACGTAATGGGATTCAGTCAATTAGTTAGTTTTGACGACAAAGATATTTCAACGGAATACACCGCTTTAATGTCAAAAGTGATGTCAAATGGGAATGGAAAAATCAAATTTCCAATTAATGAACCTGCTGAAGGCAAGAAGAAATCTCAAATTGAAGAATACCTCAATTTTTACGGTGGCTCAGGCGTACAACACATAGCAGTAGCGACTGATGATATTGTTTCGACGGTTGTAGCCATGAAATCAAGAGGTATTGAGTTTTTGCAAGTGCCTGATTCTTATTATGATACCCTTTTGGATAGAGTAGGAAAAATTGAAGAAGAATTAAGTGAATTGCGAAATTTGGGCGTTTTGGTTGACCGTGACGAAGATGGATATTTACTCCAAATTTTCACAAAACCAATCGTTTCGAGACCAACTTTGTTTTTTGAAATCATACAAAGAAAAGGAGCAAAATCGTTCGGAAAAGGAAATTTCAAAGCACTTTTTGAGGCAATCGAAAGAGAACAAGCCCTTCGTGGAACGCTTTAAACCCACATTTGGCGTTTGGAAGTTCGGAATTAAAGGTTAAATTCATTAATTTGGTAACTAATTATTGTTAAGTCAATTATTTACAAAACCGAATTATATAAATCTTACCTTTTCTTATGACTCCAAATACTGCTGATAACCGAGCTTATTTTTTTAAAATTGATACCACGATTAAAAAAATTCGTCAAAGCCTACAAAAAAAATTAGATGACCTCAATGTTGATTTAACGGTTGACCAATGGGTACTTTTAGACCATATTTTCAGACATGAAGCCAACGGAGTTAGTCAAAATGAGTTGGCAGAAATGACCGTAAAAGATGCCCCAACAGTTACCAGAATTATTGATTTATTGGTAAAAAAACAATTGGCTGAACGTAAAATGGCGGAAAATGACCGTCGTAAATTCAATATTACACTCACTGAGGCGGGTAGAAACAAATTTCATGAAGCATATCCAATTGTGGCTGAGGTGCGGAGAAAGGGTTGGGGAGATTTGAACGATGATGATTATAAAACCTTCGTTAGAATTTTAGATTCAATTTATACAAATATTACAGGCTAAAATATTGGCAATGAATCGTTTGCATTATTTTAGCTTTTTAAAATATGCAAACTCAAATCATTGACACATACATAAACGTACCTAAAAACTCTGATTTTTCAATTCACAATCTTCCTTTTGGCGTTTATTCAATTGATAATCAAAGCATTAAAAAAATAGGAATTGCCATCGGTAATGAAATTTTAGATGTACAGTTTTGCCAAAATATGGATTTTTTCCACGACTTAGATTTTGACAAACACGTTTTTTTTGCTCAAAATCTAAACCCTTTAATGGCTTTGGGAAGGAGAAAAAATCAAGAAATCAGACAAAAAATTCAGCATATTTTGTCTCTCGATTTTACAGAAAAAAACCTTGTTTTAGAACATGGTTTGGCAAAACAATCGGACGTAAAAATGCACTTGCCAATTCAAATTGGAGATTATACCGATTTTTATTCGAGCATTGAACACGCCACCAACGTAGGTAAATTATTCCGTGACCCACAAAATGCCCTTTTACCCAATTGGCGAAATTTGCCTGTTGCCTATCACGGAAGAGCCTCTTCGATATTTGTTTCTGGGACAAATTTTCATCGTCCAAAAGGACAAATTTTATCGGAGGATAATCAAACCCCAATTTTTACCCCAACTAAAGCCTTAGATTTTGAATTAGAAATAGCAACCATTATCGGAAAAAGCTCTAAAATTGGGGAATCCATTTCTACCTCAGAAGCAGAAGATTATGTGTTTGGTTTTGTACTTTTCAACGATTGGTCGGCACGAGACATTCAACGTTGGGAATATCAGCCACTTGGCCCATTTTTAGGAAAAAATTTTTTCTCATCAATTTCACCTTGGGTCGTCAGTATTGAAGCATTACAACCATTCAGAGTAGCGTCTCCAGAACAAAATCCAGCCGTTTTTGATTATTTAAAAACAGAAGGATTACGGAATTTTGACATAGAATTAAGCGTATCAATTCAAAATGGAAATTCAGAAGAAACTGAAATCTGCCGAACAAATTTTAAAAAAATGTACTGGAATGTCGCTCAACAAATTGCTCATCATACCGTAAACGGTTGTAATTTGAATACAGGAGACGTTTTGGCATCTGGAACAATTTCGGGTTCAGAAATCGGTACGTTCGGTTCATTATTAGAATTAACTGCCAATGGGAAAATTGAATTGATGCTAAAAGATGGTTCAAAACGTACATTTTTGGAAGATAAGGACACTGTAATTATTCGAGGATTCTCTGAAAAAAATGACATCAGAATTGGATTTGGAGAAGTAAAAGGAACAGTTTTGGCAAATTTATAAGCAAATAAAACATGACTATTGACCCTAAAAATATTGATTCAAGAGAATTTTATACATACGCTACATCTGCAATTGCACCCCGTCCAATTGCTTTTGCTTCGACCATTGATTTAAACGGAAATGTAAATTTGAGTCCTTTCAGTTTTTTCAATTTTGTAGGTATAAATCCTCCAATACTCGTTTTTTCACCGAATAGACGAGGCAAAGATGGCAGTCAGAAAAATACAACTGAAAATTTGCACGAAGTTCCAGAAGTAGTAATCAATTTGGTGGATTATTCAATGGTTCAACAAATGTCTCTAACCAGTTGCGAATATCCCAAAGGTGTAAATGAATTTATGAAAGCGGGTTTTACAGAAGAAAAATCATTACTCGTTCAACCACCAAGAGTAAAAGAATCGCCTGTGCAATTTGAATGTAAAGTATTGGAAATCAAAGAATACGGAACAGCAAACATTGTGGTTTGTGAGATTTTAATGGCTCATTTTGCAGAACATATTTTAGACGAAAATAGAAAAATTGACCAATTAAAAACAGATTGGGTAGCTCGTTTAGGAGGAGATTGGTACGCCAGAATTAGTCCAGAAACCTTATTCAAAGTTCCCAAACCAAGTACAAAACAAGGCATAGGCATTGATAAATTGCCTGATTTTATAAAATATTCTACTCAATTATCTGGAAACGATTTAGGGAAATTAGGCAATTTAGAGTCTTTACCTACTGAAGAAGAATTACAACAATTTGCTTTAAATCAAGACATTACACAAGAAGAAAGATTTTCAAAAGCAAAGTCTCTATTAGGCAAAAATCTTGTTTATGAAGCCATTTGTCTGTTACTCAGTTGATGTCATCTTTCCCAAAATCCCCAAATATCGTTAGGACATTTCTCCCGCAATTGACCGTTTGAGCATTGCTCTAACTTCCTGAATATCATCGCTTTGTCCCAATGCAAACATCAATTTCGTAATCGCAGCCTCGGTGGTAATGTCTGCACCACTCACCACGCCAATTTCTTGCAAAAAATGACTCGTTTGGTATCGTCCTTGCGTAACACGACCGCCGTTACACTGTGAAACATTAAAAATAATTATGCCCTTGTCAATAAATTCTTTCATCAATTTCAAAAACCATTCATCAGTTGGAGCATTGCCCGAACCATAAGTTTCCAAAATAACACCACGTAAACCTTTAATTTCTAATACATTACGAACAACTTTGTCCGTAATGCCTGGGAATAATTTTAAGATAAGAACATTATCATCAAAAGTATGATGAACCTGCAATTCGGCATTTTGTTCATAGCTTTTCAAATAGGGCTTATTGTATTCGATTTTAATTCCTGCTTCGGCTAAAACAGGGTAATTCTCTGATTTAAAGGCATTAAACTGAACACTTTCGTTTTTCCTTGCCCGATTTCCACGCAATAAAAGCGAGTTAAAGTAAATACAAACCTCTGAAATAATCGGGCGATTATGGGTTTGAGCAGCCGCAATTTCCAGAGCTGTAATGAAATTTTCCTTCGCATCAGTACGAGCAACTCCAATGGGTAATTGAGCTCCTGTAAAAATGACAGGTTTATTCAAATTTTCCAATAAATAACTCAAGGCAGAGGCCGAGTAAGCCATTGTATCCGTTCCGTGCAGAACCACAAAAGAGTCGTATTGAGTATAATTTTCTTTAATAATTTCGGCTAATTGTACCCAAACTTGCGGATTCATATTAGAAGAATCCAACAGATTGTCAAAAGTAAGCACTGAAATTTCGAAATCTAAACGAGCCATTTCGGGCAAATTATCTGGAATTTGAGCAAAATCAAAAGGCACTAAACTATCCGTTTTAGCATCATAAACCATTCCTAAAGTGCCTCCTGTGTAAATGACAAGCACTTTTACATCGTTATTGCCATCGGCTTTTGTTTTTATTTTTATCGTTTTCATTGATGAAGTTTTTTTGTGTATTGTCTTGAGTATTAAGTCTTGAGTATTAAGTCCTAAGAAGTGCCAATGGTATTAAGATTTCATTATACTTGTACTTAATACCTAAGACTTTGTACTTAATACTCAATACCTAAGACTCTTCGCATTCAAAGTTGTCTGTTCAATCACTTGCTCAACACTAACTTCCATCGTATCAGCAACTTTCTGAGCAATGATAGTGAGATAAGCAGGTTCATTTCTTTTGCCACGATACGGAACAGGAGCGAGATAAGGAGCGTCAGTTTCCAAAACGATATTTTCTAAACTGATGTGTGGTAAAATTTTATCCAAACCACCATTTTTGAAAGTTACAACGCCACCAATTCCCAATAAAAAGCCTAATTCAATAGCTTTTTGAGCATCTGCTAAATCTCCACTAAAGCAATGGAAAATTCCTTTTAAATTCGGGTCGGCATTCTTTTCTATGAGTTCAACCGTTTCCCAAAACGCATTTCTTGAGTGAATATCAATCCATAAATTATGTTTTTTTGCCAATTGGCACTGTGTTAAAAAAGCCTCTTCCTGCTGTTTTTGAAAGGTTTTATCCCAATATAAATCCATACCAATTTCACCAATCGCCAAGAATTTATATTTATTCAACCATTCTTCAACAATGTATAATTCTTTCTCAAAATCCTCCTTCACATAGCAAGGATGCAAACCCATCATGGGTAAACATTTGGTTGGATATTGTTCTGCTAAAGCCATCATACCTTCAATTGTTTCAGAGGCACAATTGGGCATCCAAATTTCAGAAACTCCTTCCGAAAAAGCCTTTTCTAACATAATGGCACGGTCTTCTGCAAAAACCTCATCATAAATATGAGCGTGCGTTTCAATAATACTTAAATTCATTTTTGTTAATATTTTTTTAGAGATTAGAGATTAGAGATTAGAGATTAGAGATTAGAGATTAGAGATTAGAGATTAGAGGCAATGCTTAATTCATATTGATAGTTCCAATTCAAATCTAATATTTCATTTTTTTTTGACGGACTTGAATGAAATCTATCCTCTATTCTCTATAATCTAACATCTATCCTCTATTCTCTATAATCTAACATCTATCTTCTAATCTCTATCCTCTGAAATCTATCCTCTAAACTCTATCCTCTATCTAATAAACTCTCCCTTTCCAATCTACTTTAACGGGTGAATAATAGAAGAAAATCATTGTTATTTGCCACCAATTAGCGTAAAATTCGTACAAAAATAGGTGTTTAATGAGATGATATTCTTTCAATTTTATAATTGTCGGTAAAACCGTAATCGTTTGATTTATCCACTTCAATAACCATAAAATTCCCGCTAATTTCCATGAAAAAGTTAATCCGATGATTATTAAAATTGGTAAAAATAGTGCTTGAAAAAACAACAAGCCAACAATCCACCAAGGACATTGCAAAGCTCCAACCATCCAGCGTTTTCGTTGATGCAAAAACTCCCGAAGGTTGAACATCGGTAAGGTTTGATTAAAAACTTCCTGATTAATGGTATTTTTGAAAGAGAACCTTTTTTGCACAACTTCGTGGAATAATGCAAAATCTTCGGTTATAGAAAAAGGGATTTTTGCATAACCACCCGTACTTTCATAAGCCTCACGACTAACCGCAGAATTATTCCCTAAACCCGTCAAAGGGATTTTTAAATCGGCTGCAAATTTCAGTAAGCTCAGAGCATGAAGCCAATCTATTGATTGAAAATGATGCCACATTTTATGCCCACGAATAGACGTAATTCCTACTTGATGACCAACTCTTGAATCCTTCTCAAAATTAGTAATCATCCCTTTTGCCCAATCAGGATTAACGGTTACATCGGCATCACAAATCAAGAAATATTTACCAGTAGAATATTCATAAAGATTGGCTAAAACATTTGCTTTACCTCTCTGATTATTAAT
Organism: Arcicella sp. LKC2W; assembly: GCF_034931005.1. Lineage (NCBI taxonomy): Bacteria > Pseudomonadati > Bacteroidota > Cytophagia > Cytophagales > Flectobacillaceae > Arcicella > Arcicella sp. LKC2W. The sequence continues at coordinate 62,192 of NZ_JAYGIN010000001.1, forward strand.
AACCTTTTGAATATCAATTAATTGAAAACTATCTTTTCCTTTTATGAAATCAATTACAAACCATTTTGTATTATCTTCTGAGCTATCATTTCCAATTAATACCTGCAAACAATCTTTGGGATAATCCAATCGTTCGATTGAATGAAGACAATTAATTATATTATCTTCCTCATTTCGTGCCGCAATCCATATTGTTATTTTGGGGTAATTCATAAGTGATTTTTAAGAGGTTTCATCAGTATTCCGCATCTGCCGAACACTACATTTTTTTAAAGGCATAGCCTTGTTCTGAAAAATATTCTAACATCCGTGGCAAGGCATACATCATATTTTTACTTGCCTTTATGCTATCATGAAAAAGTACAATTGAACCATCATCTGTATATTGTAACGTTTTCTTCAAAACTTGTTCTTTGTTTATATTTTGGTCGTAATCAGCCGTCAGCACATCCCACATCACAATTTGGTGAGTTTTCAGTATTTCTTTTGCTTGATTTCGTTTTATTCTGCCATAAGGTGGTCTAAAAAAATTCGTTGATTGCTTCGACTTATTTTCTATTTCAGCCTGACATAAATCAAAGTTGTTCAAATATACATTCTGTTCAGTGTTCCAACCTTTCAAATGATTAAAAGTATGATTCCCAACGGTATGACCCTGATTTACAACCTGTTGAAATACCTCTGAATGTTTGGCAATATTATCTCCAATGCAAAAAAAGGTAGCTTTTGCGTTAAATTTTGCCAATTCTTCCATGACAAATTCAGTAACTTCTGGAATTGGGCCATCGTCAAAAGTCAAATAAATTTCCTTTTCTTTAGTCGGAATTCGCCAAAGAAAATCGGGATATAAAGCCCGCATTAAAAAATTTGTTTTGTGAATAACCATATTTTACGACAATTTTCTACCTTTCCAAGTATAACCTTTTCCTTGGGCAATTAACCCAAAAAAGACCACGTAAAATGGATAGAAAATTTGAATAATTGGAATATATTTAATTTTACCATGATGCCCTAAAAACCTGATTATCAGCGATAAAAAAACAAATTCAGATGAAAACTTAACTAATAAATTTGTATAATTCAAAGTCGCCAGACTGTAAATAACACCCAAATTTACAATAAAAATAAAGATTGCTAAAGCCGAAACCTTCCAATCTTTATAATATTTCCATTTGCTCGCCCATCGTCGGCGTTGTTGGTAAAAATGTTGCCAATTGGGTTGAGCATTTGTGAGTACAATGGCATCTTTATTAGAATTAAAAACCACTTTATCGGGATATTTATGAGCAATTTTGTGCATTAAAAACTCATCGTCGCCCGAAGCTAAATGTTCATTTCCCGAAAACCCTCCGACTTCCTCAAAAACATCACGGGTATATGCAATATTCGCTCCATTGCACATATTGGGCTTTTTCAGGTACATGGCACAAGCTCCAGAGCCTATTAAACTGGCAAACTCAATTATCTGAGCAGTATTCCAAAAACTTTCTTCATTTATGAAAGAGACAGGAGAACTGACCAATTTGGCGTTTGTGGCCTTAAAAATTTGTTCAATGGAAACCAACCAATTTTCAGAAACCCTACAATCGCCATCGGTTGTAATGATTAATTCTCCCGAAGATATTTCAATACTTTTTTGAATTGCCCGCTTTTTGGGTGAAGCACTTTTATCATCAAAAACATTAAGCAATTTCAAGGTATATTTTGCTTTTTCTTGAAATGCCAAAACCAAATTCTCCGTGTTGTCCGTCGAACCGTCGTTTGCTATAATTACCTCAAAATTTCCAAATGGATAATTCTGACTATCAAGGTCTTGTAAAATTTTTACAATATTATCCTCCTCATTTCTCACAGGAATAACGACAGTTAATTTTGTATTTTTTTCACTTATTATTGAAACTTTTTCACGATTCATTTTCAACCATGTAAATACCAGTACAAGGTTGAAAAGTGCGTACAAAATATTGATAATCAAAAAGAAAAGCATTGATTTACGTTTTATGTAACATGGGAATCTTACCCAAAAGTGTCTTACCCAATTAATAGGAAAATTCCTGTGCTATTTAGATTTAAAAAATAAAAATCCCCCTACGATAACAGGAAGTAAAATATTAATCAACCACAAAAAAAATGTAGCCGTAACAACTGAAGACGTTTGAACTGAATATAAACTAAAAAAATGCAATGCAGAAAACTCCCTCACACCTAAATCACTCAAAAAATTGATGGGTGGAATAATGGTTTTGAACAGTAAAACTAAACATGAAATCGCCCATAATTCAAACAAAGAAATATCTATTTGAAAAATAATAAGCACGAAGACAAACTGTATTGAAAAGGTTAGATAACGTAAAACCGACCAGAAGAAAACGGTTCTAAATTCTCTTAAATCAAATTCTGTGATAGCTTTCAGGTGATTTTCGTATCTTTTTACCCATTGAAAATCACTTAAAAATAAGGTTATTCTCTGACGGAAAAGGAACACAAAAACCCCTAAAATCAAGATAAAAATCAACAAACAAAAGATTATTTGGTCGAAAATTGAAATATTTTTTGAGCTAATGACACCATAGGCTATCACGCCAAAGATGATTGAAACATAAAATTGAATGCCATTTCCTAATAAAATTGAGCCGATACCTTCCGAACGGTTTTTGCTTTTCAATTTCATTAATCGTCCTGCAAAATCGCCCAAATTGGCAGGCGAAATAAAACCTAATGTCAAGCCAACCAAAACAGATTGGTATGCGTCTATAAAAGTAATATTTTCAATTTTTCGGGCTAAGATTTGCCATTTTTTAGCTTCAAAACCCCAATTAAGAATTATTAATCCAATAATGAAAACCAAGTAATGCAAATTTTCTTGAATAGAAATCCCTTGAAATTCCCGAATTAAACTATAAATATTTTCTTGTTTTTGTTGGAGAGTTTTGAAAAGAATGATAAATATTAATGCAAAAACTACCCATTTAATTATCAGAAATAGTTTTTCGGATAAAATGCTTGTTTTGGGTGGCGTTTCTTGGGTATTTTGCATTATGGCTGAAATAAAAGAAAAAATAATTTTAGGAGTTGACCCAGGCACTCGTTTTATGGGTTATGGTGTAATTTTGACGCAAGGTGATTCTATGAAAGTTTTGCAGTATGGAGTCATAAACGTAAGCAAATATACAACGCAAGGAATGAAATTAAAGAAAATTTACGAGCGTATTATTGGTATCATTGAAGAATTTTTGCCTGATGAGATGGCAATTGAAGCACCATTTTTTGGGGTAAATGTACAATCTATGCTAAAATTGGGCAGGGCTCAAGGTGTGGTGATGGCAGCAGCACTTTCTCGTGAAATTCCAATTGTTGAGTATTCTCCCAAAACCGTAAAACAATCGGTGACAGGCAACGGAAATGCCTCAAAAGAACAAGTGGCAGCAATGCTTGATAACCTTTTGAAGATGAAATTAGATGCTAAAATGTTTGATGCAACGGATGCTTTGGGCATTGCGGTTTGTCACCACTTTCACGGAACAAGTATTATGGCTACCATGAAAGGAACGAAAAAAGGTTGGGGTGCTTTTGTAAATGAAAATCCTGAGAGAATAAAGTAAAGGAGTTAAAAGGTGATGGCGAATGGGGTTAAAGCGGTAAGTATTATGAGTTGAAAAGTTAATGTGGTTTTCAGTTTGCCGTGTACTACAATTAAACTAAAAATTTAGAATGAATATTGGACAACGCACATACAAGTTTCTTCTCCTATTAATTACTGTTAACTGTTTAGTGCTAACTTTAAACTGCAACGCTCAATTATCTAATAAACAAGGCATTAGTTCAATTTCTATTCATCCTTCTGGTACAATATTCACTTTTGGTTTGCCACAATCTTCAACCATTCCAAGTGGTTTTCAACAAGGGGTTTTTAGTTATTTTCCGTTTCCATTTACTGCTTTCCCCATTAATTCAAGCGTAAATCGAGCGGGGAAAACTGAATTAACTGGACTAATCGGGTCGTTTGATTTAGGCTTAAATATTTCTAAATTATTAAAAAACGACCGAATTTTCAGAGGCGAAGCTGGTGTATATTATGCCTGTATTCCGCATAGTTATTCGATTGGAAACGATTTCCGATTCTTTGTGAATAATAAAACGGCAAGTTTATGGCAAAACACCATGCGTTATTCAGGATTATCGGCAAGTGCAACATATACCACAAAATCACTTGGAAGGCGTAGTTGGGGAGAAGCTCGAAATTACGTTCAATTGGGTATCAGAACGATGAATTATTTAGGCAAATCGGCTGAAAATCAAGAAGAATGGATTTTTAATGGCAAAGGTTTTAAAATTGAAAGTGAAGTTGTCAATCAAAAATCTTTCCTCTTCTTTCTGGAACTTGGCAAAACCTACTGGCGACGAGCCGACGATATGCGTTCCTTAGATATGGGTATTCGTATCGGTATTCCTACGGGAAGTTTTGTTTCAAATACTTTTACGGGTTACAACAATAATCAAGCAACGGGAGCAAATAATATTCTTGAAAATGGGGCGTATATCGGTTTTCAAATGTCGTATCATTTGCCTTTAATGCAACTGCAAAAACCTACTGCCAAAGTTCAGAAAGCTGAAAAAATTTATTGTGAAATGGAACGTAAGGTTATCGTAAAACATCATTATAAAATCACCAAGAATGAATTACAAATTCAACTTTTTGACCATGAAAATGAAGATGGAGATGTAGTTTCAGTCTGTTTTAATGGTCAATATCTCCTCGAAAAACATACTCTTACGCTAAAATCTAAAGTTTTGACTCTCAAATTTCTTCCAAATCAACAAAATGTACTGACCGTTTTTGCCCACAATACAGGAAAAGAAGGAGCAAATACCAGTGCAATCCGATTTATGCTGAATGGAAAAATGCAGGAAATTATTTTGTATGCCGATAAAAAGGAGTCAGAAGGGATTGAATTTATGTATTAATTTTCAAAACCGCAGACGGGACAAAAAACCACCGTCTGCGTTAAATTATCTACCGAATTTGTAAAAACGCCTCCTCAACCGACTTTACAGGTAATTGGCACGTTTTATTATAACAGACAAAAACTAAGGTTTCATCCGCTTTTGCAGTACGATTTTCCAACAAAGGCAATTCACTTTGAGTTTTTGTTCCAGATATAACTTTATTGGGATGGAATCTTAAATCTATTTCTTTTCTAAACTTGTCGGCATTGTTCCCAACAATGGCAAACTCCACCGTCGGCAAAACCATTTGCGTTGCTAAACACGCCCAATTGGTTAAATAATCTACATTTTTGAGCAATAAGTCTTTCATTTTACAGAGCATTAATTTAGATAAACCCTTAAAATCTTCTCTGTCCAATAACAAGCCTAAAGTATAAAGATTCCGAGCCATCATAGAATTTGAACACGGAATTACATTGTCAAAAATCTCTTTTTTACGAGCAATTAGTGCCTCCGCATCTTTGTCGGTAAAATAAAATAATTGGTCTTCTTCATCCCAAAAATTCTGACAAACATAAAGCGTTAATTTTTCGGCTAAATGCAACCAAATTTCTTCAAAAGTAGCTTGATACAAACTCGTATAAGCATCAATTACGGCGGCGTAGTCTTCGAGAAAGCCTTTAATTTTGATTTCTCCATTTTTATAACTATGCGACAAAATGTTGTCTTTCAAGAATTTATCTTTGATAAAATGAGCATTTTGTAAAGCTAATTCCAAAAATTCTGCTTCACCAAAAGCACGATAGCCATCTACCAACCCTTTGAGCATCAAGCCATTCCAAGAACAAAGAATTTTATCGTCTAATCCTGGACGAATACGTTTATTTCGTTCTTGATTTAATTTCTCAATCTGTTCTTTATATTTTGAGTTTAAAACTGTATCATTTTTCCAAAGAATATTTACGCCATGCTCCCAATTTCCATATTCTGTAACTTGATAATCTTTGCAGAAAGCTTCGGAATCTGTTCCTAAAATCTCATCAATTTCGGCTTTGTACCAAACGTAATATTTCCCCTCCACTCCTTCCGAATCGGCATCTAAAGCGGAATAAAAACCACCTTCGGGACTGGCCATTTCTCTTTTTAGCCAGCCAATAGTTTCGTAAACAGTTTCTTTGTAAAGTTCTTCTTGCGTGAGTGTATAAGCTTCGGAATATAAACTGACCAATTGCCCATTATCATAAAGCATTTTCTCGAAATGCGGACAAAACCACTCACTATCAACAGAATAGCGGGCAAAACCACCGCCTAATTGGTCGTAAATTCCACCAATCGCAATTTTATTGAGGGTAAATTTTAAATGAGCTAATCCTTCGGGAGACGTTTTGGCATATCTCAACAAAAACATCCAAATGGAAGGCATCGGAAACTTGGGACTTCTTTGAAATCCGCCCCATTCTTCATCAAAGGTATTGGTCAGTTTTTTGTACATCATATCTAAATCGGCTTGTACAAAATCCTGATTTTCAAAGATTAAACCGTATCTATCAGTTTCTCTAAAAAGCATATTTTCGGTAAAACCTTCTGCCGATTTTTGCAGTTCTTCTTGATTATTGGCAAAACCATTGTTGACTGCTTCCAGCAATTTAATCCAGTTTTGTTTCGGAAAATACGTACCTCCGTAAAATGGTTTTCCGTCGGGCATTAAAAAAACATTTAAAGGCCAGCCACCTTGTACGCCCATTGCTTGCACAGCATCCATGTAAATTGCGTCAATATCGGGGCGTTCTTCTCGGTCAATTTTAATACTGACAAAATGTTTATTCATCACCTCCGCAACATCGTCTTTTTCAAAACTTTCATGCTCCATTACATGGCACCAATGACAAGCTGAATAGCCAATACTGACCAAAATAGGCTTATTTTCAGCTTTTGCTTTCGCCAGAGCCTCCTCTCCCCAAGGAAACCAATCCACAGGGTTTTGAGCGTGTTGTAATAAATAGGGGGAAGTTTCTTTTGCTAAACGATTCATAATATTGGGGTTGGTGCGATTAAATCAGCAAAATAAATGAAGCCTTAATCTCAATTTTGGGTAGCAAATATACTTACAAATCGGTATGTTGTGAATCTTTTGAGAGAGACTCATGTTAAAATAATAGCTGTTAACTTTATCCATTCACCCATTATGTTTACCGTAGAACAAATAGAACTTGCTCATTCAAAAGTAAAATCTGGAGCAGATTTTCCAAAGTATATTCAAGAAATTATCCTTTTGGGCGTAAAGAGTTTTGAAACGTGGGTCTTTGATAGTCATACCGAATATTTTGGTGATGACGATTTCAATACTTCGTCAAATGCTCAATATGAAAATCTAACGATTGCTGAAGAAAGTAGTGGTGAATTATTCATTTCAAAACTAAAAAACCACCAAAAGGGAGAAACCGATTATTTCACTTTTTGTAAAGATTGTGCTGAAACAGGCGTGGAAAAATGGATTGTTGATTTGGATAAAATGACTTGTACGTATTTTGACAAAGCCAATCAGGAAATTTTGGTCGAGCAAATTCCTCAATAACTGTAGCACAGGTTTTCAACCTGTATAACAAACCAAAATGACAGGTTGGAAACCTGTGTTACAAAATAAAATGACAGGTTGGAAACCTGTGTTACAAAATAAAATGACAGGTTAGAAACCTGTGTTACAAAATAAAATGACAGGTTAGAAACCTGTGCTACAAAATAAAATGACAGGTTGGAAACCTGTGTTACAAAATAAAATGACAGGTTAGAATCCTGTGTTACCTTCATGACAACGAAAAAAGTAGAATCAGTTTTAACCCCAAGAGAACCACACTTTGTGGGTGATGGTTTTAGAGTACATAATTTTATTCCAAGCGTAAGAGGTTTGGATATGCAACGCATGAGTCCGTTTATTATGATGGATTATAATTCAAAGTTTTATTTTCCACCAAGTAAAGAACCGAAAGGTGTTGGTGTTCACCCACATCGTGGATTTGAAACGGTAACTATTGCTTATAAAGGAAAAGTTGCCCATCATGATAGTAGTGGTGGCGGCGGCATTATCGGCGAAGGCGATATTCAATGGATGACGGCGGCTTCGGGCGTTTTACATAAAGAATATCACGAAGAAAATTTCAGTAAAACGGGTGGAGAATTTCAAATGGTTCAGCTTTGGGTGAATTTACCAGCCAAAGACAAAATGTCAACACCGAAATATCAAGCCATTAAAAATAGTGAAATTGAGCGTTATCAATTAGAAAATAACGGTGGTGAAATTGAAGTAATTGCAGGTCAATATAAAAATATTGAAGGAATGGCTTCAACATTTACACCCATTAATATGCTCAATGCTAAAATAAAAAGCGGAGCAAAAGCAGATTTTTCATTTCCTGCCCATTTTAATACGTGTTTATTGGTAATTGAAGGAAGTGTTTTGGTAAATGGTATCGAAAATGTCCCAACCGATAATTTTGTTTTGTTCAGCAACGAAGGCGAAGAATTTGTAGTAGAAGCCAAAGAAGATTCAGTCGTTTTAATTCTCAGTGGTGAACCAATTGATGAGCCAATTGCCGCACATGGGCCTTTTGTTATGAATACCAGAGCAGAATTAATGGAAGCTTTTGACGATTTTAATAATGGTAAATTTGGTCATTTGGCAGATTAATGATGATATTGTTTGTCTGAACGATGATTTTTAAGATTTGAGAAACTTTGAGATTAAATAAAATCCTAAAAATCATAGTTCAGACCATTATTATTGAAAGTCCCTACTCACTCACAAAAACCGAATAATCCGCACATTCTTCTAATACCTGTTTTTGATAAGCCGTATTTTGGTATTTCGATTTCAAGAGCTTGAAGTACGTTGAAAACTTAGCAATCCTCTCCTTTTCCATTCGCTTCGTAAATTTATTCATATCTTCCTCGTTATTAGTATCTTGGCTCGAAACAAAAACATCAAAAGCCACTCTTTCACATTGTGCTGCCCCAAAACAAGCTTTTGCCGCAATTTCGGAATTAGCAGATTTCATGGCTATTTCAAAATATTCTTTTGCTTTATTCGCTTGATAATAATCATTTTGATAACTTTTCCCGTTGTAAGAATTTACTTCCGAACCACTCCAGCCGTGCCGTCTCAAAATCCATGAATTTCCGTGCGTTGTGGTATTAAATGCTCCGCAACCCAATAAATAAGCACTTTCACCATCATTGGGATTTGCCTTTAATTTAACTTCTAATTCAGCCATTTTTTGGGCAAAAGTATAAGGCGAATAGCTCGTATTTGGCTTTTCATCACCAAATTTTGGCGAAATATAAAATGGGTCTTCGTTGAACATGGTAGTCCAAATTTCTTCTTTCCAAACCTTAGGATTCACTTTTCCAAAAGCCTCCGCTGCTTTTACGTAATTGTGTTCGTCCATTGCTCGTCTGCCCATGAGCGTATAAAGTTGATCATTTGAAAACCCGACTAATTTTTGTAAACCTTTATCAAAATCAGATTTATTGGGTTCTGTATAATATTGAACCAATTTTTCAACTGTTTGTAATGAAGTCGTATCTTCTATTGGAAACATATCTCTTTGCGACATATAGCCACCGTATTCTTCACCACTATTTATTTGATACGTCGTAAGCATCGTCAATAAATATGCTTTTGCAATGGCATTTGGCACAGATACTACCACATTTTCCGACGATTTCTTTCCAGAACAACTTGAAAGAAAACCTCCTTTTGTCTCATTACTCGCAACAGGTTGAACGCCACGATATTTTGAAGCTAAGATATTGCACGATTCTAAAACGGCATTACTCATTCTAAAACCTTTAGGCTTACCAATCTGCTCTAACAGTGGCAAATAAGCCATTTCAACTTCGGGCGTAATTTCTTTGGCTTTCTTACTTGTTAGTAATAATTCTTGGATAAGTATCTGATTTTTCAAGCCATTATTTTGAGAATTAACCGATTTTGCTTGAGTTAAAAACTCCTCTGATTTTGCCAAATCTCCTTCAATATATTCCATATAAGCCGAAGCAATTTGCCAAAACCCCGTTTTAGGAAGCTTTTGGTTTTCAGCACATTTCACCGAAAATTCTTTCAATTTTGACCAATAATCCGAAGCAATTTGTTGTTTATTTTTATTCTCGGTTGAATCTTCCACATATTCCCACTCTATTTGACGATAATAATAAGCTTCGTTTTTATTGATTTCACGAGCCATAATTAACTCAATCATCGGATTCTGGGGTTCAATTGCTACCATTTGTTCCAACATTGGCAAAGCATCCATTGCAGGTTTAATGCCTGCAAAAGCATAAACAGCCGATTTTTCATGGTCATTTTTACAGAATTTCAAAACTGAATCATCAATTACCAAACTGTCAATTCTGGCTCGTACCACAATATCCGCTTGGTTGCGGTGCGACTCACTACGGTCAAAAACTTGAGCAAAATCATAGTACGCCTCCGCTTTGTTTCCCAAACTGGTTTCTGCTTCTGCTTTTCGCATTAAAGCCCAATCTGAAATGAAAGTTTTTGGTGAAATAGGTTCTATCAATTTTGTGTAACGACTTACTGTTTCTTCATAATTCTTTTTCAATGCCGAAAACTTAACTAACTGAAAAGCAACACGTTCCTCAATAAAACTATCTTTATTTTGCTTGGCAATATTGATTAATGCTAAAGTTTTTTGTTCTAAAACATCCGCTTGGGAAACATATTTATTTTCTTCACCTTCATAAGAATTGACTGTTTTTTCAAAATCTATGTCAATTTCTTTGGCTAAAATGATGTAGTTTTTCGCCAATTCATTTTTATTTTGAGTCAAATATTTTTGCAAAACTGAGCTACCAAATTTCCCATAAATTCCCTTTGCTATTTCGTTCCCAGAAACTTTATTGTTGCAATATTTTTGCCAAGCAGCCATGTTTTCAATTTTGCAGAGGTCAATGGTGTCTTCTTCGTTTCCAAATCCATTCATTCCGTAAAAAAAGCTACTGGTGTAATTATATTTTTGATTTTTAGCCGTTGCATTGGTGCTTTCTGGCATAAAAAAACTCATAAATTCGTCCACATCTACCATGCCAGGGCCACAAGCAAGGAGAGTGAAAATAGCCAAAATTTTAATAGAGCGTTTTGTTAATGTGAAGGAGTTCATTAATTTGTTCATGGGAATAATAAGAAATACTTTGGGAGTCAAGATGATACAAAGCAAATGTAAGTTTTTGGTTTGGTATTTTTTCCAAAATGTTGCGAGAACCCTTCAAAATATCTTCAAAAGGAGCATCTTCACACCTAAAAATATCACCTTTTCGGATTGAAATTCCTTGAAATTGAGCATCATTTTTTACCGTAAATTGCTGTTTATCTGCTATTTGAACAAAATTCTCATTTTCATTCAATGTTTTGGCACTCAAATTATTGACAAAATACAAAAACCGATTATTTCTAAACACGACTGTCCAATGAAAAATGGGCATTACGACATCAAGTGGTAAGGGATATTGAGCCAATCGTTCGGTATATTGCTTTAAAAGTTTGGGAGAATATATCGAATTTAACGTAATAGAACTTCGCCAATCGCTCATATTATAGCACATCAACATGCCACGTTCTACGGGCGGAATACCTGTTTTTTCATAAAATTTCACTTGATGCAATCGAATTGTAGCAGATAAATGTAAGTCTGATTTTTGGAGCGTTTTCAACAATGAAAAATACTTTTGTTTCGTGGAAAGCGTCCAATCACAATCAATTTGAATAGCTTGATAAACTTTGGGGGATAATTTTGAAATGCCCTTTAAAATGAAATTTGCCAAAGAATCAACTTCATTTTGGGGAATATTTTTAAGTGTTTGATTCGTAATAAAAACCACTGGAATTATCTGACAGGAATCGGGTAATTTTTCAGAAAAACGAATTGGAGCATCTTTTTGAAAAGTATGTTTTCCTTCATTCCACGAAATATCAAAGAACTTGATATACAGTTTATTTACGCCATTTTCTTTGAGCGTAAACTTTTCATTTTCAAGCAATTGAAAGTTAGATTTCCAAAAATAAAAAGCAGTATCAATTTCTTTGGGTTGCGATTTTTGGCAACCTGTAAGAATCAAAATAAAGAGTAATAAATTTAATTTCATGAAGGCAAAAGTAAATAATCAGAGACAAAATAGGATTGAGATAACATTCTTTTTGTGAGAATTGACATAAAAGATAAATTGTACTCATTCATTTATCTTTCCTAATCTTTAAGCGTACCTTTGTGACAAAATTATTACAAACGTTATGACTTTCAACGAATTAAATCTCAACAAACAACTATTAAATGCCCTCGAAGACCTTGGTATTTCATCGCCAACGCCTATTCAAGAAAAAGTATTTTCCGCCGTAATGTCAGGCAGGGATGTTTGTGGAATAGCCCAAACGGGTACTGGTAAAACATTTGCCTATTTATTACCGTGTCTCCGTCAATTCAAATTTTCAAAAGAGAAAAACCCTCAGTTTTTGATCATTGTTCCCACTCGTGAATTAGTAATTCAAGTGGTTGAAGAAGTTCAAAAATTAAGTAAATATTTGAGTATGAACGTTGTAGGTGTTTACGGCGGTGTCAATTTAAGACCACAAGCAGCGGAGGTTGCACAAGGTTTAGATATGTTGGTAGGTACTCCTGGACGAATTGTTGATTTATTGGCGACGGGTGTTTTAAAACCAAAAGGGATTAAAAAATTAGTCATCGATGAATTTGACGAAATGCTCAATTTGGGTTTTAGAGCTCAACTAAAAAATATCTTCGACCGTTTACCCGAAAAAAGACAAAATTTGATGTTTTCGGCAACCTTAAATCACGAAGTAGAAATTCTGATTGAAGATTATTTCAATGATTTATTAAGAATTGAAGCAACGCCCGTTGGAACACCTTTAGATAATATTGCCCAATCTTACTACTCCGTTCCCAACTTCTTCACGAAAATCAACTTCTTAAAATTGCTATTAAACGAAAATCCAGACATGAGTAAAGTTTTGGTTTTTGTGTCAACGAAGCATTTGGCCGACCTTGTTTTTGAAGAATTAACGGAAGAATTTGCCGATTCAATGAGTGTTATTCACTCAAATAAGGCTCAAAATCATAGATTTGCTTCGGTAAATGATTTTCAAGAAGGTAAAATAAGATTCTTAATTGCCACTGATGTCATCGCTCGTGGTTTAGACGTGGCGGGAGTTACGCACGTTATCAACTTTGACCTACCCAATGCTCCCGAAAATTATGTTCACCGCATCGGTCGTACAGGTAGAGTTGAACGAAAAGGAGTTGCGATGTCATTCGTGATTGAAAGAGAAATGGAATATTTGGCAGAAATTGAGAAACTGATGAATTATGAAATTCCTAAATTGGAACTTCCTGAAAACGTTCAGATTTCAGCCCAAACTTTATTAGACGAAATACCTAAAGTTTATACCAAAGCAACCGAAGTAAAAGCCCCAAAAAGAGAAGGAGCTGGCGAAGCATTCCACGAAAAGTCGGATAAAAATAAGAAAGTAAATGTAAGAAGAAACCACGCCGATGAAATGAAGAAAAAGTACGGTCGCTCTTATGAAAAAAGAAATAAAGATTAATTTTAAACGGAATTATCTACTATTTGTCGCAAGACAAAATTAGACCACGGATAGAACAGATAAAACAGATTTACACTGATTTTTCTTTAAATTTATCCGTGTAAATCAGTTGAATCAGTACAATCTGTGGGCTAATTTTATTCTGCGACAAATTGTAGATAGTTCCGATTTTAAAATCACTTAAAACCCTTCCCGAAAGTTTCAGAATTTTCGGGAAGGGTTTAGAACTACTCAATAACAATCTTCTTCGTCAGAGTTTTTTCACCCTCCACATACTGCAAAAAATAGCTTCCAGAGGCTAATTTCAAATCAAACGATTGTTTTCTACTATTGCCAGACAAATGTTGATTTAGAACTTCTCTTCCTAAAATATCAACAATTTTAAGATTTCCAGTCAAGAATGTATCCCCAAAATATTCAAAAGTAAATGTTCCTTTTGACGGATTTGGGTACAGTAAATAATTGGTTTGCAAATCGGGCAAAGGGAATTTACACAAAAATGTCTGCTTGCCCTTTAATTGAATTTTTTGCGACCATCCGCCGTAACTCACCAACAGTTCCGTCGTTTCATTATCATTGGCAAATTCATTAATAGCTGCAATCAAAATTTCATTTCCTTTTACCACGCCACGCCAAACGGGGTCACGGTCTTGAAAATGCTGATAAGCTGATTTTGGAATAACTAAGCGATGATTTCCTACGAAAAAATCTTTAAACTGCGAAAGGCGATACAATGAGTTTATGTAAGTTTCGTAAGTAGAATAGTTAAGGGTATCAGGAGTAATGGGGCCTTCCCAGAGCCAAACACCTTTTGCCCCTGAGAAATAGGGAAAAATAGCCTGAGCCTCAATTAAATAATCTTTGATAGCGATGTTATAGCGATAAGTTGAATTTGCCTGACACTTATTATAAGTAAGCCATTGAAAAAGCATAATTTCTTTCTCGCTTCTTGCAGCATTAGCTTCAATCTGGAAAAGCTGATAAGCAATATTGGGATATTCTTTCAATAAACTATATTCGTAACAAAAATATGCTGAAGGTGCTAAAAACGTATTCTGTTGATAAAACTCCCCTCCTACTTTTTTACTGACCGAATCCACCATGTAATAATTCAACACTTTGTCAGAAGTTTGCCATTCCTGCCATGTATAATTCAGCGGAAATTCTGAGTTTTTGACAGGAGCATCAGAATATGAAGCAAAGTTGGTAGCATTTGATATTCCATTGGCTTTCAAATACTTAATAGGTTCTGCATATAATTTAGACAAATCTAATTTGTATCTTTCCGTAAAATCAACATCTGATAATTTACGGTATTGAGCAGGCAAAGTAGTATCTGATTTCAAGAAACGAATGGCAGCATCGGTGGGAATTTCACGCTCAACATCTAACAATAAAATATCTAAATTTGGCATTGCTTGCCCCTGCGTATCATTAAACATTCCTGCCATTGCTCGCATATCAGTATTCCATTTTTCTTGATATTTTGTCAAATCATTTGCCCAAGGACTCTCGATTTCATACCACGGTTGCCCTACTAAACTGGCAACACCGCCCCACAAAATCGCTCTATTCTTTAAGGGTAAATTACCATCATGACGATTAAAATTGGCTAAATGAGTAAAGCCGTGTTTTAAAGGTAATTGCAAAGAATCGCCAAATCTTGGCCCATTATAAACTATCTTGAATGGAAGAGAAAACTCAGGAAATTGTTGCCAATTAACAACACCATTATTCGTGGAACGAGTGTATGAAAAAGACATTTGACAATCAGTTTGTCCCAAAACTTGATTCGTCAGAATAAAAAACAAAAAAATAAAACCCTTTTTTATCACGTTTACTGGATAAATGTCAAACATTCATCAATTAAAATTTTTAAATTTGTATTCATTGTTCATCATACGACAATTTAATTTTAATCGTATAATTTTAATATTTCGAAATTATAACTCCATAACGATATGACACGCATCAAATTATTATTTATTTTAATCTTAAGTCTAAGTATTTTTTCTTGTGCTAAAGACTCAACAACTGACCCAGCAGTTACCAAAACCGATGCCATAAAATCAACCGAATGGATTGTGGATGGTTTCACATTGGCTGACAATACTCCGATAGACCCTGCTTTGTTTGCGGGAGATGCTAAATTTATCAATCAATTGACCTATATTTTTGAAAATACGGGCATTGTTCGTTCTTACGACAAAATTTCTAAACAACCTGCGTCTTATGGCACATGGGGACTTTCTGAAAATGATACCAAATTAGACATCAATATTCAAGGTTTTAAGGGAACATTTGGTGTAATTGAATTATCAAAACAAAAAATGATTTTGAGAAACAATATAAAATACAATAATACAGAAATCCCTGTGAATATGGTTTTCTTACCATTGAAATAGTTTTAGTAACACAGACTTTAAGTCTGTTAATTTAATCTTTGTACAGACTGAAGTCTGTGTTACTCATTATGCACAAACAATTTTCCCTTGTCTTAGAACCTGAAATTGCATTTGACCAAGAAAATTTCAGAACACATCTTCATCAACTTCTTAGCTTACCAGAAAATGCTCCATCATTTATTCGTCCTCTGAAACGTTCAATTGATGCACGTGGAAGGCAAGTAAAAGTAAATGTTTCAGCAGAAGTATTTGTTGATGAAACGCCTACACCTGTCATTGCTTTTCAAAAAAAATATCAAAATGTATCAAACGCTCGACAAGCCATTATTGTCGGAGCAGGCCCAGCAGGATTATTTGCGGCACTTCGTTTAATTGAATTAGGCATAAAACCAATTCTTATTGAACGAGGTAAAGACGTTAGAACAAGAAGACGAGACTTAGCGGCTATCAATAAAGACCATATTGTTAATCCAGAATCCAATTATTGCTTTGGCGAAGGTGGTGCAGGAACTTACTCGGATGGTAAATTATATACGAGAAGTAAAAAACGTGGCGATATTCGTCGTGTTCAAGAAATATTTGTAGCACATGGAGCAACGGAAGAAATTTTAGTGGATGCTCACCCCCATATTGGCACTAATAAATTGCCTCAATTGGTCGCAGAACTACGTGAAAGTATTTTGTCGGCAGGCGGAGAAGTTCATTTCAACACGAAAGTGACTGATTTTATCCTTCAAAATAAAGAAATAAAAGGTGTTATTTTAGAAAATGGTAATGAAATATCAGGCTTAGGAGTTATTTTAGCTACTGGACATTCGGCAAGAGATATTTTTGAATTATGCCAAAAACGTGATGTGTTAATTGAGGCGAAACCTTATGCAATGGGAGTTCGGATTGAACATCAACAAAGTCTGATAGATTCGTTACAGTATCATCGTCCAGAAAGGGGAAAATATTTACCCGCTGCGTCTTATAGTTTGGTGGGGCAAACTTTTTTTAAGGGTATTCAAAGAGGCGTTTTTTCTTTTTGTATGTGTCCAGGAGGATTTATTGTTCCCTCCGCCACAGCTCCAGGAGAATTAGTGGTCAATGGAATGTCTCCTTCTCGTAGAGATTCAAAATTTGCTAATTCGGGCATGGTTGTCGCTATCAATGAGGTGGATTTACAACCTTACAAACAGTTTGGGGCATTAGCAGGTTTACAATTACAAAAAGAATTAGAGCAAAAAGCCTGTCAAATGGCTGGCGGAGGACAAACTGCTCCTGCTCAATTAGTTGACGATTTTATCAAAAATAAAGTTTCGAAAAATTTATTAGATACATCCTATCAACCAGGTTTAATTTCCTCAGATATGAGTGCCGTTTTGCCTGATTTTATCGCAAGACCATTACAAGAAGGATTAAAACAATTTGGGCAAAAAATGAAATATTACGCTTCAAATCAAGCCCAAATTATTGGAATAGAAAGCAGAACTTCTTCACCTGTGAGGATTCCGAGAGATAGAGATAGTTTAGAACATCTTGAAATTAAACGTCTTTTTCCTTGTGGTGAAGGGGCGGGATATGCGGGCGGAATTATGTCAGCAGCAATGGATGGTGAACGTTGTGCCGAAAAATTGGTAGAATATTATTGTTGAGGAATGATTTTTTGAAGGCGATTCTATTCCTAAAGAAAAACTTAACCGTTTGAATATATGAAGCACTTTAACTCTTTTATTGAAAAATTGACCGCCAGACTTCAAGAACCACTACCTGGAAAAGTTGCTCATGAAAAAATGGCATCGGAGTCAAGATTAAAATTGAAAATGCCCTCTCCAAATGAAAGGACACGTGAGAGTGCTGTGCTTATTTTATTCTATCCTTCTGATAATCAAATATTTCTACCCTTAATTCTACGTCCAGAATATGATGGTGTTCACGGCGGACAAATGGCATTTCCAGGAGGAAGAGCCGAAAAAGAAGATGAAAATCTTATCAGAACTGCCATGCGAGAAGCTCAAGAAGAAATTGGAGTAAGGCTAACTGATGTGAAAATATTAGGCGAATTGACAAAATTGTACATTCCTCCTTCTAATTTTTATGTTCAACCAGTCGTTGGCTACCTTACGCATAAACCAGAATTTTATCCAGACCCAAGAGAAGTTGATAAAGTGGTGGAAATTCCTTTAGCTGAAATTACCGACCCCAATATTATAAGTCGTAAAATGCTGAATGTCAGAGGTGTAGAGATATATGCACCCTTTTATAATATTCAAAACCATACGGTATGGGGTGCTACTGCCATGATGATATCCGAACTTTTAACCATCTTAGAAACTTCCAAATAAAATACCGTTAAATAAATTAACCCATTTCTGAATAATCAAATTCTACCTATCTCTTAGTTTTGTATTTGGAAAGTTTCGCTACAAAATTGTATAATGACACACACTAAACTTAATTCATTTCTAAATTCACTTTCTGGCGTAACCATTATTATATTAATTGGGGTATTTTATATCGCTTGTTATCACTTTGCCTATAATTTCTTTTTCGAAGACGATTTTCATCTCCTCAGATACGTTACACTCACCCAAGACAGTTCATTAAGTTTAAGTGAAAAACTTAAAGCACTGTGGAATCTACACAATGAACACCGAATTGTCTTTCCACGACTCATTGTTCTACTTGATTTTTATATTCAAGGACATATCGATTGGAAAGTGTTAAACACCATTGCAGCATTTTATTACTTTGGCATTTTTGTTTTTTTTTATCAGATTATCAAAAAAATAAACTTACCTATTTGGTATGCCCTTCCAATCGCTTTTTTCATATTTCAACCTTCGTCTCAACAAAATTTTTATTGGACAATTTCTATATTACAACAAGTAGGAAATATCTTTTGGTCTATGCTTTTGTTTTATAGTATTGTGTATTTCCCACCCAAATATTTTTGGTTTTCTATTATTATTGCCCTAATACTTACCTTCACACATGGCAATGGTTTATTTGCATTGGGTGTAGTTGGGGTACTATTATTTATCCAAAAGCGACATAAAGAATTATTGGCTTGGTGCATTTTAATATTAGTAATTTCCATCGCCTATTTTTGGGGTTATTACACTGCTCAAAATTCAAATATTATAGGAAGTTTGAGCAACCCTTTACAATTAATTGGCTGTTTTGGTGGTTTTTGGGGCAGTTTCATACGTGAGTTTTTCAAATCAAATTCAGGTATTTACTTCGCAATTTCGATTGGGTTGATAATATTTGGTTCATTATTAATCTTGAATCTTATTTTTCTTTGGAATGTATTTTTCAAGAAAAAAATATTTGACCACTCAACGATAATCTCTAAAGAAAAACTTTTTATTTTAGCCGTATTTGCTTTTTTTGCTATTACATCTGGATTGGTATCATTGAGTCGTTCATGGAGTTCAATAGAGGCAGGATTTCAAAATAGATATTTGCACAATTCTGTGATTACCTTATTGTTATTGTATCTATCGATTTTAGTAATAAAATCAAAAATATTCACCAAATTTATCGGAATCACGTTCTTGGTTTTAGGAGTTTTGTACAGTATTTTCGCTTGGTACACCAAGTTAGAGATACTTTCATATCAAAAGGATACTCAAGAAGCCGACGCCATTAATTACCAAATGAATGGACTTTCGTTGGTAAATGACAAATCTTTTAATGCTAATATTTCAGATATTTTAAAGCAATCATTCAATGATGGAGTAAGCGTTTTTCCTGAAAGTTCATTAACCTCAGCCATTCAAAATCTTGATAAATTAGTGTCAAAAAATGGGATAGCATTACCCATCAAAATTCAAAAAGATTCTTCCTTAACGTTTAGTATTGCGGGGTCAAATTATCGAAGAATTTTTCATCTCCAAAACCTTACACTACCCTTCAACGGTGATGTCTTTGTGATTTTCAAATCTGATAAAAATCTTTTCGTTGGTGCAACAACTCATCTCCGAAACAGTAAAAAAAGCCTACTACTAACAGGGCAATATTTTAATAATGGTTTTTACTCTACAATAATGACAGATGCAATGCCCGCAAATGAATACACAATTGGAATTTTACAAAAAAATAATAATCATTTCATTTACTACCCCACAAAATATAAAATTCTGAATCAGTAACGTTTCGGTTTTTCAACTTTTTTCATTCGTATTTTTTGCGTAAATTAGGGTCTTATTGTGTGTATGAGAAGAATTTATCAATTCTAAGAAACCTTATTAAAGTTTCAATTGTAAATTCTAAAACAAGCAAAGTCAATACGAAACAAACCAAAAGAAGGAATTAAATTGTCGATGGAAAACGAAAACCTGCCTGAAAATTTAGAAGAAAATAATGTCGATTTAACCCCGAAAGACGCTCTGCAAGAACAAGTTGCCGTAGCTGGTCTATATGAAAACTGGTTCTTAGAGTATGCCTCTTATGTAATTCTTGAACGTGCAGTTCCTGCTGTTGAAGATGGATTGAAACCTGTTCAACGTCGTATTCTTCATGCCCTAAAAGAAATGGACGACGGTCGCTTTAATAAGGCTGCTAATGTAATTGGACAAACGATGCAGTATCACCCGCACGGCGATGCTTCGATTAATGATGCAATGGTGAATTTAGGTCAGAAAGATTTAGTTTTTGACTGTCAAGGAAACTGGGGAGACTATCGTACTGGTGACGGTGCAGCCGCAGCTCGTTATATTGAAGTACGTTTATCAAAGTTTGCTTTAGATGTTATTTTTAATCCACAAACTACTGAATGGCAACTTTCGTATGATGGTAGAAAAAAAGAACCTGTTGCTCTTCCTGTCAAATTCCCACTTTTATTGGCTCATGGTGTAGAAGGTATTGCGGTTGGACTATCCACCAAAATTATGCCTCATAACTTCGTAGAACTTATTGAAGCTTCTATTTCTGTATTAAAAAACAAGCCTTTTGAGCTGTATCCAGACTTTTTGACGGGTGGTTCTGTGGACATTTCAAATTATCAAGATGGACACCGTGGCGGAAAAATTAGAGTAAGAGCAAGAATTGAGGAATTTGATAAAAAAACACTTCTTATTAAAGACATTCCTTTCTCAACCACCACTACCAATTTGATTGAATCCATCATTAAAGCCAATGATGCAGGTAAAATCAAAATTAAAAAGGTAATTGACAATACGGCAAAAGACGTTGAGATTCAAGTACAATTGGCGGCTGGCGTTTCTCCAGATGTAACCATTGATGCACTCTATGCCTTCACAGATTGTGAAATTTCTATTTCTCCAAATGCTTGTGTTATTATTGCAGACAGACCACACTTTGTGGGTGTTTCTGAAATTCTAAAAACGTGTACACAACAGACCGTAAGATTATTAGAAAGAGAATTAGAAATACGTCGAGATGAATTGATGGAGAAACTTCTTTTTAGTTCACTTGAAAAAATCTTTATCGAAAATAGAATTTATCGTGAGATTGAAGAATGTGAAACTTTTGAAGATGTAATCGCAACGGTAGATAAGGGTTTAGAACCTTATAAACCACAATTTTATCGTGAAATTGTTGAAGAAGATATTTTAAGATTATTAGAAATAAGAATCAAAAGAATTTCAAAATATGATGCCTTCAAAGCAGATGAACTAATGAAACGTTTGCAGGATGAATTAGCAGAAGTGCTTGACAATCTGGCAAATATCATTCGATATTCAATTGAATATTTCAAAGAAATTTTGAAGAAACACGGAAAAGGTCGTGAACGTAAAACTGAAATTCGTAACTTCAATACTATTTCTGCTGCCGTTGTAGCTGCCAATAATCAAAAATTATACGTTGACCGTGTAGGAGGTTTTATTGGTTATGGTTTGAAAAAAGAAGAATTTGTAATGGATTGCTCTGATATTGACGACATAATTGTATTTCGCCAAGATGGAAAGTGCGTTGTAACTAAGGTTCAAGAAAAAGTTTTTGTCGGAAAAGATATAATTTATGTTTCTGTATTCAAGAAAAATGATGACAGAAAAGTTTATAATTTAGTTTATTTTGACGCAAAATCAGGGGTTTCTTATGTGAAGCGTTTTAAAGTAACCGCAGTAACTCGTGACCGTGAATACGATTTAACAGCAGGAAATCCTAAATCAAAAATATTGTACTTTACCGCTAATGAAAATGGTGAGGCCGAAACCATACAGGTGAACCTAACAGCATCTTGTACTGCCCGTGTTAAGCAATTTGAATATGATTTCAAAACACTTTTGATTAAAGGTCGTGATTCTATGGGGAATGTTTTAACCAAATATCCCGTAAGAAAAATCATTCAAAAATCAGCAGGAGTTTCCACTTTAGGAGGCGTAGATATTTATTATGACGAAAATGTTGGAAGACTGAATCGTGACGAACACGGTAAATATTTAGGCAATTTTGATGCAAAAGATAACATTTTAGTAATTTATAATGACGGTCAGTACGAACTAACCAATTTTGAACTCACCAATCGTTATGAAACAAAAGATGTGATGGTGCTGACAAAATTTATTCCAGATAGTATAATTACAGTAGTGTATTATGATGGAGGCTCTAAATTGTATTATGTAAAACGCTTCAGGATAGAAACCACTACGATTGACAAGAAGTTTTTGTTTATTTCGGATGAAAAAGGCTCAAAGTTGACCTTAGCGTCGGTAGATGTTTACCCACGAATTGAGTTATCTTACAAAAAGGATAATTCTTCGCCAGCAGTGGTGGAAGAAATCAATCTTGATGAATTAACAGACATTAGAGGTTGGAAAGCAATGGGAGCAAAATTGACTACCTTTAAAGTTCAATCAATCAAGCCCTTAGAATCACGTATTGTTGAGGTGGAAGCAATTGAAGTACAAGAAAATACGGAGAATGTTGTTGAAATTGAACTACCTAAAAAGTTGATTGAGCCAGAAGAAATTGAATTTCCTGAATTGACCGACGTAGGAACGGGAGAACAGTTAGGTTTATTTTAGGAGAGTCTTGTTGATATATATGATTTGCTAATTTCTTAAAATTAGCAAATCATATATCAAAATATAATGAATGAAAAACACACTCGAAATATCAATTGAACAGCCTTTGGAATGGATGAGATACCTCAAAAATTCTATAAAAGGTCTAATAGCATTAGGTTTCTTTTTGCTATTGGGAGTTCTGTTGGCAAATATTTGGATTGTACTTTCTACCGAAAAAAACAACTTTTATAATCTACAAAAAATGCCCTCCAATGATGTAGGATTAGTTTTGGGAACAAGTAAAGCTATTATAGGAGGTAAAGAAAATAAGTTTTTTAAATACAGAATGGAAGCCGCCGCTCGGTTATATAAAGAAGGAAAAGTAAAGTTTTTGATATTGAGTGGCAATCATGATTCGGTTTTTTATAATGAACCAAATGATATGAAAAAGGCTTTAATGTCATTGGGTGTACCCGAAAATGTAATGACTTTAGACTTCGCAGGTTTCAGAACTTATGACTCAATCATTCGATGTAAAGAGGTTTTTAATCAGCAAAAGTTTACCATTATTTCACAACCAACTCACAATGCACGTGCCTTATTTCTCGCTCATGAACTTGGCGTTGATGCAGTGGCTTTTGCGGCTCAAGACGTTCCTGCGGGTTATAAAACCTATCTTCGAGAATATTTAGCACGCCCCAAAGCCATTCTTGATGTTTATTTGCTTGACCGTTCTAAATATTCTTCCAAAAAAGGTATTGATGTAAAAGAAGAAAAACGATAATATCGATGTGCATATCTCGCCTTTCGATACTTGGCATAAAAACGCTTTAATTACAAATAAACATCAGAGAACGACATCAAACATCAAAATTCATATTTTTCCCAAAACCTTCCATAAAATCTTTAATTGGCTGAACGGCACTGCTTACAAAATCCTTAATATATTGATTTTCAAATTCTTGCAAGATATTTAAAGGAGTATCAATCATTAAAACTTTCCCTTTCTGCATAATAGCAATCCTGTCCGCAACCAAAAAAGCATCAAGTAAATCGTGGGTTACCAAAATACACGCAATTTCCTCCTGACGAATAATTTCAACAATCTTTGACCGTAAATGGGTACGATTAATAGAATCTAAATTGCTAAAAGGTTCATCCAAAAGTAAAACCAATGGTTCTTCCGCAATGGCTCTTGCAATGGCGGTACGTTGCTTCTCCCCTCCCGACACTTCACGTGGTTTTTTATTTTTTATTTCTGAAATACCACATAAAACCATTAACTCAGTTACTCTTTCACGTCTGTATTGGTGGGTATATTTCGTAAGGGCAAGGTCGATATTTTCATAAATGGTATAATCGGGTTTTAGTCGATAATCTTGCGGTACAAGTTTGATATTTGGTAATTCTTTTATCAAACGATTGAAATAAATATCAATCACCTCATTATCAATGCTTAATACACCATTTTCTGGCATAATATTTCCCGAAATAATATTTAATAAAGTCGTTTTTCCAGAGCCACTTTCTCCTACAATCGCTAAAATTTCACCCGATTTAACTTCCAAAGAAACATCATTTACGGCAAATTTATCTTGATACTTATGAATAATATTTTTTAAATTAAGCATTCTATTTTCTGAATTTTTCCCATATAATTTTCCGATATTCAGAAAATAAAATAATGGCTATTGAATTTCAAAATCACTGATTGATAAATGAATCAATCTTTTTCCTGTTTCATAAATCTCACAAACATACAAATTAATCTATAAAATTAAACATAGAACTGTATAGAACAATTCATCATTTTCTCATACATTTGTGTCATACAAAAACATTCTAAAACGTTATTCAATGCTACTTTTAGGCTTAGACTTAGGCACTTCTTCCATCAAAGCATCCGTAGTTGATGGTTCAACTGGTAAATTAGTTTCTTCAGCACAATATCCCGAAGTTGAAAATACCATTTCATCACCAAAAGAAGGTTGGGCAGAACAAGATCCCGAAATGTGGTGGGATTGCGTTAAAAATGCCATTCAGCGATGTAATGCTACAGGAAAATATAATCCTAAAGACATTAAAGCTATCGGGATTTCGTACCAAATGCACGGATTAGTAATGGTTGATAGAAATTTGAGCGTTTTGCGTCCATCTATTATTTGGTGTGATAGTCGTGCCGTTGAAATTGGAAATAAAGCTTTTCAAGCTATCGGAGCAGAACAATGTTTTTCTCATTTACTGAATTCCCCTGGTAATTTTACGGCTTCAAAATTAGCTTGGGTAAAAGAAAATGAACCCAAAGTTTATGGTTCAGTTTATACAATCATGCTCCCTGGAGATTTCATTTCGATGAAATTGACAGGTGAAATTACGAGTTCAAACTCATCACTGTCAGAAGGTATTTTTTGGGATTTTCAAACAAACGACATTTCTACTGATGTAATGAAACATTATGGTTTTTCTTCCAATATTTTACCCGAAGTTCGTCCTGTATTCTCAAATCACGGAGGATTAAGTAGTTCAATGGCTGATTTATTAGGTTTACAAGCAGAAACGCCAGTAACTTATAAAGCAGGCGACCAACCCAACAACGCTTTGTCTCTCAATGTGTTGGACCCAGGTGAAGTTGCTGCTACGGCAGGAACTTCTGGCGTTATTTATTCAGTTTCGGATAAAGTTAGTTACGACCCAAAATCACGTGTAAATACTTTTGCACACGTAAATCACCAATTAAATAATGAAAATAGATTGGGAACTTTGCTTTGTATTAATGGCACAGGAATCTTGAATCGTTGGGTTCGTGACAATGTTGCAAGCGGTTTGAGTTATCAAGAAATGAACGCTTTAGCCAGCAAAGTAAGCGAAGGTGCAAACGGATTAAGAATTTTACCTTTTGGCAATGGAGCTGAACGTGTTTTAGAAAATAAAACAGTTGGTTCGGTTTTACAAGGCATCAACTTTAACGTTCATACCAATGCACACATTATTCGGGCGGCACAAGAAGGAATTGCCTTTTCATTGAAATATGGCATGGATATTATGGCAGAAAATGGCACAAAACCTTCTGTAATCCGTGCAGGAAAAGCCAATATGTTTTTGAGTGATATTTTCTCACAATCACTCGTAAATGTTACAGGCGTAGGCGTTGAATTGTACGATACCGACGGAGCAAAAGGAGCTGCTTTAGGGGCAGGAATTGGAAATTCTTACTTTACAAATCCAAAAGAAGCTTTCGTGAATATGGAAAAAATCGGAACAGTTGAACCAGAAACATCAAAATCAGACAGTTACAAAGAAATTTATGCCGACTGGAAAGCTATTTTAGAGAAGAGTTTGTAGGAGTTTCGGAAAGAATAAATTTACAATAGCCACCAATTTAACTAATTGGTGGCTATTTTGTGTTTTATGAACAGTGGATTAAATATCGCATTTGTAGAACCCTGAAAAGGAAGATTTTATACATTGAATTTAATTGGAAAAATATTCTTGAGTATCAAATAGTGAAACCCAAAAACCTATTAATTGATGTTTCTTCGTTGAAAAAAGGCATTTATCTTGTTATAATCAGTAGCAATCAAGAACTTTACAGTCAGAAAATTATTATAGAATAATACAAAATCCCTAAATCATATAAAATGTCAATTATACAAGCTATTCTCCTTGCCATTATCGAAGGAATTACTGAATTTCTACCTATTTCGTCAACTGGTCACATGGTTTTGATGAGTTCATTTCTTGGAATTGAAGACGACAAGTTCACTAAACTCTTTGAAGTATGTATTCAATTAGGAGCAATTTTAGCCGTTGTTGCCTTGTATTGGAAAAAGTTTTTCGACTTTTCTAAATGGCAATTTTATGTAAAATTACTTTTTGCAGTTATCCCAGCACTAATTTTCGGAAAACTTTTCGATGATTTAATTGATGAACATTTAGGTAATCCCGCTTTCATCGCAACCGTTTTACTTATCGGGGGGATTATCCTTCTTTTTGTTGATAAATGGTTCAAAAATCCAATCATTCACGAAGAACCAGAAATTAATAATCTAACGGCGATAAAAATCGGTTGTTACCAATGTTTAGCAGTTATGTTTCCAGGTTTAAGTCGTAGTGCAGCAACCATTATCGGCGGAATGCAACAAAGATTATCAAGAAGTTTGGCGGCTGAATTTTCATTTTTTTTAGCAGTACCAACAATGGCAGCAGCAACTGGCTATAAATTACTAAAATTCATTAAAGAAGAAGGTAGTATTTCAGGAGAACAAATCAAACTATTGGGAATTGGAAATGTAGTGGCATTTATCGTTGCCGTTTTAGCCATCAAATTTTTCATCAGTATTTTGAATAAATATGGCTTCAAGTATTTTGGAATTTACCGAATTGTAGTTGGTTTAGGCATTTTGATTTTGTTGGCAATCGGAAAATAAATAATGGAAGATAAAAAAAATATACAACCCGTTCCAGACCCTGGAGAAGTAATTTTGATTGATAAACCACTTACTTGGACTTCTTTTGATGTTACCAAAAAGCTAAAATTTGCGGGTAAATTTAAAAAAATTGGTCACGCAGGTACGCTCGACCCATTAGCAACTGGTTTACTCATTTTATGTACAGGTAAAATGACGAAACAAATTGATAGTTATCAAGCTCAAGAAAAAGAATACTCAGGTGTTTTAGTCTTAGGTAAAACAACGCCATCAGTCGATTTAGAAACAGAATTTGACGCAGAATTTCCCACAGACCATATTAGTGAAGAAATTATGCAAGAAGCAATAAAGACATTGACGGGAAAAATCTTGCAAATTCCACCTATTTACTCAGCCATTCAAGTTAATGGAAAAAGGCTTTACGAATTAGCAAGAAAAGGGAAAACTGATGCTGACGTTGAAATAAAATCACGTGAAGTTGAAGTAAAAAAATTTGAGATTCATACCAGTAATTTTCCAGAAATCAGTTTTTTAATTGTCTGTTCAAAAGGTACTTACGTAAGAAGTTTGGTGAGAGATTTTGGAACTGCTTGTCAGTCGGGAGCATATTTAAAAGTGCTTAGACGTGAGAGAATTGGAGACTATCATGTGAAAGATGCTCTAACCATTGAACAATTTATTGAAAAGAAAAATAGCTCATTGGCTGAATTACAAAGTTAATTTGTGATTCCCCAAAGCTCCACTCACAATATGAACGTATATTACGGATTAGAAGAATTTAAAAAATTAGACAATGCGGTTGTAACCAGTGGCACATTTGATGGAGTTCATTTAGGTCATCGTAAGATTTTAAACCGTCTGATTGAAGTTGCTCAGCAAACCAATGGAGAAAGTGTTGTTATCACTTTTTACCCTCATCCAAGAACCGTAATTTCGCCAGATAACAAAGTTGTTAATCTACTTTCTACACTCGATGAAAAAATTGAGTTGTTAGAAAAAAGTGGTATTCAACACTTGGTAATTATTCCATTTACCAGAGAGTTTTCCGAATTAAGTTCCGAAGAATTTATCCAAAAAATATTAATTCAAACCATTGGCACCAAAACACTTGTCATTGGCTTTGACCATCGTTTTGGTAAAAATAGAGAAGGAAGTTTTGAATACTTAAAAGCACATAAAGCAAATTATGGCTTTGAAATTGAGGAAATTTCTCGTCAAGACATTGAAAATATTGGAGTGAGTTCTTCCAAAATCAGAAAAGCTTTACAAGATGGTGATATTCAATTGGCTGACCATTTTTTGGGTAGAAATTATTCTTTGTCAGGCGTTATTGTCAAAGGAAAACAATTAGGAAGAACCATTGGCTTTCCAACTGCCAATATTCAAGTGCGTGAAATAGCAAAACTAATTCCAACAACTGGCGTTTATGCCGTTAAAGTTGGTTATAAGGAAAATCAATTAAAGGGAATGCTAAATATTGGAAATAGACCCACGGTTGATGGAACGTTTCAAACTATTGAAGTAAATATATTTGAATTCGACCGTGAAATTTATGGAGAAAATCTCACAGTCGAATTTATTCAGAAGATTCGTAACGAACAGAAATTCAATGGATTAGACGAATTAAAAGCACAAATTGCGAAAGATAAAATCACTTGTACTGAAATTCTCAAATAACTAAATTGTTTTAACGTAACTACCTAACCATTTGATTTCAGATGCGTGTTTTGCCATAATTTCTTGGACGCTTGCATCTAAAAAATAGCCATCAAATTCCATTAAAAACCAAAAATTAAACTGGTCGCCTTCTTTCACGGGGCGACTTTCTATTTTTAATAAGTTGATACCTCTACTCTCAAACTCCTGCAAGAACTTCATCAGTGTTCCAGGTTTCCCATCTTCAGGCAAACGAGCAATAATAGTCGTTTTATCATTATCACTTTTTTGATTGATAAAATCTTTTCCGATGATAAAAAAGCGGGTACGATTTTGAGCTGAATCTTGGATATTATCAAACAAAATAGGCACGTCAAATAACTTAGCAGCAATGTGGGAACAAATTGCTGCTGAATGAGGGTCTTGGGCAGCTAATCTCGCTGCCTTTGAAGTTGAGTCAACTTCAATAAAAAAGTCCTCTTCTTTACCTCCAAAATAGTCATTCAAGAATTTTTCACACTGCCCAAAAGCAATATCTTTAGAATAAATTTTCTTGATGTCAGAAAGTTTCTCAGCTTTAGTTGCAAATGTAAAATGAACAGAAATCGCAACCTCCGCCACAATTTTCAAGTCCGTTTCATTGAGTAAATCTATTGTTTCTTTGACAATTCCTTCCAAATTATTCTCAATTGGCACTACCCCAAACCTTGCACGCCCTGTATCAATGCTCTCAAACACTGAACGAATATTCGGTAAAGCCAAATAATCACTCATTGCACCAAATCTACTTTCGGCTGCTTGATGTGTAAAACTGCCCTCAGGCCCTAAATAAGCAATTCTTTCTGGTAATTCAAGATTTCTTGAAACCGCAAAAATCTCCAAATAAATAGCTTCAATTGCTGCCCGATTTAGAAGTCCATTGTTCATAGAATCTAATCTATCAACAATCTGTTTTTCTCTTTCTGGGCGATAAATAACGGTTTGCGTACTCTTTTTTAATTCACCAACGTGTTTTACGACTTCCATACGCTTATTCAAAATTTCAAGCATTTGGTTGTCAAGTGAATCAATCTGATTTCTTAATTCTTCGAGGGACATGATTTTCAGTAAACAGCTATCAGTTAACAGTTAACAGTAATCAGTAAATAGTTGTCAGTAAACATTAATCAGTTATCAGCAAACTTCATCTCCTTAAGATAATTGTTTAATGATAACTGCCAACTGTTTAACTGTTAACTGCTAACTGTTTAACTGTTAACTGTTAACTGCTAACTGCAATTTATGCTGCTAATTCAGCAGGGTCTTTTTCAATGATTAGATTTTCAATAATAAACTTCTGACGGTCGGGCGTATTTTTACCCATGAAATAAGTCAAAATTTTAGGAATGGTGGTATCCTTAGTGAGAATAACAGGCTCAAGACGAATATCGTCATTGATAAACTTGCCAAACTCTTCAGGAGAAATCTCTCCTAAACCTTTGAATCGAGTAATTTCTGGCTTAGGACTCAATTTTGCAATGGCATTTTGGCGTTCCTCCTCTGTATAACAATAAATCGTTTCTTTCTTATTTCTTACTCGAAACAACGGTGTTTCTAAAATATAAAGGTGTCCGTTTCTTACTAAATCAGGGAAGAACTGTAAGAAAAACGTCATCATTAATAGACGAATGTGCATTCCATCGACATCGGCATCGGTAGAAATAATGATTTTATGATAACGTAAACCCTCTAATCCTTCTTCAATATTTAAAGCGTGTTGTAAAAGGTTAAATTCTTCATTTTCATAAACAATTTTCTTAGTCAGTCCAAAACAGTTCAAAGGTTTACCTCTCAAACTGAATACGGCTTGCGTCTGAACATTACGGGATTTCGTGATAGAACCACTCGCAGAATCACCTTCGGTGATGAAAAGCTGCGTTTCGTATCTATCATCAGATTTTTCATCCGTCAAATGAACACGGCAATCTCTTAATTTTTTATTATGTAAATTCGCCTTTTTCGCTCTATCATTCGCAAGTTTTTTGATGCCTGCCATATCCTTACGCTCACGTTCAGACTGCTCAATTCTCTTTTTGATAGCATCTGCAATAGTAGGATTTTTATGTAAGTAGTTATCAAGATTGGTTTTGACAAAATCCCCGATAAAACTCCTAATAGATTGTGAATTAGGGTCTGGAGAAACGTTACTTGAACCTAATTTAGTTTTTGTTTGAGATTCAAAAACAGGTTCTTGCACCCTTACCGCAATAGCTCCAACGATACTTGTCCGAACGTCTTCTGGAGCATAATCTTTCTTATAAAATTCTCGAACTGTTCTTACAATCGCTTCACGAAATGCTTGTAAATGTGTACCACCTTGAGTAGTATTCTGACCATTCACAAAAGAGTAGTATTCCTCACCATATTGATTTCCGTGCGTAATAGCCATTTCGATATCGTTCCCTTTTAAATGAATAATAGGATAACGTCTTTCATCTTCGGCAGAGTATTTATTCAATAAATCAAAAAGACCATTTTGAGAAAAATACTTTTGACCATTGAAATTGATAGTCAAACCAGCATTCAAATAGGCATAATTCCAAATGAGGTTTTCTAAAAATTGAGGGATATAATGATAGTTTTTGAATATGGTATTATCGGGTTCAAAAATTACGTGCGTACCGTTTCTTGCATTAGAATCTGCACCGTCAGGAGATTCATTTATCAACTCTCCCTGACGAAATTCTGCCCATTTGGTTTTGCCCTCACGAAAAGATTGTACCTTAAAGTAAGAAGCCAACGCATTTGTTGCTTTTGTACCAACCCCGTTTAAACCTACTGATTTTTGAAAAGCACCAGAATCGTACTTTCCCCCTGTATTAATTTTTGAAACACAATCAATAACTTTTCCCAATGGAATACCACGCCCATAGTCACGAACTTCAACACGGTGATCCGAAATTTTTATCTCAATTGTTTTCCCATTCCCCATCATGTGTTCATCAATCGAGTTATCCATGATTTCTTTTACTAATACATAGATACCGTCATCGGCAGAAGAACCATCTCCTAATTTACCAATGTACATACCAGGACGAAGACGGATGTGTTCTTTCCAATCAAGTGACCGAATATTATCTTCGGTATATTTTACATTTTCAGGTATTGTGGACATATTAAACTTAAAGAAAGGATTTTTATAGATTAAGTGATTTGAGTATCAATAATTGCTGACATCCAGAATAAATGCCTAAAATTACCAAAACTCTTTGCAATAAGAACAACCATTTGAAATTATTAGTCGTCATTAAAGAGACAAAACTACAAAAAACATTAAGATTTTATAAAATTAGCAAGATTTAATTGTTATCAGTGTAATTAAACTATCAAATGGTCGTGCGAATTCACTAAAAGTTGATTTACTTTGTGTTTTGAAATAAGCCGAATATATAATTTGGTTCGTCCGAACTTTGAAAAGAAACCCTTTTTTTAAACCCAAAGGCTAAGATTTAATATGTCAAAAATCACATTAGCAATTCGTTATTGTAAAGAAATGAACAGTTTAACTCATTTTACACCTACTAAAAAGTTATTGGTACTTCTGTTTATTTTCGCAACTATTTTGCCAAATGAAAATGTACTTTCACAAGGATTTTCTCTTGGTTCACTTCAGAATCTGACATTACCAACTCAAATGCCGAGAACTTCTACGGCATCGTCTTCTGCTCCGACAACGACAGCAAGAAAAGTAGTTGAAAGCGGGAGAGAGCAATCGGTTAGCGATTCTATTAGGTCAGCTCGTTCGGCGAGTTCAATTGCTCCTACAGTTGATTCGTCAGCACTGTCAATTCGTAAAAAGCTTTATGGATTCAATATTTTCAACAATCCGAATATTACTTTCGAGACCTCTTTGAAAATACCTACTCCCAAAAATTACGTTCTTGGAACAGATGACGAACTGTTGATTGACATCAATGGATTCTCTGAGGAACATTATAACCTCCCTATTACCTCAGAAGGTTATATCAAAGTACCTAAGGTTGGTAATATATTCGTCAGTGGCATCACTATTGAGGAAGCCAAAAGAAGAATTGTTGATAGATTATCAAAAATCTATGTTGGTCTAAGGTCATACAATGGTTCAGCACCAAATACAACTGCTACAGTTTCGTTAGGAAGCATCAGAACTATCAGAGTTTCTATCTTAGGAGATGTGGTTGCTCCAGGTACCTATTCTCTTTCATCATTATCAAGAGTGATGAATGCTCTTTATCTATCTGGCGGACCAAATGAGAATGGTACTTTCCGTGAAATTAAAGTCATCAGAGATAAAAAGTTAATTGCACAAGTTGATTTGTACGATTTATTAACGACTGGCAATCTTCGTCAAAATGTTTCTTTGCAAGACCAAGATATTATTCAAGTTGGTCCTTACAAGTCAAGAGTAGAAATCAAAGGACAAATCAAAAAGCCTTCAATTTTCGAAAACCTCCCCAATGAAAGTTTAGAAAGAATTATTGCAGAATATGGTAATGGATTCCTTCCTGATGCCTATCGTCAAGTTCTAAAAGTTCAACGTTTTACAGATAAAGAAATCAAATTAATTGATCTTAATACTGATTTATTATCATCTTTTTATCCAAAATCAGGTGATGTAATTACAGTTGAACAAATCTTGACAAACCGTATTGAAAATGCTGTTACTTTGGATGGAGCAGTTTTTAGAGGCGGTAAATATTCAATCAGTGACAATCCGACATTGACGAAGTTAATCAAGCGTGCAGAAGGCTTCAAGCAAGATGCTTTTTTAAATAGAATCTCTATTACAAGATTGAGAGACGATTTAACAAAAGAAAATATCTCTGTCAATTACAATGATATTACCTCAGGAAAAACACCTGATATTGTTCTTCAACGAGAAGATATTATTACCGTTTATTCAGTTCTTGACTTAATGGAAACCTACACAGTACGTATTCAGGGTGAAATTAATCTCAAAGGAACTGCACCTCTTGCACCAGTAGCAACTTCGGGAAGCACAGGTGTATCCGAAACTCCAAAAACAACGGCAGCCAGTGAAACTCCAATGGGTTCATTTCCTTATATAAAGAATATGACCGTTGAAGATTTGATTCAAAAAGCAGGTGGTTTGAAAGAATCGGCGGCAACAGGTAGAATTGAAGTTATTAGAAGAAAGAAGAATATCGGGAAAGATGACCCTTCTCAAATTACTTCAACGATTGGAGAAAAATTCAATTTCTCGATAAACAATAATTTATCAATCAACGAAAGTGCTTCTAAGTTCATTCTTGAACCATTCGATGAAGTATTTGTTCGTTCTTCACCAAATTATGAGAAACAACAATTTGTTTCAATTGAAGGTCAAGTGATTTTTCCAGGTGTTTATGCTTTAGAAAGAAAAGATGAAAAAATTTCTGAAATTTTAAAAAGAGTTGGTGGGTTAAATGCACAAGCTTATCCAAGAGGTGCCACTTTAATTCGTAAGTTTAAAATTTCAAAACAAGAAGCTGACAGAAAAAGATCTCAATTAAATGACCTAAGCGATAATAGCACGGGAGTTTCTGTTAAAGTTCAAGAGGTAAAAGAAGAAACAGAAGAATCTATAGGAATTGATTTGGCGAAAGCGATAGAGTCGCCTGGTAGTATTGCTGATATGCTTTTGCAAGATGGAGATATTATTAGAATTCCGAAAGAACCACAAACAGTAAGAATGCAAGGAGAAGTTTTATACCCGACTTCAACTCGTTTCTTAAATGGAATGAATTTCAAACATTATATCTCTGAAGCAGGTGGATTTACAGAACTATCAGCCAGAAAACGTTCATACGTAATTTATGCAAATGGTTCAGTTGATAGAACACGTAAGTTATTAGGCGTTTTTAATATCTATCCTAAAGTAGAACCAGGCTCTGAAATCGTTATTCCACGCATGAATGCCAAAGAAGCTCTTTCTCAAAAAACACTTGCTTCGATTCAAATGATAACAGGTATTGTATCAAGTTTAAGTTTGATGTTAGTAACAATTCGTCAATTCCAATAAGAATCAACTCATATTAATTAGAATGTCAGACAATCAACATAATATATTACCAGAAGACCAATTTTCATTCAAAGATATTGTTCTAAAATTGGTTTCTTTTAAGGATTTAATATTACGAAATTGGAAAATCCTTATTTTAGCGATTATTGTAGGAACAGGTACAGGATACCTGTTTGAAAAATTCACAAAAGAGCCACCCCTATACATTGCCAAAATTGTTTTCAATATGGAAAATGGAGGAGGCGGAGGAGGCGGAGGAGGTCTTCAAGATTTAGCAAGTGCTTTTGGAATTAGTGCAGGAAGTTCATCAGGAGCAAACTTATTTAGCGGAGATAACTTTCTTGAATTATTGAAAACTAAAAACTTGTACAATCGTGCAGTTTTGACGAAAGTAAATGTTAATGGAAAAAATGTAATTTTCGGGAATTATTACCTCAAAAAGAGCGGCATTTTAGAAGAAGAATTAGAAAACGACCAAGCAATCCAGACGTTTAAGTTTGAGCACGATAGTTATGAAACTGCTACCCCAAACGAAAAATCCAGAGTAAGACTTGTTCAAGCTTACTTGATGCCTAACACGGTTGTAGCAAATGATAGTAAAAAAGCGTCATTCTTAACGCTTGCTGTAACAAGTCGCAATGATACGTTGTCATATATTTGGGCAAATCTGTATTTAAAAGTAGTAACCGATTTTTACAAAGAGACTAAAACTCAAAAAACTCGTGAATTAAGAGACTTGATTAAACATCGTGTAGATTCGTTAAAAAAAGAGCTTTATTATACCCAAAATGCAGCGGCACGTTACGCTGACCAAAATCAGCAAATCATTGTTCAAGAAGGATTAATTCAGCAACAGAGACTGCAAACAAATAGTGGTCAATTGCAAGGTATGTATTTTGAAGCATTGAAAAACTTAGATAACCTTAATTTTTCAATGGCTAAAGAAACACCATTATTAACACGCATTGATGACGCTGAATTACCAATTTCTCCAGAACCAGACCCAACAAAGAAAGGGCTTGTCATCGGTTCAATTCTTGGTTTATTATTAGCAATCATTTACGTGGCTTTTAAAGAGACCCTAAGTGAAATCAAAACAAATTAGTAAAAGATAAATTTATGCACGAAACAGTCATTGAGTCAGGAAGGTCAGAAAAGTATTATTGGCAAGACTTGTGGAGATTTAAAGAATTGTTATTCATTTTGGCAATTCGTGATATTACCGTAAAATATAAGCAAACATTTGTAGGAGTAGCTTGGGCAATTTTCCGTCCCGTTTTAACAGTAGCCGTTTTTGTATTTGCATTTGACAAAGTTGCTAAAATTGAGAATAAATCAGATATTCCGTTACAAATAATTATTTTCACAGGCGTAATTTTTTGGAATTTCTTTGCCATGTCTTTCCAACAAGTAAGTAATAGTATAACAGGAAATGCCAACTTGGTTTCAAAAGTATATTTTCCAAGACTATTAATGCCATTAAGTTCAGTAGCAGTACCATTATTAGACTTTTTAGTAGGGTTTGTGGTCATGATTCCATTTTTAATATATATGGGTTATACTCCTACATTTAATATTTTATTTGTTCCTTTCTTTTTGGTATTAGCTTTTTTTGCAGCATTTAGTTTAGGTGTAATTTTTGCATCCCTTAATGTTCAATTTAGAGATTTTCAACAAATCGCACCATTGATTGTTCAGTACGGATTTTTTGTTTGTCCTATCGCTTATCCAATAGCAACCATTCAAGAATTATCATGGTATCCGATTTATCAATGGATAAATCCATTAGCTGGAATTATTGAAGGTTTCAGATGGTGTTTAATTCCTAATTACCAATATTTCCAATGGGATACCATTATTCCATCAGTAATATTTGTAACAATCACGACTATTTTATCTGTAATATTCTTCCGTAAAAAAGAAAATTCATTTGTGGATTACATTTAATTAAATTGTTTTTGTTATAAAATTCATATTAACAAAATTGAAGAAATGGAGGACAACTCCTTTGTAAAATGACAGTAATTGAAGCAGAAAATATAAGTAAAAGGTATATCATTGACCATATTAAAGGCAATGCGAAAGGAAATACACTTCGTGAAATTGTAACTGATAACCTAAAAAACCTTTTTACCAAAAAAGATGATAATCAAGTAAGTCACGAAGATTTTTGGGCATTAAAAGGCGTAAGTTTTAATATTAACCAAGGTGATAGAGTTGGTATTATTGGCTCAAATGGTGCTGGAAAGTCAACCCTGCTGAAAGTATTAAGTAGAATTACTGAACCAACAGAAGGCAAAATCACCATAAAAGGTAGAGTTGCCAGTTTATTAGAAGTTGGCACAGGTTTTCACCCTGAATTATCTGGACGTGAAAACATTTTCTTGAATGGTGCAGTCTTGGGTATGAAACGTCAAGATATTAAAAATCAATTTGATGCCATCGTTGATTTTGCAGGGGTTGAAAAGTTTTTAGATACGCCCGTAAAAAGATATTCTTCGGGAATGTACGTCCGTTTAGGATTTGCTATTTCTGCTCACCTTGAACCAGAAATTTTGATTGTCGATGAGGTATTAGCCGTAGGTGATGCCGATTTCCAAAGAAAATGTTTAGGAAAAATGAAAGATGCTTCTACTTCTGGTAGAACAATTCTTTTTGTAAGTCATAACCTTACTGCTGTGCAAGGGCTTTGTAATAAAGCGATGTTCATGCAAAAGGGACAATTGATTGAGATGGGAGAAACCAATCAAGTATTGGCAACCTATTTGAGTCACGTTCAAAAAACAGCTTTAGAATCTTGGTGGGATACTCCAGAAGAAGCACCAGGAAATGATAGGGTTCGTTTAAAAAGCATAAAATTAGTTCCCAATTATTTAGATAATCAAAAGCACCTTGATGTAAGGACATCTTTCAAAATCAAAATTGAGTTTTGGAATATGATGGAAAATGCTAACCTAAACGTTAGTCTCCACCTCAATTCACTAACAGGCGAGTGTATTTTCAATATTGGAACAGAATCAAAAGCATTTGACAAAGGTATCGTTTATGCTGAATGTGAAATTCCTGCTGATTTCTTAAACGATGGATCTTATGCTATTTCGTTTATGGTAGTAAAGGATACTGCATCTGCCGTCTATAACTTTGAAGAATCACTTATTTTTGAAATTGAAGATTATCGTGAAGGAACTGCATGGTATGGCAAATGGCCTGGTTATGTTAGACCAAAAATCAATTTCCCTATTACTCAACTTGAACTTGAAAGTATTAGTTAGAAGATGATTAATATGGTGTTTTGGGAATATTTTGCCAAAATAGAATACTTCACAATCTGACTAAACATCTAATGATAAACGTAACTAAAACATATTTACCTCCCTTAGCTGAATTTCAACAGTATGTTGAGAAAATCTTTAAAAGCAACCAACTGACCAATAATGGCCCGATGGTGAAAGAATTAGAACAAAAACTAAAAGACTTTTTGGGAGTTAAACATTGTTTGTTCGTTAGCAACGGTACTATTGCCATTCAGATAGCATTGAAGGTTTTAGGAATTTCTAAAGAAGTTATTACTACGCCTTTCTCTTATTGTGCAACTACCCATTCTTTGATTTGGGAAAACTGTACTCCAGTTTTTGCAGACATTCTTACATCAGATTTTTGTATTGACCCAGAGAAGGTAAAAGAGCAAATAACGGAGAATACTCAAGCCATTTTAGCCACTCACGTATATGGAAATCCTTGTGATGTTGACAAATTAGCCAAAATTGCAGACGATAATAATTTAAAACTTATTTATGACGCTGCTCATTGTTTTGGTGTAAATGTTAATGGAACTTCGATTTTTAATTATGGAGATATAAGTACGTGTAGTTTCCACTCAACTAAAGTTTTTCATAGTACAGAAGGGGGTGCAATTTTTACAGATAATGACGATTATGCCTATTTAATTGACCGTTATAGAAGTTTTGGACATATCGGCGACAATTATTTGACAATCGGAATTAACGGTAAAAACTCAGAGTTTCATGCAGCAATGGGTTTATGTGTTCTTCCAAGAGTTGGCGAAATTATTGAAGCACGTCGTCAAATTTTTGCTCTTTATGATTCTTTACTTAATTGGTCGAAATTAGTAAAACCAGTTGTTTCAATACCAACCGAAACAAACTATGCTTACTATCCAATATTTTTTGATTCAGAAACTACGCTATTAAAAGTAAAATCAAATTTAGAAGCTAAAGACATCTTTCCACGAAGATACTTCTATCCATCTTTGAGTAGTCTAAAATTTGTTACAGAAGAAAGTAACTGTCCCATTTCTGACGATTACGCAAAAAGAGCCTTAGCTCTTCCTTTATACTATGATTTGAGTCACGAAGATGTTAGAATAATTGCTGGCATTGTCAATGATTGTTTGTAATCTCTTCTCAAATTAGCTAACTCATAAATATTCAGCATTATACAATAAATGGTATTTTTCTATCCAATAATTTTCTTAATATTTATCGGTTTTGTTATCCGTGTTGCTGCTCGGGTATGCAAAAAATCGTTAATTGATATCATTATTACCGCATACGTTGTGTTTTGTGGAAGTGTCATTTTTACTGGTTTTGTACTTTCTGAAGTCAACAAAATTAATGATAGACGCTTTTGGGCGTGGGGTGTATTTATTCCAACATTTATATTTTATATTTTGTTTGCCAAGTTTTTTGCCAGAGATAGGCGAGAAAATTTCACGTTCTTTGAAATAATTGGTAGTAGAATACAATTAGTTTGGAATTGGTTTGGGGGACTTTCATTATTCTTGAAATTCGTTTTTGGAGGATTATTCTTAACATTTGCCATTGTTGAGATAACAAATTTATTATTAATATTTTATACACCTCCTAACGAATGGGATAGTATGACAGGGCATTTGAACCGCCTTTTATATTACTTAGACCATGGTACAATGGCTCATTTTGGAGGAACAAACTGGAACATCGACACCTATCCGAAAAGCATTTGTACCATCCAGATTTATAATTATTTGATGTCTGGTAAAATTGAGAACTGGTTTAAAGCCATTCATCATTCTGCTTATTTAATTGTTGGTTTTGGAGCTTTCGGAATTGCTCGAAGTTTAAGTAATAATTTTTCGGCAGGTGTATTTTGTGCATTGGTAATTTGGCTTCTTCCAAACGTATTAATGCAATCTGTAACGACCGAAACTGATATTGTATTAGCGTCATATCTAACTTGTTTGGTTTACTTTTTGTTTACGTACCGAGAAAAACTTTGGCGAAGATATTTATATTTAGCAGGGATGACCTTTGGTATTGCTTTGGGACATAAAATCACGTTCTTATTTTCCTTTCCTCCACTGTTTTTTATTGTACTTTATACCGTATTTTATGAAGAAAATTGGAATAAAGTCATCAATATTAAGAACCCAAGTTTTAATCCGCAGAAACAATACGTAAAAATTACTGATAACACTTCTATATTTTGGTTGATATTTGCTCGTTTCAAACACCTTTTTGTTGGTTTATTGATTGGAGTTTGTTTATTCACACTTCCAACGGGTTATTTGAAAAACATTCAAGTTTACAAACATCCAATTGGCCCTCCAACAGCATTGAAGCATCAATCAGTTGAACGAGCAGGAACAATAAAAAATTTAATCATTCAAGGTTCAAGAAATGTCATTCGTTATACTATCGACATAGTTAATTTAGATGGTTTAAGAAACTGGAATACAGGCGAAGCAATTAACGATTTAATGAAAAAACCTCTCATTAAATTAGAGAAAAAAACGCCCTTGAGATTAGAAGAAACAACAGATTTTACAATAATTCCATTTACTTACCACAAACGATTTGAATTTTTCAATGCGAATCCTTCATGGGGAGTATTTGGATTTGCTTTTATACTACCCTTGATTTTTTTAGTGCTAATTGGTTTTATCCGTAAAGGAATTGGGTATTACATTTTAGGAATTGCATTTTTATTACACTTCCTTGCCCTTTCTTTCACCGCAGCTTATGACCCCTGGAAAGGTCGCTATATGATTAGTACCGCCGTATATGCTGTTCCTTTTTTATCCTTATTGTTTACCAATTGGAATTTTTCCAGTTTAAAATTTAGTTTCCAAAAAGTTTACGTTGGGATTGTTGTTTTTGTAGGAACACTCTCTGCAATATTGGCCGTTTATCTCAATGAACGTTGTTTGCCACTCGCAGCAATGGGTAGAACTGCAGCCTTTGACACTGAAAGAGTGGCATTCCAAACATGGGCAAGACCAGATATTACGCCTGCTTATCAGAAATTTAATGAGATTGTGCCTCAAAATGCCACAGTAGCAGTTGCGACTATTAACGATGACTACGAATATCCGCTTTGGGGAAATAAATTGACTCGTAAATTAATCGTAGTTAATCCTTTTGAAAAGGGTGTGCAACCAATGCCTAAAAATACACAATATTTGTTTTTTGCAAAAAGTGTAATCAAACCGTTAAAAGGGGATATTCGATTAGGAACAGATACAACACTAACTAATCTAATTGTGAAAGGTGAAGATTATTATTTAAGAAAATTAAACTAAAAAGTTCTTCGATTCTCCGAAATCGAGTTGAAATCTATGAAACTTGCCATTATGCAACCCTATATTTTTCCGTATATTGGGTATTTTCAATTAATCAATGCCGTTGATAAATTTGTGATATACGACGATGTGAATTTTATTAATAGAGGTTGGATAAACAGAAATAGAATTTTAGTCAATGGAAAAGATAGCTTATTTACCATTCCATTGAAAGATGCAAGTCAGAATAAATTGATAAATGAAATTGATATAAATTGGGATGCAGCTTGGAAAAATAAATTCCTAAAAACCATTGAACAAAGCTATAAAAAAGCTCCATTTTACAAAGAAGGACTTGAAATCATAGAAAAAACGCTCAATATCGAAGACCTTAATACTTCAAATGTTATTTTCAATAATTTAAAAGTCATTTGCGAATATTTAGACATCACAACTGAGCTTATTCCTTCTTCAGCCATTTATCAAAATACAGATTTAAAGGCTCAAGAAAGGATTTTAGATATTTGTTTACAAGAAAAAGCCAATCATTATATTAATCCAATTGGCGGTTTAGAATTATATGATAAATCTTATTTTGAATCGAAAGATTTGAAACTCAATTTCATCAAAGCAAAGCCCATTTTTTATCCACAATTCAAAAATGAATTTGTGCCTTGGCTTTCGATGATTGACGTTTTGATGTTTAATTCTAAAGAAACAATACAAGGATTTTTAAATGAGTACGAACTCGTTTAGTACAACAGATTAAAGCTAAAATTTCAATAAAATGGCAAAAGTAGTAGTATTCGGAACCGAATTAGTTGCTGAATTAGCACATTATTATCTGACCAATGATTCAGAACATGAAATCGTTGCTTTTACAGTCAATCAAGAATATATAAAAGAACCTACTTTTTGTGGGATTCAAGTTGTTCCTTTTGAAGAAGTTACCACGCTCTTCCCTCCTACTGAATATAAATTTTTCGCTCCACTTTCAGAACGAAAAATGAATCAAGTACGAGCAAAAGTTTATCAAGAAGCAAAGGATAAAGGCTACGAATTTATCTCATATATCAGTTCGAAAGCAACCGTTTTAACTGATAAAATTGGAGAAAATTGTTTCATTTTAGAAGATAATACCATTCAACCTTTTGTAACGATTGGCAACGATGTGGTACTTTGGTCGGGTAATCATATCGGACACCATAGTGTTATTAAAGACCACGTTTATTTTACCTCCCATATCGTTTTATCGGGTCGTTGTATCGTTGAACCCTACTGTTTTATCGGTGTAAATGCAACCATCAGAGACGGGGTACATTTGGCAGAAGGTACATTAATTGCAATGGGAACAAACTTCACAGGTAAAAAATCCGATGAATGGAGTATCTATAAAGGTAATCCAGCCGAAAAAGCCAAAATTTCAAGTAAAGATATTAATTTGTAAAAACATAACACGAAACAAAAAATCGTGAATAAAAATGAATAATTACGAACAAAATTTTATTTGCCCTAAAACAAAAACTAAACTTGTTTTATCAGAAGATGGCAAAATGTTAACAAATACCTCAGAGTCAGAACCTCTTAGTTATGAAATCGACGAAATTGTTGATTTGACATTCCCTAAAGAGCTTTTTGAACAAGACAGAAAAGAACGTGTTGCATACGATGACGCTTTCCAGAGATATGACCGAGGGGTAACTTGGGTTTTTGAGTCATTAAATGCAGATGAACAAGAGAACCGTGAGAAAATGTGTTCTCTCTTAAATCTAAAACCAGGTATGAAGGTTTTGGAAGTTGGTGCGGGTACAGGTAAAGATTCTGAATTAATTATTAAAGGAATTGCACCAAACGGAGAAGCTTTCCTTTCAGATTTATCGCCAAAAATGTTGCAATTAGCAAAACAGCGTCTTCAACCAGATGGAGTAACGGTTAATTATTTCATTGCCAACGGAACGTATTTACCTTTTGAAGACAATACTTTTGATGCCGTTTTTCACTTCGGAGGAATCAACACTTTTGCTGAACGTAAAGAAGCATTTGAAGAATTTAATCGTGTTGCGAAAGTAGGTGCAAGAATTGTTGTCGGCGACGAAAGTGTTCCTGCATGGTTGAGAGAAGAACCAACTTACAAAACATTGATGAAGGCAAACCCAATGTTTGCTGACGAAGTGCCTTTACAAGATTTACCAAAAAACATCAATAACTTTGAATTACACTGGATTTTTGGTTTTGGGTATTACGTTATGGCATATAAAAAAACTGAAGCAAAACCTGAAGTTGATGTTAATTTACAAATTCCAGGAAAGGATTTTGAAGATAACTGGCGTTTAAGAGCAGAGAAGAAATAAATAGCTTTTGAGTGGTAAGTGATAATGTAAAAGTTAAACTCATCACTTTTAGCATAAAGTTAAAAAAAATGTGGGTTAAAAAAGGAGTAGTTTATAAACCAGATGGTTCGTTGGCACATAGTATTTCGCACGCACAAGTACCATTTGCTTACAAACACAAAGATTTTTTAAGAGTATATTTTTCGTCGAGAGACGCACAGGGACAATCACGCCCAACATTTATTGATGTTGATTACGAAGACCCTACAAAAATATTATACGTTCACGATAAACCCGTTTTAGAATTGGGCGGACCTGGTGAATATGACGAAACAGGTGCTATGCCTGCATGGTTTGTGGATATGCCCAATGGAGACATTTGGTTGTACTACACAGGCTGGAACAGAAGTCACAATTCGTATAGACTTTCAATGGGACTTTCTGTAAGCACAGATGGCGGTTTGACATTCAAAAAAATGTTTAGAGGGCCAATTATGGATAGGTCAATTTATAATCCTATTTGGGCAGCTCAACCTTCGGTGATGTACGATAATGGCGTTTGGAGAATGTGGCACATTTCTGGA
The DNA here is from genome assembly GCF_034931005.1 of Arcicella sp. LKC2W. NCBI lineage: Bacteria > Pseudomonadati > Bacteroidota > Cytophagia > Cytophagales > Flectobacillaceae > Arcicella > Arcicella sp. LKC2W. The sequence continues at coordinate 106,731 of NZ_JAYGIN010000001.1, forward strand.
CAAAAATGCGAATATATCAACGGTATTCCAGAACCATTTTATGATTGCCGTTATGCGGAATCAAAAGATGGAATTCATTGGGTATCAAGTGATAAACCCGTATTGCCTTTTGATGATTTTCTTCATGCAGTTGGTCGCCCGAGTGTATATAAAGAAGATGGTATTTACAAAATGTACTACTCATATCGTCATACGGTAGATTACCGTACTGACCGTAATCAGAGTTACAGATTAGGCTATGCCGAGTCAAAAGATGGCCTTGATTGGGAGCGTAAGGATAACTTAGTAGGTATCGCAAAATCAGAGAATCCTGCTGATTTTGACTACCAAATGATTAATTATGCTCATAATTATGAACATAATGGTGATAAATATTTGTTGTATAACGGAAATGGTTTTGGTACATCTGGCTTTGCTTATGCTAAGTGGGAAAGATAATAAATCAAGCTGATAATTATCATTTAACAGCGTTTTATAGTTACCTACCTTTAACAATTATAAACGTTAATCAATTTATTTATGGGATACTCAAAAGAACAATTCAATAAAGATGGATTTCTGATATTGAAAAACTTCTTTAACCAAGAAGAAATACAAAAAATTTACACTGATGCTCGTCAATTATTTGCTATTCAAATCAAGCAGATTTTAGGTAAAGACGTTGATATTAATAACAAAGACGAATTTGAACAAGCTATGTTTGAATTCTTTGAGAAAGATTTCACGGCTTTTGTAAACACAGGAAAACAAACGCAACATCTTATTTCGATGCATCGCTTGGGTACTGACGAACATATTATTTCTTTGTTGAAAGACCTCGGTTACGAGTTCCCAACTATTGCAGTAAGACCCGCCATGCAGTTTAATAGCCGATACCTTTCTAAAGGTGGAAGTCATTGGAAATTAGGAGCTCACCAAGACTGGAGAACTGGACAAGGTTCGTTAGATAGCGTTGTTTTATGGTTCCCACTGGTTGAATGCAAAGCAGAATTGGGTTCATTACAAATTATTCCTGCAAGTCATACAGACGGTTTGATGAAAGCAGATACTTCTGGCTATACAGGAAGTATCCAAGAAGAAATCGAAGAAGAAAAATATGTACAAACAGAATTTGAAGTTGGAGATTTATTAATATTCTCGGCATTTTTGATTCATAGGTCAGGAGAAAATATCACAAAAAATATTCGTTGGTCGATTCAGTTGAGATATAATAACATTGCCGAATCAACTTTCAGAGAAAGAGGTTTTCCAATGCCATATATTTATAAACCAGAAGAAAATTTGGTAACTCCTAACTTCCCACAAAAGGAACAGTTAGAACAAGTTTTTGCATAAACAATACAATATTCAGTATCTTTACAGACCTACAAGCCACCTTGTAGGTCTTTTTATTTTAGTTTTATTAAAAACACTTCAATATTCTCATAAATCTACCGTTTATACAATCATGAAAACTTTGGCATAGTTTTCTACGTAAATACAATAAAAATTTGACCATTAAATAGACCCTAAAATCTTCAAATGAAATATCTATCCTTGCTAATTGTGTGGTTTACTATCATTTCCTGTAAAAACGAAATTGAACTTATTGTTCCTGAAACTCCTCCCGGTATTGTCAATGATGTTCCTTTAGTTTATGAAGAAAAACTTGATATAGCTTATGGCAAAAGTCTATCTCAAAATTATGATTTGTATCTGCCTAATACACGAAATGAACGAAACCCTGTAATCATTCTCCTACATCCAGGAGCATGGAGAATAGGCGATAAAACTTTTGTAAATTCAATCGTAAAATCCCTCATTAGCAAACGTGTGAATTGTGCCATTGTCAATATGAATTACCGTCTGACATCTACCGCAGGAGTTACTTATGTTGAACAATTAGAAGACATCAATACTTTACTACTAAAAATAAAACGAGAAGCTAAAACACTTAAAATTTCAACCAACTTTTTTATCGTTGGCTTGAGTGCAGGAGGACATTTGGCTATGCTATATGGAAATAGTCCATTAGGTAATAAATTGGCAAAAGGTGTGGCAGGAATTGTACCTCCAATAAATCTATCGTCCAAAACAATGAGAGAAGGTAATATTGGCACAGATATTACAAAATTGATTGGCAAAACTTATGCAGAAGCACCCAATGAATATATTAAAGCAAGTCCAATCTTTCAATATAATCTTGCAAGTCCACCAACAATTGTATTTTTTGGTGGTAAAGACGAAACCGTTCCAGTAGAACAAGCCAATTTATGCAAGCAGGTTCTTTCATCAAGCAGAGCAAAAAGTGAATTCAATTTTTATGCTGAACAACCACATGAATGGAATAATTGGAACGAACCAATTGATAAAATTATTAAATTTGCAGAAAAAAACTTATAGCCCAAAATGATTAAAGTTAGCGTAATTGTACACACATATAACCATGAAAACTTCATTCGTCAAACATTGGATAGCATTCTAAATCAGGAAGTTAATTTTGAATATGAAGTAATTGTTGGCGATGATGCTTCTCCCGATTCGACACCTCAAATTATTAAAGAGTATCAACAAAAATTTCCAGAAATTATCAAACCTATGCTTCATCCTAAAAATTTAGGAGGTTTTGGGAAAAATAATACATTAGCAACACTTTCTGTTTGTAAAGGACAATACATTGCTGCAATGGATGGTGACGATTATTGGATAAACCCTCATAAATTACAAAAACAGGTAGATTTTTTGGATAAAAATCCTGATTTTGTGGCTTGTTTTCATAATGCTCTTATTCACTTTGAAGACGGCTCTCATCCAGATTCCTATGTAAATGATGAAAACCAACGGGTTGTTACGAGTATTGAAGATTTAGTTGGCGAAGACGAAGTTTGGTACATGGCAACCTCTGCCGTGATGTTCAGAAACGGAATTATGACACATTATCCAAAATGGTTTCATGAATCTAAGAGTGGTGATATTCCGAGATATATCCTTTTGGGAAAACACGGAAATTTCTATTACATTGATGAGGTAATGTCAGTCTATCGTAAAAATGGTGGCGGAATGAGTTTCACCGATGGAAAACAAGATGCAGATTTTCTTTTCAATAGAATTGGAATGTACAGAGGAATTGATGGTGAATTGAACTTTAGGTTTCATAAAACACTTAATAAAAATATCGCACGATATTATTTAATGCTCGCCAATTCTATTCAATACGGAGATAATTTCTTTCTAAGTCGTTTTTACGCACTAAAATCATTGTATCTTTCAAGACCAAATGCCAATAATCATCTGAAAGAAGTATTACAGCAATATATAATTCCTAAAAGTTTCATGAAAATATATGCCAATGTGAAATGGCAAATTGAAAAAATATTTTAAACAAAAAAGGCTCTCAAAATAACTTTGAGAGCCTTTTTTGTTAGGTTTTTTGTTTCTTCTTTTTAGCGGCTGGGAAAAGTACGTTATTGAGAATTAAACGATAACCAGGAGAATTAGGATGAAGATTCAAATCAGTAGGTTCTTCATTTACAAAATGTCGATAATCTTCTGGGTCATGTCCTGCATAAAAGCTAAAAAATCCTTTCAAAAATGTACCATGAATATATCGAGCTTCATTCAAAGAACGATTTTCACCTAATACCGTCACTTCGGGTTTCAACACCTGTTTTTTGAACGAAGTAGTTTGTCCCATAAAACCATGAATTGTCGTCTCGTGATTCTGAGTTAACATTGTTGGAATGGGGTCCCACTTAGCAGAAAATTGAAAGAGATTAAAAAAATCATTCTCCTCTTGCACTGGTCTTGATTCATTTGGATAAGCCTCAATATTTGAAAACTCAATAACTTGTGGATGATAAATTAAATTAAAGTTTTGAAAAGCAAATGTATTAGAAAAATCTAATTTAGAATCTGCTGCATTATCGTAACCATCGCCATCATAATAAGCATCCACAATATCGTGACCCTCAGCTGCTAAAGCAATATCATACGTATCCGTAGCAGTACACATAGCAAACATATATCCACCACCTGCTACAAACTCTTTAATCTTTTTAGCAACCCCTAATTTTAGTTTAGACACTTTATCGAAACCAAATTTTGCCGCATTTTTCTTATCTTCTCGTAGTTGTGCTTGATACCAAGGCTGTGAACTTTGGTTCCAAAATTTACCCATTTGCCCTGTAAAGTCCTCATGATGAAGGTGTAACCAATCATATTCTGGCAATTTACTATTCATAACTTCCTCATCAAACACCAAATCATAAGGAATCTCGGCGTAAGTCATTGCTAAGGTTACTGCATCGTCCCAAGGTTGAAGCGTTTTGGGAGAATATACGGCAATTCTCGGTGGTTTTTGCAACTTCACAACGTCCATATTAACATCAGGGCTACTTACTTCAACTCTAATTTGAGCAGCCTCACCCTCAGATATTACCTGATAACTAACCCCTCTAATGACTAATTCATTCTCAAATTTCTGAGTTTGAGGAAACATAAATGCCCCTCCTCTATAATTTAAAAGCCATTCGACTTCTGTATCATTATTCTTTAAAATCCAATAGGCTATTCCATAAGACTTTAGGTGATTTTTTTGTGATTCATCCATTGGAATTAGTATTTGTGAAGCCCACAAACGCCCAGACATTAGGAAAAATATGATAAACGGAAAGATTAACCTTTTCATTGGAGTAGTAATTTTTAAGAACTCAATTAAATTTGTTAACAAAATATAGGCTAATGAAGCCACACAAATCTTCGCTCAATAATATTAAATAGATTAACGAATGTAAAACAAAAATAGTGCAAAACTTCATCGAAGCCACATGAAGTATTGGATTATCTTGCAAATGTTCGTGGATTATAAGTTTCAAGACCAAGCATTACAAATCACAAAGCAATGAATATATTAGAAAATACAAGAGAAGCTCTCCGTTCAATTAAAGGCAATCTGTTAAGAACTATCCTGACGGCTCTAATTATTGCCATTGGTGTAACGGCATTAGTTGGCTGTCTGACGGTAATTGACGGTATTCAAAGCTCCGTGAATAATAGCTTTGCAGGTCTTGGAGCCAATGCTTTCGATGTTAGAAATAGAGATATTTATAAAATCAGAAAACAAGGCGAAAAAGAGAAAAGATACCCAAATATTGATTACAGAGAAGCAAAACTTTATAAAGAAAAATTTGGAAGGTCTGCCATTATTGGTCTAAAGATTAATGTAACCTTCAATGCAGAAGTAAAATATGAGTCTAAACAGACAAACCCAAATACACGAGTTATGGGTACCGATGAGAACTTTTTTGATATAAAAGGCTTTAAAATTAATTCTGGTAGAGTATTTTCAAACAGTGACCTCGAAAAAGGCACGAATGTTTGTATTATCGGCGTAGATGTAATAAGTCAATTATTTGATAAAAATACCAACCCTCTTGATAAGGAGATTACGATTTTGGGTCAAAAAATGAAAGTTATCGGTCTTTTAGAGAAAAAAGGAAGCATGATGGGTGGCGGTGATGACCGAGTTATTTTTGTTCCCTTAGAAGCAGGCCGAAAAATGGCAGTTGGCAGAAACTTAACGTACGATATCGTCACATCTGTTCCAAATATAAAAGATATTGAGAACGTGGTAGAAGAAGCAAGAGGAGTTATGAGAACAGTAAGACAAGATGAACTTGGCTTTCCCGATTCATTTTCAATCGAACGCTCAGATTCATTAGCTAAACAATCAGAAAGTATTACCGATATTCTCAGAATGGCAGGCTTTGGCATAGGATTTATCACCCTACTGGGTGCAGCAATTGCTTTGATGAATATTATGCTTGTTTCAGTAACCGAAAGAACACAAGAAATTGGTATTCGTAAATCATTAGGAGCTACACCATTTTTAATAAGATTACAATTTCTAATGGAAGCCATTGTAATTTGTTTATTAGGTGGTTTTGGAGGAATAATTTTTGCCATCATCATCGGCAACTTATTTTCTAAAATCATCATGGGAGATTCTGCCAGTTTTATTATTTCTTGGGTTTGGATGACATTGGGAATAACAGTTTGTGTAGCAGTCGGATTATTTTCAGGAATTTACCCAGCTTATAAAGCATCCAAGCTCGACCCAATAGAATCTTTACGTTATGAATAAATTATTTTTTTTAGAACTCCTTAGTTATCAGAAGATTAGAAGATTTGTAAAATAAAAGTTCATTTTTTTACCAAATTGAGGTTGTGTAGTCCAATTCTATCCTCTATATTTGCATCAAGTTTGAGAAAAACAAATGCCCGGATGGCGGAATTGGTAGACGCGCTGGTCTCAAACACCAGTGTCTTCACTGGCATGCCGGTTCGACTCCGGCTCCGGGTACATTTAAACCCTACAATTATTTTTTTAATTGTAGGGTTTTTGCTTTAAAATTCTACTGCTTTTATGAATATACATCAACCCGTCATTTATGCGGAAATCATTGTACTATTAAGTACTTTATCTTTAATTTTTAAGAATAAAAAAAAATCCATAGGTCAATCGACCTTATCGTACTTGATTATTTGCCTACCAATTTTATTTTTTTTCTTTATAATTTATACACATACCGATAATATTCCCTTTCAGGATGATTGGGTTTTGTTGGATTCGCTGTATCAAATAAAAGTAGCATCAAGTTTTTCTGAGTTTTGCAAAGCATTTTTTCTCCAAGTAAATCAACATCGTTTTGGATTTGAAAGAATCGTTTTTATTATTATTGATGAAATTTGGGGAAATGAAAATATTAAGGCTCAAATAATTTTGGGTGATTGCTTTCTACTCGGAATAGCTTTTCTATTGTTTCACTTTTTCAAGAAGTTAAACTTATCTATTATATATTTTACGCCCATTCCTCTACTATTATTTAATTTAACCTACTTTGAAAATGCAAACTGGGGAATAGCGGCAATTCAAAATACACCAATAATCTTTTTTTCTTTCTTAACGGTCTATCTACTTTCAAAACCATTCTCTATTCCATTTTATTTTGCCATTGCTACCGCAACATTAACCATGTTTACTTCAGGAAATGGTTTATCAATTTGGCCAATAGGATTAACTATTTTAGTCTTACAAAATCGCAAAAAAGAATTATTAATATGGTCATCTTTTGCCATATTTTTAATAATATTCTATTTCTATTTTGACTATACAATTATACAAAGCGACAGGTCTTTTTTGATAAAACATCCTCTCTTAAATATTCTATTTTTACTAACGTTTTTTGGAAATGTTTTCTTTCAAAATATTCCTCATCCATACGTAATTCCTATTTATGGAGATATCGTAGCTTGTATCCTTTTGGGATGCTTTCTCTTTACAATTATAATAGGTGTTTTGTGGAAGTTATTTCAAGAAATGAAAGAAAAACCTAAACCTCAAACTTTACAATTATTCGGCTGGTTAGGTTTTTTAGCAATTACAGGTTTAATGCTCATGCTGAGCCGTCCATTGGAGATAAAAACCTATCACGGAGGCGAATTCCTATCAAGGCGATATATGATATTTGGAGCCGCTTTTGCGTGTGTTGGATATTTATCTTATTTATACCTTATTCAACAAAAAACACAAAAACTCAATTGGGGATTTCATACATTCCTTACAATGGGTGTTTTCATAAACATAAATAGTTATTACAAAAGTATTCCAAGTATTTACCGCCAACAACAAGAGTTAAGATTGGATGGACATTTTTGGAAAAAAGATACGATGCTTCTTAGCTTCGGAGAAAAATACAAAGAAAAATTTGGTTACAATCACCCAACTTATCAGATAAATATTATTAAAAATGTAGATTCCTTAGGCATATATAAACTTTCAGACAAGGAGATTAATCCAATATTTACTATTTTGAAAAACTCTTCTACTCATAAATCAGAACTTTTTGAAGGGACAATAGATACGGTTATGTCAATTGGTACTACAATTTCTTTGGAGAAAAGACCAAGAGTTTCGTTTGTCGGAGTAAATTCGCAAAATAGTCAAGTTGTTAAATATATTGGTCTAAAATCAGCAACAAATTCGTTTATTTTCCCTGTCATATCGATTCCAAATAATATTCAAGATTGTTTAATAACTCAATCTTATTATAGTTCTAAATTTTATTATGATATATGGCAAGGTAAAATACCTTCCGAAAGGTACGAAATTTGGCTAATCAGTGAGGAAAGGCATTCATACAAAGCTAAATTTAGTAATAAGATAATTCAACTTTAAAAGGTTATAAAAAAGGCTTCTCAAAAAATTGAGAAGCCTTTTTTATAACCTTTTGACTACTAAGTATTTATTAAACCTTACGGAATGAACTGTGTTAAAAAACTAATTTTAGACCAAATATTATTTCGCTATTGCATATAAATTATCAAATGGTACTTCATTTTTGACAACGGCAAAAACTTGTTTTAAAAGTTTATGAACCACCGCCATCATATATACTTAATGTCGCAAGTTAAATTTGAGTCGAAAAAACCTCACCCCCAACCCCTCTCCGATGGAGAGGGGAGCATTCGACCCCATTTTTCTCCCCTCTCCGATGGAGAGGGGTCGGGGGTGAGGTTTTGCGACATTAAGTACATACTTCCGAAACCTTATACCTAACTATACAATAATAAATTGATTAGCAATGAGTTATAATGCTTAATTCTCACCCCTACTTATGATTTTTTTAAAATCGCAAAAAACTCTAAACCAAAGCCTGCTAAAACGATAATTGGACCGAGTGTTAAACCTAAAAATCCAAAACCAAATTCGGTTTTGTCAAGGCTCATCACAAAAAAGCCTATTAATATAATGGCAATACCTGCCAACATCAATGAATAATTCGTTTTTCCGAATGGAAGTTTTTCTTTATTTGTCATCATTTTTATTTTTATTTCTGATTAATCAGAATTGTTTCAAATCAATATAATTCGTCAAGAGAAAGTTTCAAATATCGTTCCACCGACTGAAATGTACTTAAAATACCAATGAGTGTTCCAATAATTAGAATCCCCAAAGTTAACATTATGAGTTTAGAAGTTTCTTGTAAAACACCCAATCCTTCGATTTTTTGAACCGCTAATTGTTGTAAGATAATCAAAAGAGTACAGGCAACTAAACCGCTAATAAGCCCTTGCAAGGCACCTTTAATGACAAAGGGTTTACGAATAAAAGTATTGGTTGCCCCAACTAATTGCATACTTCTAATTAAGAATCGCTGAGAATATAGAGAAAGTTTTATCGTATTATTCACTAATATCACGATAATAACTAATAATAATATTACAAAAACAGAAAGTATTAGATAGATTTTAGAAATATTTTTATTCACTTCATCCACGAAATTTTCCACATAAGCAACTTCATGTACACCTGAAAGTTTCTCTAAATCAGCTTTTATTTCTTTTAATTTTACTTCATTAAAAAACTCTTCTCTGATTTTAACTGAATATAAATTAAACAATGGATTATTATTTCCTAAAAGCTTCCGATAATCTTCGCCAGATTCTTCAATAAATTGTTTAGCTGCTACTTCTTTTGAAATGAAATTTATTTGTGGAGAATTTTCCTTTTTTAGGACAAAATCTTTTTTGGCAATTAACTTGAATAGAGAATCTAACTTACTCGTAGTCAAGTCATTATCAAGATAAACTTGAACCTCCACGTTTTGTTTTACCAATTCAGCCAACTTTCTGGCATTGAGCGTCAATAATCCACAAAGTCCTATTAAAAACAAAGCGATAGTCAAACTAATAATGACCATTGCATTTGGGGTACTGCCTAATTTTTTTATTTTTGACATAGTTAAAATTGGGAAGGCTCTAATATTCTTATTATTTAAAACAAAATTACATTTTTTTAGCTCTGAACTATCATTCTTAACGCTTTTTAACAAAAAAGCCAACTTTTATAGTTGGCTTTTTTGTTAGTTTCTTCTATCTATTTCGTCCCTAATCTTAGCAGCTTTTTCATACTCTTCATTCTCAAGAGCTTCTTTGAGCATATTATTCAAAACTTCTACGGGATTTTCTTTTAATAACTCTCCGAAGGTTTTTTGCGGTTTTACTTCTTCTTCCAAATCTTCCAATAAATCCTCTTTTCCAGTTTCATTAATTGAGATTCCAGCTTCAGATAAAACGTTCTCGTAAGTATAAATGGGTACATTAAAACGTAAACCAATAGCAATAGCATCTGAAGGACGTGCATCCACAAATGTATCTTTAATGCCATCTGAACAATGTATTTTAGCAAAGAAAACACCTTCCTTAATATCAGTGATTGATATTTCACTAACGGAGTAATGAAAGGTTCTGGCAAAAGACTTAAATAAATCGTGCGTCATTGGACGATTAGGCTCAATCTTCTCTATTTCAATGGCGATAGCTTGTGCTTCGAACATTCCAATAATAATAGGTAGTCGTCGAGGTCCATATTCTTCTCCAAGAACCAATGCAAATGACCCTGTTTGTGACGAACTGGGCGACAGCCCCAATATTTCTAATTTAATTTTCTCCACTTGATATATATTCTAAAATAATTGAATGTTGGTAACAAAGATATAAACCTTAAATTTTTTAAAAAAGTTTTCGTCCAATTGATTCAAAAGAAAAGACCTACGAAATAAGTTATCGTAGGTCTTAATTAATTATTCTTTGTAAAGGATGATTTATAAAGCTTTTACAGCTTTAGTCAATCTCGGTAAAATATCAAAAACATCCCCAACAATTCCATAATCAGCTGCTTTGAAGAAAGGAGCTTCTGGGTCTTTGTTGATAACGACAATCACTTTTGATGAATTTACACCCGCTAAATGTTGAATTGCCCCTGAAATACCTGCTGCAATATATAAATTAGGAGAAACCTTGATACCCGTTTGTCCAACGTGTTCGTGGTGAGGTCGCCAATCAAGGTCGGAAACAGGCTTAGAACAAGCCGTAGCTGCTCCTAAAGCATTAGCAAGGTCTTCTACTATTCCCCAATTTTCTGGGCCTTTCAAGCCACGTCCTGCCGAAACAACTAAGTCTGCTTCTGGTAATGAAATGGTACTTGATGCTTTATGAGTTCCTGTAACTTTTACCGCAAAATCAGAGTCTTTCAAAGTAGGCGTAAATCCTTCTACATTTGCCGATGCTCCAGATTCAATTACAGAAACAGCATTTTTCTTGATAGCGATAATTTTTTTATCACTTTTCATGTCAACGGTAGCAAAAGCTTTTCCCGTATAAATACTTCTCGTCACTTTAAAACCACCCGACAAGTTTGGCAATTCAGTAACATTTGAAACAATCGCAGCTTTTAATTTTCCTGCCAAACGTGCCGCAACTGCATCCCCCAAAGATGATTTTGCTAAAATTACGACTTCTGCATTTTCTTGTGCTACGGCAGATGCCAAAACATCAGCATAAGCTTGGATATTTCCAGTTGCCAAACGAGCATCATTGGCATGAAGCACTTTGCCTGCTCCAAAACTTCCTGCTTTAGCTAATTCTGCTTCCGTTGCCGTGCCAATGGCTAATACTGTGGCAGTTGTCCCTTTCATTTTGGCGACTTCTGCACCATAATAAACGGCTTCGAGCGATGATTTTTTCAAAGCTCCATTATCTATTTCTGTGAATATGATTACTGACATGATTTTATTTTTTTAAGTAGGACAGGTATCCAACCTGTCAAAAAAACAATACTGAAAACAGGTTAGAAACCTGTCCTACAATACCCAACAGGTTACAAACCTGCTCTACAATACCCAACAGGTTACAAACCTGTTCTACAATACCCAACAGGTTAGAAACCTGCTCTACAATACCCAACAGGTTACAAACCTGTTCTACAATACTTTAGCTTCGTTTTTCAATAATGCGATTAATTCCTCCGCATTTTCGGCAGAAATCATTTTACAAGCACCTTTTGGAGCAGGTAAAGTAAATTTCTCTGTAACCGTCAAATCTTCTCCAACTGGCTCAACTACTTTCAAAGGTTTTGTACGAGCCGTCATAATACCACGCATATTTGGGATTTTCCATTCTGCAATCGGTTCTTGACAACCTAAAACTAATGGTAAAGATGCTTCAATGTCTTCCTTTCCACCTTCAATTTCACGAGTCATTTTAGCAGTTGTTCCATCAATTTCCAATTTCATCACTGGCGACAATGAAGGAATTCCCAGCATCTCTCCTACCAAACCATGAACTACACCACTGTTAAAGTCAATTGATTCACGACCCATTAAAATGAGGTCATAATTTTCTTGGGCTGCAATTGTTGCAATTTGTACAGCCGTGAAATAAGAATCTTTTGGCTCACAATTTACACGAATTGCGTCATCTGCTCCAATTGCCAAGCATTTACGGATAACTTGTTCAGAATCAGCTTCTCCAACGTTTAAAACGGTAACTGTTCCGCCTAATTTTTCTTTTAATTCTACCGCACGTGAAAGTGCATAATCATCGTAAGGACCTGTGATGTAGGTTACGCCTGCTTTATTAAATTTGGTATCTCCGTCCGTAAACGATATTTTCGCTGTGGTATCGGGTACACTCGTTACGCAAACTAAAATTTTCATGGTATTTTATTTTAGGCACAAAGGCTCGAAAGCTCTCAGGCACAAAGATTTTAATTGTAAAGAATTGAATTCAGGTTGTTATGCTTATGCAAAATACCAATTTTTCAATTTATAGTGCAATATTAATAAAAAGTTTTAAAAATAGTATGCAAGCATACTATTTTTTCTAAAATAATTTTAAAATGATAAATAGATTAGAAATTCTTAGAGATTTTATAGCTGAAGAACCGCAAGACCCATTCAATCATTATGCTTTGGCGACTGAATTATTGAAAACGGATAAACAAGAAGCTAAGACAATTTTTGAATATTTGGTAAAAAATCACGCTGATTATTTAGCTACTTATTATCATTTGGGAGCTTTGTACGTGGAATTGGGCGAAAATGATTTGGCTTTGGCGACTTACGAAGAAGGTATTGAATTGGCACAAAAAATTGGCAATGAAAAGGCTTTGAAGGAATTGAAGGGGGCTTACCAAATGTTTTTGGATGAGTTGGAGGATTTGTAACCTGATGCCTTTGCATCGGTATGAACTTACCGATGCAAAGGCATCAGGTTACAAATTTTTCCCCGCCACAAAACCAGTTGTCCAAGCGGCTTGAAAATTAAATCCACCTGTAACGGCATCAATATCAAGCACTTCCCCTGCAAAGAATAAACCTTTGACGATTTTACTTTCCATAGTATTAGGATTGATTTCTGATAAATCAATACCTCCACAGGTTACAAATTCTTCTTTGAAGGTTGTTTTTCCTTGAACTTTATGTGAAGAATTAATAAGATTTTCTATTAATTTATTGACCTGTTTTCCAGAAATATCAATCCAACGGAGGTTTTCGTCAATTTCAGAAAGTTCACAAAATCGTTTCCAAAGTCGAGATGGTAAATCAAATTGCTGATTAGACTGGATTATTTTTTTAGGATTTGTCTTTTTAATTTGTGTTATCGTTTCTCGAATTACATTTTCTGAAATGGTTGGAATCCAGTTAATTACGATTGAGAAATCATAAGCTAAATCCGCTAATTCTCTTGCACCCCATGCAGATAGTTTCAAAACCGCAGGAGCAGAAAATCCCCAGTGCGTTATCAATAAAGCCCCATCTTGCAATAATTTCTTTCCTGCTACTTTTACCGTTGCGTGCGACACACTTACACCCGCCAAATCTAAAAATTGTGACGTTGGAACATTGAAGGTAAAAAGTGACGGAACGGGAGGAACAATATGATGTTTTATATCTACAAGCCACTGATAACCAGCAATATTAGGATTACCACCCGTAGTTACTAAAACTACATCAGCGTTCATTATTTCACCTGTCTGCAACTCAATTCCTGTAATTTGATTATCATTTATTTGCAATGAACTTACCCCAAAAGACGTTCTTACATCAACACCTAATTTGCGAGCTTTTTGTTCCAGACATAAGGCAATCGTTTCTGAATTATCAGTCGTTGGAAACATTCTTCCATCGGGTTCATTTTTCAAGGCAACACCCTGTTTTTCAAACCAATTAACGGTACTTTGAGCATTAAATTGATTGAATAATGGTCGTAAAAAACTCCCTCCTCTCGGATAAAATTTTGCTAATTGTTTATTGTCGAAACAAGCGTGTGTTACATTACAACGACCGCCACCCGAAATACGAACTTTATTTAAAACTGTCCGATTCTTTTCCAGAAGTATTACTTTTGCATCAGGGTTATTTTCAGCCGCAGTAATTGCTCCGAAAAAACCCGCAGCACCACCACCAATAACGATTATTTGCTTTTTGCTCATGTTTTTTGTTTATTATCACAAAAGTATTTTATTATTAGCCACTAAGTCACAAAGACACAATTATTTTTATTCGTGTGTCACAAAAATTTAATCGTTCATTTTAGTATTTATTAGCCACTAAGTCACAAAGACACAATTATTTTTATTCATGTGTCACAAAAATTTAATCGTTTATTTTAGTATTTATTCACGCAATTATTCATTGACACTCCATGAGTAAAATCAAGTTTTTAATTTTCTTATTCTTCTTAGGCATTGTTTTATATTATTTCGGGAAACCAGAACCAATGCAATCATTGAAAAATGATTTTAACAAAGTTTTTGGTAATACGTCAAAAGATGCACCAGAGCCTTGGACTCGTGCGGGTCGTGGCGATACAGTGGCAACTGACGATGGTACTTCTATTGCGGAGGATATTGGGAATAAAGTTAAAGAGAAAATAAAAGAGAAAGTCGATGAAGAAATCGAAGAAAAAGAAACGTCTCTTTTTGATATTTTTAAAAGTAAAAAAACGGATAATGATAGCGATTCAGAAGAACCTTCAACTTTGGATAAATATATCCCATACTCAAAGAAAAATACGGATATAATTCGCCATAATGCCTTCATTTTAAGTTATCAGGAAGAATACGAGCTGGCTTCTTGGGTATTGCACCGCTTGGTAAAAGATGCAGCTTATGGTCATGAAAGCCGCTCAAATGAATTTATTTCAGACCCTTTGGTAGAATCTGGGTCGGCTGTTACGCAAGACTATTCTCGCTCAGGATATGACAGAGGACACTTATGTCCCGCAGGCGATTTTAGACACGATAAAGCACTTCAAGATGAAACCTTTTATATGTCAAATATGGCACCTCAAGTAGCTGACTTTAACCGAGGAATTTGGAGTGATTTGGAAAACAAAATACGTTCATGGGTAAAAAAACGAGGTGAATTGATTGTAGTGACAGGGCCTATTTTGAAAAAAGGTTTACCAACTATTGGTAGAATGAATCAAATTGCAGTTCCTGAAAAGTTTTATAAAATTATTTATGACCCTGCCACCGAAGAAGCCATAGCATTTTTATTTCCCAATGAAGGTTCGGTAGAATTAGTAAAATCATTTACTATTAGTATTGATGAATTAGAAACCATGACTGGTATTGACTTTTTTGCCAAATTACCCGACAGCATTGAGCAGAAAATTGAGCGTGAAAATAATGTAGATGATTGGTATTGAGTATAATGGATTAGGATTTAGGTTTTAAAGATTAGTAAATATACATTAAAAATAAAATCTTTCTCTGTTGAGAAACAGAACTTAAAACAATGATAAAAAAATTAAATTATCAACTGTATATCCTCTTATTGGTAATTACTTTCTTTACGACAAAAACGTATGCACAAGCTAAAATAAAGCTATTTAATGAGAAAAACTTAAAGGGTTGGTACGCTTATGAAGCAGTATCGGGCAAGCAAAAAGATGCCTCAAAAGTATTTTATGCCGAGCAAAAAATGATACGATTGTATGGGGATAAAGTTGGTTATTTGATGTCTGAAAAATCATTCAAAAACTTCCAACTAACACTTGAATATAAATGGAATACGGATTCTACGGTTGTTAGAAAAAGCAATAAGAAAAACAGTGGAATTATGTATCTCGTACCGACTTCAACGCCTGATACGTTATGGCCAAAAGGCATCCAATTTCAAGTAAAAGAAGGTGCAACTGGCGATTTTGTGTTTCTTCAAAACGTAGTTTTAGAAGTAAAAGGAAAGAAAACCGAAGCAGGAAAAAGCGTTGTCTCTGCTAAATTTGAAGATGCTGAAAAACCGTTTGGTGAATGGAATAAAGTCACAATTACTTCTTTAAACGGAAACATAAAACAAGAATTAAACGGAAAGTTAGTCAATGAAGGAACGCAAGTTGAGGTTTCGGAAGGTCGAATTTTATTACAATATGAGGGTTTTCCTATAGACTTTTGTAACATTCTGATTAGAGATTTTTAGTAAGTCTCTAAAAGATTGGATAGTCCATATTTACAATATAATATAAGCACCTAATTGTAAATACTTAATACTGTTAGTAGCTTTATCAAATTACAAATACATTCATAATCTTTATCTCAAAATATGAAAATTCTTGCAATATTTATCATATTAAGCATTTCATTTATTGCTTGCCAAAAGGAAATCTCAACACCAGTAGAAAGCAATTGCAAAACTGCTGCATCTGTACCACAAATAAGCTTTCTAAAATTATCTAATATTTATTCTAAAAAGAATAATTTTTTAGGTTATGAAGTCAAGCAAGACAGTATTACTCTTACTTTCAAATTCCAAGATTCTGAAAATGATATCGGGATTAACCCTTCTGAAAAACTTTTTAATGATGATGGTATAAATCAAACAATTTTCATTAATGTTTTGAAAAAAAATAACGACGGTACTTTCTCTAAACTATCTTTACCTGAACCGTATAACTTATATTTATTTTTACCGAATGCAACCACAGGAATTAGCCCATCAATTTCTAACTACTCTACTATAAATTTTTTCAGTGATTGTACTGGAGAAATTAGTTGCAGTTTAATCTTTGAATTAAATTTTTTACTACTTCAAAGAATAAATTTAGCACAAGGTGATAAAATTAAATTTTCAATTACTTTAAAAGATCGTTCAAGTCATTTGAGTAATGTAATCGAAACAACAGAAACGACTATTTCAGAAAATCCATAGTTTTGAATCAAGTCCAAAAGTATTAAATAACTTCAACTTATGAATATTTCAAAATAAATGCTACAAATAAAAAATATACAAAAAACATACGGTAATTTAACCGTTTTGAAAGGAATTGATTTAACGATTAATCAAGGAGAAATTGTGTCCATCGTTGGGGCTTCAGGAGCGGGAAAAAGTACGCTTTTACATATTGCAGGCACATTGGACAAACCTGATACAGGACAAGTTTTTATTGCTAATGAGGAAGTTACCAAACTCAAAAACAATGATTTAGCGAAATTTAGAAATGAAAAATTAGGTTTTATTTTTCAATTCCATAACCTTTTAGGAGAATTTACTGCTCTGGAAAATGTATGTATGCCTGCTTTTATCGGAGGAAAAGAAAAAGGAGTTAAGGAGAAAGCAGAAGAATTATTAGTTTTGCTTGGTTTACAAGATAGAATTCACAATTTGCCTTCACAAATGTCGGGAGGAGAACAGCAACGGACCGCCGTTGCCCGTGCTTTGATAAATTCGCCCTCAATTGTTTTTGCGGATGAGCCTTCGGGAAATTTAGACTCAAAAAATGCCCAAGAATTACATCAACTCTTTTTCGATTTGAGAGATAAATTCAATCAAACTTTTGTCATTGTAACACATAACGAAGAATTAGCCAATATGGCGGATAGAAAATTGGTGATGCAGGATGGGTTATTGGTAGTTTGATTATTGCCTTCCTTAAAATAAAAAAAAAGTCCCGTCATTGTTGAATAACGGGACTTTTCTTTGTACCTGATAAATATTATGCTACCGCAAAACTTGAAACAGTTTTTGCTTCCAAAGTAGATTCTCCCATTAAGTAAATATCTACTGCACGGGCAGCTTCTCTACCTTCCGAAATTGCCCAAACAACTAAAGACTGTCCTCTACGCATATCTCCTGCTGCAAAAACACCGTCAACTGAAGTCTGGTAGTTATTGGCTTTTACGTTTCCTCTTTCGTCAAATTCCATCCCTTTTTCCTCCAACTGAGCTAACAAACCTTCTTTTTGTGGATGTAAGAAACCTGCGGCAATTAATGCTAATTCAACAGGAATTTCACGCTCATTGGTATGAACTTGTGACGCTTTCCCGTCCTTAACTTCCATCACAATGTCCGCTAATTTCAAGGCTTTCAAGTTTCCATCGGCATCACCAACAAATTCTTTTACAGCAATGGACCACTGACGATTTGCACCCTCTTCGTGTGAAGTTGATGTACGCAACATCATCGGCCAATTTGGCCAAGGTGTTTGTGTCGCACGTTCAGCAGGAGGCATTGGCATTACTTCCACTTGCGTAATTGATTTTGCTTTGTGACGATTTGAAGTACCAACACAGTCAGAACCTGTATCACCACCACCGATAACCACAACGTTTTTATCTGTTGCATAGATTTCTCCCATTGGATAATCCTGTCCTGCGTGGTTTACAAAACGTTCTATCCCAGCAACTCTTTTATTTTGTTGCGAAAGAAATTCCATTGCAGGATAAACACCTTTTAGTTCAGCTCCAGGAATTGGCAAAGTTCTTGGCACAGTTGAACCTCCAGAAAGTACCACAGCATCAAATTCGTCTAATAAATCATCTGCTTTGATGTCTTTTCCAACGTTAGTATTCGTTTTGAAGACAATTCCTTCTTGCTCCATTACTTCAACACGACGTTGAACAACCCATTTTTCTAATTTGAAATCAGGAATACCATAACGTAACAACCCACCGATTTTATCAGCACGTTCAAAGACTGTTACTGTATGACCTGCTTTATTTAATTGAGCGGCAGTTGCCATACCCGCAGGGCCTCCTCCTACTACGGCAACTGTTTTACCAGTGCGTTTTGAAGGAATATTAGGCTTTACCAAACCATTTCCGAAAGCATATTCAATAATTGATTTCTCAATATATTCAATAGTAACGGCAGGTTTATTGATACCTAATACACAGGCAGATTCGCAAGGTGCTGGACAAATACGACCTGTAAATTCTGGAAAATTATTAGTAGAAGATAAAATCTCATACGCATAAGCCCAGTTTTGATCATAAACGGCATCATTAAATTCAGGAATAATGTTACCAAGTGGACAACCATTATGGCAGAAAGGCACACCGCAATCCATACAACGGCTTGCTTGGTCTTTTACTTTTCCTGCTTCAAAATCAATATCTATTTCTTTATAATCTTGGACACGTTCAGCGACGGGTCTTTTCTTAGGAGTTTCTCTTGTTACTTCTAAAAATCCTGTTGGTTTTCCCATTGTTTAAATTCGGATTTTATATTTCAATAAATATATTGGTATTTATCGAAGACATTTAATGTGATTAGAATTATAATTAATCAAATCGCCTATTTGTCAATTTTTCAATATCTTTTGCCGAAATAGAGTCGGTTTCAGATTTATCATAAATTTCTAACAAAAAGACTCGATTATACTCTTCTTTTGTTTCAGTTTCTACCAAAACCTCTAAATCAAAATAAGTAATAACTCTTGCTCCGCCGCTTTTACCTTTTCCTTTACTTTTTATCGCAAGCCTTATTTTGTAAACTCCACTGCCAAGAGATACTCCTAAAGTGGGGTTTTCTTTTAAATCATTAGATAGTTTTTGAAGTTCTGATTTTAAAGAAGCATATCTTTTCAAAAGAGGTTTAGCAGATTTTTCAAAATCATCAGTAGTAATTACCTTAGTTTTCATTTAAAAAATCTTCTAAACTTCTTCCTTCTGTTCTTTTACCAGCTTTTACGTCTTTTACTTCTTGTAAAGCATTATCAAGATTATCAAATATTTGTAATTTTTTCTTAATCCGTTGCAACTCATCCCATTCTTTAATTGGAACGATTACTGCAGTATTTTTTCCTTTATCATTTACGATATATTGCATAATAAAAAAAGAGTTTGAATTTAGATTCTAAATTACAATAATAATCTTAATGGGCAATTTCCACTTGAATATCTTTATAAACGACATTTTTATCTTCCAAAACCTCTGCAACACTGATATTTCTTGAAGCCAAAGCTTTCTTGAAATCTTGTGGCATTACTTTGATAAATTGTGGTAAAATTGTAGCCCAATTATCTAAGATATTTTTTGCAACGTCTGAATCTGTGTATTGTAAATGTTGAGAAACGTACAATTTCAAGATATTTTCATCTTCAATTGTCAATTCTTCAATCGCTACCATTTCACCGTTCAATTTAGGAGCAAAATCTTTGTTTTTATCCCAGATATAAGCAACTCCACCCGACATACCTGCACCGAAGTTACGTCCAGTTTCACCTAAGATAACCACTAAACCACCTGTCATGTATTCGCAACCGTGGTCGCCAACACCTTCTACTACTACTTTTGCACCAGAGTTTCTTACACAGAAACGTTCACCTGCCATACCTCTCAAATAAGCCTCTCCCGATGTTGCACCGTAGAATGAAACGTTACCAACTACTGAGTTTTCAGAAGGATTAAAAGTGGCTTTTTTATCAGGATAAACAATCAATTTAGCACCACAAAGTCCTTTTCCGATGTAGTCATTAGAATCTCCTTCTAATTCAAAGGTGATTCCATTTACAGAAAACGCTCCGAAAGATTGTCCAGCAGTACCTTTAAATTTGATATTAATGGTATCGTTTGGTAAGCCTTTTGCTCCGTATTTCTTCGTGATTTCGTTTGATAACATTGTACCGATAGTACGATTCACGTTGATTACGTTCAATTCTGCCGAAACTTTTGTACCATTTTCAAGAGCAGGTTTTGCAATATCTAATAACTGCCAGTCAATTTGGTCTTGCAATCCGTGGTCTTGGTCTTCTTGCTTATAAAGAGCGACATCCAAAGCCATTGGTTGCTTATATAAAATTGGTGATAAGTCTAAGTTTTTCAATTTCCAGTTGCTCAATGCTTCTTTCATTTCCAATCTATCAGACTGTCCAACCATTTCATTTACAGTTCTGAAACCTAAATCAGCCATGATTTCACGCAATTCAGTTGCCAAGAAAGTAAATAAATTTACTACGTGGTCAGCTTCTCCTGTGTACATAGCACGTAAACGTGGGTCTTGAGTCGCTACACCAACTGGGCAAGTATTTACGTGACATTTACGCATCATGATACAACCCGCAGTTACTAAAGCCGCCGTGGCAACTCCGAATTCCTCAGCACCTAAAAGAGCTGCAACTGCAAGGTCTTTACCAGTTCTGATTTGTCCGTCCGTTTGAACCGTTACACGTCCACGTAATTTATTACGTACCAAAGTTTGGTGTGCTTCTGCTAAACCAAGTTCCCAAGGTAAACCAGCGTGACGGATTGATGAAAGTGGCGATGCACCTGTTCCTCCGTCGTGTCCTGCAATCAGTATGTGGTCAGCATGAGCTTTTGCCACACCCGCTGCAATCGTTCCAACACCCGCTTCTGAAACTAATTTCACTGAAATACGTGCGGCACGGTTGGCATTTTTCAAGTCGAAGATTAATTGTGCTAAATCTTCAATTGAGTAAATATCGTGGTGAGGAGGAGGAGAAATCAAACCTACTCCAGGCGTTGAGTGACGAGTTTTACCAATCCAATCATCTACTTTGTGTCCAGGTAATTGTCCACCTTCCCCTGGTTTTGCACCCTGAGCCATTTTAATTTGGAGTTCGTTGGCATTACTCAAATAATGAGAAGTTACCCCGAAACGTCCAGAAGCAACTTGCTTAATCGCTGAATTCAACCAGTCTCCATTAGGCAATTTATCAAAACGAATTGGGTCTTCTCCACCTTCTCCAGAGTTTGATTTACCACCAATGCGGTTCATTGCAATGGCTAAAGTTGTGTGTGCTTCGTAAGAAATTGAACCGAAAGACATCGCACCCGTTGCAAAACGTTTGAAGATATTTTCAATTGGTTCTACTTCACTAATATCAATTGATTTTCCTTTTTTGAATTTCAATAATCCACGAAGGGTTAATGCTCTTTCAGCTTGGTCATCAATGATTTTTGAATATTTTTTATACTGAGCGTAACTATTCGATTTTGTCGATTGTTGCAACAAGTGAATTGTCTCAGGATTAAATAAGTGAGCTTCTCCACGTTGCTTCCATTGATAAATACCCCCAACTTCCAATTTAGGATTTGCTACTGGTACTTCTGGATAACCGTTTTTGTGTTTGATTAAGGCTTCTTTAGCGATACCTTCCAAATCAATACCACCAATTCTTGAAATTGCTCCTGAGAAATACGTATCAACTACTTCTTTGCTTAAACCAACAATTTCAAATATTTGAGCTCCTTGGTAAGATTGAAGCGTTGAAATACCCATTTTAGAGAAAATTTTCAACAATTCACCATTAACGGCTTTGATATAATTGGCTTGTAATTTTTCGTAAGGATAATCAACTTGAAGAATACCTTTTTCTTTCATTCCGTTGATTGTCTCGAATGCCATGTACGGATTCACTGCTGATGCACCAAAACCAATCAAAGTAGCAAATTGATGTGTTTCCCAAACGTCTCCTGCCTCTACAATTAAACCAACTTGAGCTCTCTTTCCTTGACGAATCAAATGGTGATGAACTGCTGCAACCGCTAATAATGAAGGAATTGGAGCGTGTGAAGAATCAACGCCACGGTCTGTCAATAAGATAATTGCATATCCATCATCAACGGCATCTTCAGAATATTGACAAATTCTATCCAAAGCTCTTTTCAATTCGCCTACTTTTCCATTGGCACGGAAAGTTGTATGAATTGATTTTGTTTGGAAGTTTTTATGGTCTATCCAACGAATTTTCTCAATTTCAGCATTTGTTAATACTGGCTGACGAATTTCAATCTGACGACAGTGTTCTGGAGATTCTTTCAATAAGTTTCTCAAACCACCAATATCAGAAAGCAATGACATAACAGTACGCTCACGGATTGAGTCAATCGGTGGGTTGGTAACTTGTGCAAATAATTGCTTAAAATAGTACGACAAATGCTGAGCTTGGTCAGAAAGAATAGCCAAAGGAGTATCAACACCCATAGAACCAAGTGCTTCTTTACCTGTTTCAACCATTTGAGCCAATAAAACTCGTAAATCTTCCGTTGTGAATCCGAATACCTGTTGACGTAATAATAGTTCACGTTCAAACGGTGTACGATATTCAGAACCTGCTTTTGGCAAGTCTTCTACTTTGATTTTATTTTCTTTCAACCATTCGCCATACGGCTGTTGTTGACAGATTTTTTCTTTTAATTCTGTATCTGGAATAATACGACCAGCTTCCATGTCCACAACGAACATTTTACCAGGTTGTAAACGCCCTTTTGATACAATTTTAGCTGGGTCAATATCCAAAACACCTGCTTCCGAAGCCATGATAACAAAATCATCGTCAGTAACCCAGTATCTTGATGGACGTAAACCATTTCTATCTAAAGTAGCACCAATGATTTTTCCGTCAGTAAACGAAATTGAAGCTGGACCATCCCAGGGTTCCATCATAGCTGCGTGGTATTCGTAGAAATCTTTCTTGTATTGTTCCATCTGCTCGTTGCCGTCCCATGCTTCTGGAATCAGCATCATCATCACGTGTGGAAGCGAACGTCCACTCATGTACAACAATTCGATGGCATTATCTAAAATAGCTGAATCTGACTGTCCTAATTGACAAGTTGGCAGAATCATATCCATTTCTTCTTTCGTAAAGAATTCTGACTCAAACAAAGCCGATTGAGCTTGCATCCACGCAGAGTTTCCTTTTACGGTATTGATTTCACCGTTGTGACCGATAAAACGGAACGGTTGAGCCAATTTCCATTCAGGGAAAGTATTTGTCGAGAAACGAGAGTGAACAATTGCCAAAGCAGAAGTAAATTCTTCACGTTTCAGGTCATCAAAATACCCTGGCACCTGCATTGTCGTCAACATACCTTTATAAATAATGGTGTGTGCAGACAATGAGCCAAAGTAGAATTTATCATCTAAACCTCTAACTGTTTCATTGATAATACGGGCAGTTACCTGACGGAAAACGTACAATTTACGTTCAAATGCCATTTCATCAGTAACCGTTGCTGGACGCTTGATGAAAAGTTGTTCCATTTGAGGTTCAGTATTACCCGATTCAGCACCTTGAATTTCAACATTTGTACATGGTACAACTCTGTATCCAAGAATCTCCAAGCCTAATTTCTTAGCTTTACGAGTAATAATTTCTTTACACTCCTCACGAGTATGTGCATCTTTCGGAAAAAATGTCATACCTACGCCATACTCACCAGCGGCAGGTAAATCAATTCCTAATTGAGTACATTCTTCTAAGAAAAATTCATGCGGAATTTGAAGAAGAATCCCTGCTCCGTCACCTGAATTAGGGTCACAACCGCAGGCACCACGGTGGTCCATGCGAATAAGCATTTGAATAGCGTCAGTTACAACTTTGTGTGACTTTCGCCCTTTCATGTTCGCAACGAAACCGATTCCACAAGCATCGTGTTCAAATTCTTTGCGATACAACCCTTTATTGTCGAAATTAGTCATGGTATTAATTTGGGGCTTTAAACAGAACAATCCGTGTGTAAGCATTAACGCAAGATTGTCCCCAACAAAATAATCTACTCTTTGTTACTTCAAAATGTTTCCTGTTATATAACTTATTTAATAAAATTAAGATTATTAAGGAAGTTTTAAGACTGAAAACAAAATTTTATGTTTTGGATTTAGCAAAAGCATTTACTTTCTATTTTGCTGTTACAAATATATACAAGAAATTCTTTGGAAAAAATAGACTTTTGCCAAAGAATCATTGGTATTAAACAATTTCAAGATTTCTTAAAATTTAATCTTGGTTAGATACAATTTTGCAAATACTATTTAAAAAACTCTATTTTTCATTTTTAGCAAAAAAATAGGCGAACTGTTCATTTTTCAACACTAATATAACACCTATTTGCAAATTTATTAAGAAAAAAAAACACATTGCAACTCAAAATCCACAACTTGAGCAAAAAAATAAAATTCAGTCAACTTTCTGAAAAAAATCTGATAGAAATTACAAATTAATGATTAAGCTCCCTATTAAAATAAATTTGTAATTTCGGTTTCTATCATTTTTACCTTTTTATTGATTTAAACCTATATTTCTCAAATCATGAATTATCGCAAATCTTTTAAATCAGTTTGGCGAGTTGATATTATTGTCAGTTTATCTGCCATGCTTATCTGTTTAGCAACTTTTGGCATTTATTTGTATCAAACCAAAATTATTCAAGAACAGGCAAAAGCCAGTGTTTATCCACATTTAGAAATCGTTAGAGAATATAAGTTTACAAAGATTATTGGATGGTCGAAAAGTGGAAACAACCAGAAGAATGTAAAAACTGTGAAAATGAAGATTTGATTAAACCTGTTAAATTATCAGATAAAAAGTAGGTCGTGTAAATTGGTTGAAAATTTGTAAAAAAGTAAACGCACAATACAACCATTCGTGCTAAAAAACTGTCTATTTATAAAAATACTTTCATGAGAACAATACTACTCTGTATTATTTTAATCGTTATTTTTCTCCCTAAAACTCATGCAACACACATAGTTGGGGGTGAAATAGAATTGCAGGCTATAAAAAATCAGGCTAATATTTCTCATCGTCTGAATCTCAATCTCTATTTTGATAACATTAATGGTTCCGTTGGGGCAATTGACCAAAACTTGACTTTAGGCGTTTTTAGAAAAAGAGATAATTTTTTAATGGGATATGTGGTTGTTCCACTCGTAAACAGCTCTCTTGTTCCATATTCCAATCCAACTTGCAGTCAAAGTAATCAAATACAAACACGTCTTTTGCAGTATTCTACTTTGATTTCTCTAAATCCTGACAATTTCTCTGATTCACAAGGTTATTATATTGTTTGGGAACGTTGTTGTAGAAATAATATCATTTCTAATATTGTTTTGCCTCAAGAAGCCGCTTCTGTATTTTATTTATCTTTTCCTCCACTTAAAAAAGACGGAATTGCCTTTATCAATTCATCACCTTCTTTTGCAACTTTAAAAGGTGATTATATTTGCCTAAATCGTCCCTTTACTTTTGAATTTGGAGCAACCGATGCCGACGGAGATAGTTTAGTTTATCGTTTAGTAACGCCCCTAAATGGGTATAGCAACAAAGATATTCCAAATCCAGCTTTACCACGTGGCAGTAGCAATTATCCTCTGGTAGCTTGGGGAAACGGTTATAGTCTTGACAATGTGATGGGAGGAACAAAACCCTTATCAGTCAATCCACGAACTGGACAACTTACCGTCACCGTAAATAAGGAAGGATTATTTGTCTTCTGCGTGTTGACAGAAGAATATAGAAAAGGGGTAAAAATAGGCGAAGTTAGAAGGGATTTCCAACTCAAATCTTTGGATTGTCCTATCAATAATGCTCCTTTGGCATTTTTTAGGGAAAAGGGGAAAGCTGAGTTTTACAATTCTGAAACAACAATCAATATAAAATATGGTGAAAAGAAATGCCTAACACTTTTAGGAAACGACCGAGACTCAAGTCAGTCAATTTCAATGAAAGTTTTACCCATAAACGCTAAATTTACGCCAACACTTTCAACTTCCGTTTTAACCAATGCAACCTCCAAAGACACATTAAGGACTGAAATTTGTTTTAATGATTGTACAGAATCCACCGATGGCAAACCACTACTCTTTGATGTTACCGTTTCGGATAATGGATGCCCACAACCACTTTCTTCTACCCTTAGATTGAAAATATTTATCGAACCCAAACCTAATATTCCTCCGACAATTAGTACAGATTTGGTTGACCGCCGAGCGGAAATTTTACTTGGCAATACTTTAAAATTTAATCTCTTCGGGAATGATATTGATAATGATAGCATTACTGTTATCGCCACGGGTCGAGGTTTTAATTTGGCTCAAGCTGGAATGTCCTTTGCGGGTGGCTCTGGAATTGGGAAATTGACCAGCCCATTTACTTGGATTCCGATTTGTGACTTAAAACGCACAACTGATTACATTGTTGATTTTATCGTAATTGATAAAAGATGCGGGAGAAATTTGAGAGATAGTATTTCTGTAAATCTAAAACCTTTAAGCAACAAAGTAGAGCCACCAACGGTTTACACCAATTTGCCCAATAATGCTATTGATGTTACGATAAATGGTACTGAACCGCAGCCGATATTATTTGATGTAATCGGAGAAGAAATTGACGCTAAAACTATCATCAAGTTATCGGCAGTACCGATTGGTTTTGATTTGAAAGCTACTGGAATGATTTGGACTGATAAATCAGGAACGGTGAAAATCATTAATCCTTTTTCATGGAAACCTGATTGTAGTTTATTACAGGGCAAAGATTCAATGAGTTATAAAATTGACTTTATTGTCGAAAATAACTCCTGCAACATAGATAGATTTGACACCGTTTCGGTAAATATTATCCTGAAAAATAAGATTGCGAGTTTTGATTCTTTCAAGCCTTCCAATGTTTTTACGCCAAATGGGGATGGCAAAAATGACTATTTTTCCTTGGATTTACCAGAAAATTCATGTTTTGAACAATTTGAGTCGATTGAAGTTTTTAACCGTTGGGGAAGTTCAATTTTTAAATCCTCCGATAGAAATTTTAAATGGACTGGCGACGAATTTTCTTCCGCTGATTATTATTATCAATTAAAATTTACTCAGAGAGAATTTAAAGGTTGGGTGAGTTTGATTCGATAGACGGATTTTAAACAAATAAAAAATCGTTGAACAAGGTTTAAAACCTGCTCAACGATTGGTTGTTTGTTAGATGATATAGTTTTACTCAGTTAAAATACTACGCTTTAGAAAATTTGAATGAACGCTTTTTGAACAAATGTGGAGCAAGTCCTAAACCTGTCAATAAAAGTCCAAAAATCAATAATGTACTGGTGTTAGCGAAAAACTGCCCCGATGCCAAAATTCCCATTACTAAGATAGTGGAAAGAGGCAACGAAAATGCTAAAATGAGTACCGCTAAGTTCAAGTCAAAAGTTCTTCTTTCTTTTGGCAAGTTTTTATCCTCTTCTTTCAAATTAATTGCTGAAATATGTGCAAAAGGCCAAAAACTACAAGAACTCAACGGTACTACCACAGCTAAAAGGATGAGGTTTGGGTTATTTATGTTGAATAAGTTGATTATTAACACACTAAATAAAAGCGTAATTCCTGCTCTAAATAGCAAAATGGAACTTACTAATTTGATTTTCCCTTCCTTAAATTGAACCGCTAAACCAATGTAAATCAAAACCAAAGGGGTCATCAAACTACTGGCACGATTGAATAATTCTGAAACAACCGTTGGTAATGAAGTCATATTTAATCCTAAAGAAAGAAATACGATTGCCAACAACATGATAATATTTATTGGTTCTTTCACCAAACTTAGCAGAAGACTTTTCACTTTCCCATTTTCTTGTGTTTCTTCTTCTCTGTTGTTTTTTAGATACATTTTGAGAGCAACGAAATACAAGAAATTTAAGGCAAAGAATTTATTTCCAACGTCTCCCATTGCTGCCAAAGCCAGAGATTCATCGCCTAAAAACTCATTAATGAACGGAAAACTCGACAAACCAGGTGCTAATGAAGGCAAAAGCATAGTTAAAGTTCTTCCCGAAGTGCTATCTTTTTCAATGCCGAAAATTGGCAAAAAGTAAGGAGCTGATAAAAATATAAAAAAGTTAAATGCAAGAATTAAAATTGGATATATCAACAGAGATAAACTGATTTTAATACCCATCAATGCAATAAATACCGTTGAAGGCAAAGCAATTGACAAGATTATTTCTTTTACCCCATTTATTTCTGTTTTGTTCTTGATTTTGCCTCTAAGTGCAAACCCTATTCCGATTAAAAGGAGGAGGATAAGCGTTTTTTGTACTGCCTCAACCATAGTTTTTTTGTAATGAAGTGAGTTTAAAAATCTTAAAATTCGGTAATAGTCGGGAGTTGCGTAAAAGTCAACAATTAATCATATTAAACCCATAAGATTTATTCATCAACCTGTTTATCAGTTAATTAAATAAAATCTCACAGGTTCAAACTTAGCATTAATTATAAGAGGTTTACACAACTCCCGATAAATCAATGTGCTGACTACGACAGTTCGCCTAATGATTTTACAAATAATTTCATCTCCTCCATTGTCCCCATACTTACTCTACACCAAGGTTTATTTTGGATGTCAAAAGCTCTTACCATTACCCCTTTTGAGGTCATTTTGGCAAGAAAATCTTTTCCTGGAATATTGATTGGAAAAATCACAAAGTTGGTGTAAGATGGAATGTATTTGTAATTCATTTTTTTAAGGTTTTCATACAAATATTCTTTACACTCGGTATTGAGTTTTTTAGTCATTGCTTGAAAATCTTTATCTTCAAAACTGGCAATTGCTCCTAAAATTGAAGTATGAGAAATTCCCATTCCTCCACGAGTAATTTTTTGAATTTTATCTAAAAATTCTGGTTGTGCTACGGCATATCCTACACGTAAACCTGCCATACCCATGATTTTAGAGAAAGTACGAGCAATGATGACATTTTTCTTTTGTGCTAAAAGCGAAACCATCGATTCTGTTCCTGTTCCTTCAGCTAATTCAAGATAGGCTTCGTCGATAAAAATTGGCACTTTTTCCGAAACTCTTGAACAAAAATCTAATAAATCTTTCCCTGCCGTGATACTTCCCACTGGGTTATTTGGATTACAGATATAAACCATTTTAGTGTCTTTATCAATGGCGGCTTCCATCGCTGGTAAGTCGTGCGACCAGTCACTTTTACATGGAATAGCCTTCCAAGTTGCTCCTACCGATTCTGCCACTTTTATCAATGACATATAAGTTGGGTCAGCCGAAACGACGTTTCCACCTTTCATAAATAATACCAAAGCCACTTTTTCAAGCAAATCAGAAGAACCCGGCCCCATCATAATGTGGTTTGGGGTTACGCCTTCTTTCTTAGCTAATTTGTCAACCAAATTTGATAGCTCTTTCCAAGAATATCTATTTCCTCCACTTACAGATTCTGCTACGGCTTTTTGGGTACTTGCTGGCGGGCCATAAGGGTTTTCATTAGCATTTAAACGAGCCAACATAGCGGTAACATTTGGTTTTTCGTCTAAAAAATGCTCTCTTAAAAGTGGACTGTAATAAAGTCTATTTTGTGAGTCAACTCTAACTGAAGCTTCTGGAAAAGCTCCCATTGAAATATGCGGAGCCAAAGCCATACCACTGATGGTCATTAAGCCAGATTTTAGAAGACTACGTCTGTTAACAAGGTTTTTCATGGAATTTATTAGTTTTGTTTGATAAGATTATTTTGTTGCCGTTAAGCGAAAATATTTTGTAAATGATATGTCTTTATACGTTCCAGAACAACTTAATGACACTGAAGAACCTGCCACTGGTGTTGATATTCCGAGAGTTTTCCAAGCAATTTTTAGCGTTGAACGTCCTTGAGCATCTGTTGTAATATCCGACAGTTTTGTTCCACTTCTTAGCTTGAATGTTACTGGAATTGCCTTTGCTGGAATACTGTCAATACCCACCTTATTATCAAGCAATCCATCTTTATTCAATTCTAATAATCTCACCGTAATCGAGGCATCTGCTGAGGCAGAAGAACTGATTGATGGTTCTGTCGTTAATCCAGAAGTTTTGCCTGCGGCATCTTCAAAAATTACTAAAACAGGAGCTACAACTCTATCCACAAATGGGTCATCTACTTTACAAGAAACGGTAACAAAGGCTACAAAAAGAGAACAGATATATAGTATTTTTTTCATAATTGGAATCATTTAAGTTAAAATAATGAGTAACATTTTGAGCATTATTCCCAAAATATCGTTACTCTGACCACCAAAGTTTCGCTTTCATATTGTCCGTACCAATCAGCTTAATTCCTTCGTCAAGTTTTGCTTTGTTCAAAGAATATTCGGTGGTAGGATACGGCAAGCGAGTTGGTACAACTCCATCGTTTTCAAAAACTGCTCTTGGGTCACGGGTCGAAAATTTAGGAAAACCTGTTCTACGGAATTCTGTCCATGCTTCAACTCCTTGTCCAAAAAGGGCTATCCATTTTTGTTCGATAATCTTTTCTTTAGAAATTGTACCAACAGTTTTTAAATAATCCGTTGGAGTTGTTAGGCTATACTGTGCAAATGAAGCATCAATTCCTTTTTTGAAATAATCGTCAGCCGTGCCTGTAATATCACCTTCGAAGGCGGCTTCTGCTAAAATGAGTTGAAGTTCACTGTACGTCATAATTACACTTGGCGTATTGGCTCTCGTGAAATAATCTCCTAAAACAGACCCTGTACTCAAATATGTTGTTGCAATAGCATCTGGAAGTCCATTAGGTACACCTTCATAAGCATTTGATTTATTTTTATTCGCAAAAACACCCAAACGAGTATCATTCAATCCTGATAATTTATCAACTAAAGTTTTACTAATATTCCAGTCGGTTCTGCTACCAATTATCATTACTTCGTGCCACTCATTATTACTTGGTCTTATGGCAGTATTTGCTAAAAGTGCATTATCTGAATTGCTGGTAAAAATTGGGAATTTGACAGGGTCAGCCAATATTTCACGCATAATAGCTCTTGATTCAGCCGATTTTTTGGCAGCTTGTCTATTAGCCAAACGAAGTCTTAAAGAGTTCGCAAACTTCTTCCATTTCAAAATATCGCCACTGTAAATAATATCACCTGTGATGCTTGGTCCACCAACAGTTAATTTTTCGTTTGCTAACTTTAAGTCATTCAATAATCCTTCGTAAACTTTATCCATCGAGTCATAAGTCGGTGTATAAACTGGCGAAGTATCCGTTCCTTTCAGTGCATCCGTGTAGGGAATTGCTCCGTACATATCAGTCAATAAAGAAAAAACCCATGTACGCATTACAATTGCCGCACCTTCGTAGTTTTTATTGGGTGTTTTGCCAGTCGTTCCTGACTCCGTGATGATTCTTTGAAAATTAACCAAGCCATCATTATAAAGCGACTTCCACGTATTATTGTAAAAAGTTGGCGTTATACCATAATTATCGCCTTCATTTGAATAAATATTTCTGGCTAAATACTGAATCCAAAGCATGGCTCCGTCCAAATTAAGACGTTCAAAACGGGTATTGCCACCCCAATATCTATCCACTGATTTCTCCACTGCATAAGGAAAAAGATATTGTGAACCTATCGCTGTTGGGTTATTGGGGTCAATATTGAGTTCGTCAAATTTGCTGGTACAAGCATTGAGCAACAACAAACTTCCGATGGCTAAAAATGAATATATTGTTTTATATAATTTCATATCTTTCAAAATTTAAGGTTAATGTTATGCTTTAAATAGTAATTGATTTTAGAAACCAATTGAGAGATTTGCCCCAATACTTCTTGAGTTTGGCAATTCTCCATAAGCAAAACCTTGTTGATTTGCCCCAAAACGGTCAACTTCTGGGTCGATGTGTGGTGTATTCTTGAACAATATTGCCAAGTTTCTACCCACTATTGAAATTTTAGCATTTTGCACTCCTATACTTTTCAAGAAAGATTTTGGAATATTATAACCGAAAGAAACTTCTCTCAATTTCACAAAAGAAGCATCAAAAATAGCAGCTTCATGATAACGACGTGGATTGTTGTAACCAATCAATTGGTTAGTTGCCACAATGACATCATTGGGTACATATTGAGGGTTTTCAGTCGTACCAACATTCATTACGCCTTTTCCGATGATACCTTCTTCACGTCCAAGTGCGGTTTCTGCGTATTGACCCGTCCAACGAGCCGTTCCAGTACCTTCATCAAAAATATCACCGCCCATTTTCACGTCAATCAAAGTAGACAATACGAAATTTTTGTAAGAGAAAGTATTATTCATCCCTCCCATCCAATCTGGCTGAATATTACCAAGCACTCTTGGCGTTGATTCTACCACAGGAAGACCATTTAGGTAAACAATTTGTCCATCAGGAGCGTGTTTGAAACCAATACCAAATAAAGAACCGTAAGGCATTCCTACTTGAGCAATTGAGGTTAAACCTCTTCTTTCTTGTAAGGTATAAGTGGTTAATCCTTCGGCTAATTCAACAACTTGGTTTCTGTTTTTAGAGAAATTCAAGGCTATATTCCACTTAAATCCTCTTGATGATTCTAAAAGTTTTCCAGAAAGTGTTGCTTCAATACCTTGATTGGTAATTTTACCTGCATTCAAGATGCGTTTGTCGTAACCGCTGGCTTTTGATATTTCAACACCAAGTATTTGATTTTGAGTAGATTGAAGATAATATGTCAGGTCAAGACCAAATTTATTTTTGAAGAATTTCAAGTCGATTCCCGCTTCGATACCAGTGGTAATTTCTGGTTTTAGCGTAGCGTTTGAAATCGTCAAATTCTCATAATACTCTGGCAATGAACTGTTCCAAGAACCTCCAGAACGGAAAGTTTGAAGCAATTGATACGGGTCGGCATCGTTACCAACTTGAGCCCAACTACCTCTTACTTTTGCATAAGAAACAATCTCTTTTGGATAATCAATCAAGTCTGATAAAACGGCACTCGCCGAAACCGAAGGATAAAAATAAGAACGAGCATTGGAAGGCAATGTACTCGACCAGTCGTTACGAGCGGTAACATCTAAGAAAAGAGCATTCAAGTAGCCAAATTGAAATGAACCATAAACACTTTGTACTTCTGCTTTCTCAATTCTACTTTCAATGGCGTTCTGACTTGGATTTGAGTTTGCCAAATTATATACCTTATCTACCACCAATTCACCTACATACGCATAATTACGTTTATAAAAATTGGTTCTTTGGGCAGCACCCGCAGAAGCCACAATACTTAAATCTTTGGTAATGGCTTTATCATAAGAAAGTAAAGCATCATGGTTTGTTTCCTGACGACGTAAAACCTCCTCTGAATATCTTCCAGGGGTTAAATTACCATTACGGACACGTTCAAAATTGACAATATTTATTCGGGTATCAGACCACATATCAGTACCACTTCTTAACATCAATTTCAATGATGGCATGATGGCAAAATTCAAAGCGATATTTCCTACTAAACGGTCTTTCTCGTTAGTATAAGGCAATTTTTCGCTTAAATAAAATGGGTTTGTAAAGAAAGTATGTTGCCAGTTTGCGGGGTCTGTATCAGGTAATTTTCCAGCAACAGCTCTTTGAATATGCACGCCAGAATAATCAGCCCAATTAGCTAATTGATCCCAAGAAACGTGTCTATGCGACCAAATAAATTGGTCTCCGTTTTGATAGGTTCTATTTCCTCCAGACTTAACATATTCACCTGAAACAACGGCAGTTAAGAATTTAGAAACTTTATAATTTGAATTCAGTTTGAAGTTATTTCTATAAAAATCATTGAAAGCCATCAAACCTGTTTGGTCTAATTTACCCAGACTCAATCTGAAACTTCCTTTGTCATTTGCTCCAGAAATAGCAATATTGTTCGACAAGGTCGTTCCTGTACTCCAATATTCATCCCAGTTATTGGATTGTGGAGTCAATGGAGCGACTTCTTTGCCTGTGTACCATTGACGAACCAATCTTCCGTCCATCGGAGCTCCCCAGCTTTCATCTGTACCATCAGTTCCAGTAGTTCTTCCTGGAGAAACCGTTCCGTAAGCCGCACGATATTGGTCATAAGCATCGGGAGCAATAACGCCACTCCAACCATCTGAATACCAAGTAGTATAACCAGAACCACCTCCGTAAGTATTCTGAAAATTGGGTTTCACCAAAGGTCTTTCAGCCGTAAAATTGGTATTAATTTCAATGCCTAAACCTTTCGTTCCCGCTCCATCTTTTGTTGTAATCAAAATTACCCCGTTGGCAGCTCTTGAACCATAAAGTGCAGCTGCATTGGGCCCTTTCAGCACAGAAATATCTTTTATATTATCAGGATTTACTTCCGATATACCTCCTCCAAATTGTTTATCAAATTGTTGCTGAATTGGCACACCATCTACCACAATAAGCGGTTGATTGTTTCCAGAAACAGATGAAGACCCACGAATCTGAATCGTAGAACCACTTCCTGGCCCACCATTACTACCAATTCTGACCCCTGCAATTTTTCCAGAAAGTGAATTAGCTACATTATTTGAACGAGCTTCTACTAAACTCTCTCCTTTCAATTCTTGTTGTGAATACCCTAAAGACTTCTTTTCTCTCGAAATACCTAAGGCAGTTACAACTACTTCATTGAGTTCCAAATTATTAGGAACAAGACTTATTTGAAAAAAAGTTTTATTATCAATCGTTATTTCTTTAGTGGAATAACCAACCGTGCTTATTTTTAAGACGTTACCATTGGCAGGCACTTTAATCGAAAACTTACCATTTGCATCTGTTACTGTACCATTTACAGTTCCTTTAATGAGGATTGATGCACCAGGAAGCAACCCATCTTTTTCAGAGTTGACTACCCCAGTAATGACCCTATCCTGTGCAGTTGCTACAAAAGATAAAATCAAAAAGAATATTATGTAAAAGTTTCTCATCATCTATTCGTGGAGTGGGTTTGGTTTGTCGTCTCTTCAAAACTGATTTATTACAAGACTCCGACCGCTCGGTTCGTAATAATCAGTATGAAGAGAAAAATTTGAAATGTCATTGTCTCTTAAAAAAATTAAGAGGCTTCACCGTAAAAGTCAACCAAATGATATACGCTATTTGAGCATATCTTATAATGCGTGAATTTGAAATTTTAACTCAATAAATTCCGAGAAAGGACAGAAATAAGCACTATTCTAAATAACTCTCATGTTGCGGTCGGAAAGAGTTAAATCTTGAATCATTAATTGTACTTATTTAAGATTAATAATATAAAACTATAAAAACAAAACTAATTTCAAAAAGAAAAACTAAAAAAAGTGCTTTTTTATTTGAAAAGTCAAATTTTTACATTAATTATTCATAAAAAATCTATAAATTCAAGAAAAAATCTTATAATAAATATCTAACAGCGAAAAATTACAAGTTTCAAAATAAGCTTCAATTGTATAATTTTATCAAAAAATTAAAAATATTGGTTTTAAAAATGAAAAATTAAAGGAAATTTATGAAAATAATTAAAAAATAGGTTTTATTAATGAATCAAAAATAATTGCACTTTTCAAAGAAATAAGTATTTTTACGATAAGCTATTTAAGTATTTTTAATCAAAAAAAAAGGGGAAATTCATTGAATTTCCCCTTTTCAGTAATAAAATTTTGGAACGATATACTTAAAAATGCAACACTTAAAATTTGTCGTATTTAACCGCTCACGAGCAATTACATTGTTCCGTAAAATTTTCTATATTTCTAAACTTAATCCTTCAATAGATAAAACGGTATTTGTAAATATTTTTTGAGCTTCAAACAAGAAAGGGTCAAGGTCTTTATAACGTGATGAATAATGCCCGATGACTAATTTCTTCACATTGGCACGCTTTGCAATTTCCGCTGCTTGTGCTGCTGTTGAGTGGCAAGTTTGCGTGGCTCTGGGCGTTAAATCTTCTAAAAAAGTAGCTTCGTGATAAAGTAAATCTACCCCTTTTACTATATCAATTATTGGTTCATGAAAAAGTGTATCAGAGCAAAAAGCATAACTTTTAGGTTCTATTTCGGGTTTTGTCAAAGTGGCATTTGAATATTTAATCGCTCCTTTTTTATCCAAAATATCAAGTCCATCTTTCAAATCTTTAATTTCTTCAATTGACAAATCATTTGGCAACACTTCTTTTCTCAGTTTGCGTTTTCCTTTTTTCTCTTTAATCAAAAATCCACAACAAGGCACTCGGTGTATCAGCGGAATTGTTGTTACAGTAACACTTTCATTTTCAAATAATTGATAAGATTTCTCTGTTTCTGTTTCAATAAAGTGTACTTTGAAATTCAACCAAGCATCGGAATATTTTAATTGAATGGTAATAATTTCGGCTAAACCTTTTGGACCAAAAACCCAAAGGTCTTCAGTTCTACGGTGCATATTCAAGGTAGAAATTAACCCAATGAGTCCAAAGTAGTGGTCGCCATGAAGGTGTGTGATAAAAATATACTTCAATCGAGTAGGACGTAATTTATAACGCAACAACTGATTTTGTGTTCCTTCTCCACAGTCAATCAAATATCCATCTTGCTCAATATGAAGATAATGTGCCGTTGGATTGCGTGTCAGCACGGGCGTAGCCGAACCTGTACCTAAGATAGTTAATTGAAAACTCAAAGTAGTATTGGTTGATTTTAGTAATTAGTGTTATTGCTGAAAGGTGTAATATTGAAGAAAACCAAAAGCCTTATCGAACTAACGTCAGATAAGGCTTTTTTGTTTATGAATTCAAAGAATCAATAGTCTTCTTCTTTTGCTCCGTCGCCATATTCGCCGTGGTCGTATTCATCATCTTCGTCTGACTGAAAATCATTTTCCAATTCATTCAGATAAACGGCATCAATTGCTTCTTGAACGGTTGGCATAACCGTTAAATCCTCAATTTTAGCTCCATCCAATTGGTCAATTATTGCTTGATCTTTAGTAACAATAATGAAAAGCCCCAACTCGTTCAAACAGATTTTGTTGGCTTTACGAATTACCGAGATTCCAAACCCATCTAATTCGTCAATTGAACTAAATTCAACAATCATATTTCCGTAACCTTCTCTGAAAAGCTTTCTAATGACTGCTTCGAGGTCAGCGGAGTTCTCTTGATTAAGAGCAGTTTCTTTAAGTTCGATTAGAGCAAACTGCTCGTTTTTTTCTACCTTAAATTCCATATTTTTTGTTTTATGATGTAAAATGGAACACAAACTACACAGACACTTCCAAATATAGATTTATGTATTTTTAAATCTCTTTGGACAATATTTGCATCATTTGAATTCCAATATAACTTGAATTATACTTATAATGACTTCAAATAAGCATTTACATTTGCTTCAACTCTGCCTAAAATATCTTCTGAAAAATCCTTTTCAAATTTCTTCCCAGTCACTTTCTCGAAAAGTTCAATATAACGTTCTGAGATTTGATTTACCCATTCATCTGACATTTCTGGAATGCTTTGTCCTTCTTTTCCTTGAAAACCATTGGCAATCAACCATTCTCTAACAAATTCTTTCGATAATTGTTTTTGAGATTCTCCGTTAGCTTGACGTTCATCGTAACCTGCTAAATAAAAATATCTTGAAGAGTCAGGCGTATGAATTTCATCAATTAACGTAATTTGACCGTCTTTATTTCCAAACTCGTATTTAGTATCTACCAAAATTAACCCTTGTTGTGCAGCCATTTCCGTTCCTTTAGCAAACAGGGCAAGAGTATAAGCTTCTAATTGCGAATAATCTGCTTCTGAAACTAATCCTTGAGCAAGAATTTCTTCACGAGAAATATCTTCATCGTGTCCTTCGTGTGCTTTGGTAGTTGGGGTAATAATTGGCGTAGGTAAACGGTCATTTTCTTTCAATCCTTCTGGCAAAGTTACACCGCACAAAGTACGTAAACCTGACTTATAGGTTCTCCAGGCGTGACCTGCTAAATAGCCTCTCACAACCATTTCTACGGGATATGTTTCACATTTTAAACCGACACTAACATTGGCATCAGGGGTTGCTACTAACCAATTCGGCACAACGTCACGAGTGGCATTCAAAAAGTGTTCAGCTATTTGATTTAACACTTGACCTTTATATGGAATAGCTCTTGGAAGCACTACATCAAATGCAGAAATTCTATCCGAAGCCACCATAACTAATAAGTTTTCAAAGGAATAGACATCTCGCACTTTACCTTTGTAGAACCCAGTTTGATTGGGAAAATTAAAATTGGTTGTATTTATTGTATTCATGTTTGTGTAGGTATGAGGTATGAAGTATGAGTTATGAGCCATATTGGATAAAATTATCCTTATAGCCTATACCTACTACCTCATACTTACTACCTAAAAAAATTACATTCTTTCTATTACAATTGCTGATGCTCCTCCGCCACCATTACAAATACCTGCTGCACCATATCTACCTTTTGTCTGTCTCAAAACTGAAATCAAAGTAGTTAAAATTCTTGCTCCAGAAGCTCCAAGTGGATGACCTAATGAAACTGCTCCTCCAAAAATATTAACTTTTTTGTGAGGGATTTCAAGCATTTTTTCAAACGCCAAAGGTACAACTGAAAACGCTTCGTTTACTTCAAAATAATCAATTTCTTCTTTGATTAAATTAGCCATTTTGATTGCTTTTGGCACTGCAACTGCGGGAGTAGTTGTAAATAAAGCAGGTTCTTGTTCAGCCTCTGCAAAACCAACAATTTTTGCTAATGGTAATAAACCCAATTTTTCAGCCTTCTTTCTTGACATCAAAACTAAAGCTGCTGCACCATCATTTAATGTTGAGGCATTGGCGGCTGTTACCGTTCCTCTTTTTTCAAAAGCTGATTTCAACAAAGGAATTTTATCGAAATTAACATTTTTATATTCTTCGTCTTCCGATACAATAATTGTTCCTTTTTTGGTTTGTACTTCTACTGGAATAATTTCGTCCTTAAAATAACCATTTTCAGTTGCTTCGGCAGCACGTTTATACGAATCAATGGCGTAATTATCCTGTGCTTCACGACTAAAACCATACTTACGAGCAGTTTGGTCTGCATAGAAACCCATGGCAATATCATCATAGGCATCAGTTAATCCATCTTTTTCCAAACCATCAACTAAAGTTCCTGAGCCATATTTATAGCCAAATCTTGCTCTTGGTACGTAAAAAGGTGCATTAGACATACTTTCCATTCCACCTGCAACGGCTACTTCGGTAAGTCCCAACATGATACTTTGTGCTGCATAAATAATAGCTTTTGCACCAGAAGCACAAACTTTATTGACAGTGGTACAACGTACTTGTGCTGGCAAACCTGCTCCAAGTGCTGCCTGACGAGCAGGTGCTTGTCCAACATTGGCAGAAATCACATTTCCCATGATGACCTCCTCAACCAATTCTGGTTTGATTCCTGCTTTTTCAATAGCTCCTTTAATGGCGATGCTTCCTAATTGAGTGGCTGAAAGGCTCGACAATGCCCCTCCAAAACTTCCAATCGGCGTTCTTACGGCCGATACAATATACACTTCTTGCGTATTCATAAATTTTATACTTACCAGTTTTGCGTGATTCGTGACTCTCTACTTTTTACTAAATTATTTCGTTTTTGAATATATTGGATTTCATCATTTTTCATCCCATCAAGTATCATTTTTGCCTTTTCCAAGGTCAAGCCATAATTCTTTAAAGTCTTCAATAATTCTTTTTGAGAATTGTCATTGGCAACTTCTGATTTTTGTTGTTGCGGACTTGGTGGTGGATTTGACTGCTTATTTTTAGATTTTACCTCTTCTTTTGTTTTTTCAGCATGATATTGCTTCTTCAAAAGTTCATAGTTATATCGAGCTATCTCATTATCGGGCTTCAAAATTAAGGCTTCTTTAAATAATGCTAATGCTCTCAAAGTATCTCTTTCATTACAAAAAATAATACCTAATTGCGAATAAGTCGTCGAAGCTAAATTAGGCTCTTTTAAACTAACCAACTGTGCATATTTTTTCCGTGCGGCAAGCGTATCTTTTTGTTCAAATAAAGAATGTGCAAAATTTAAAGTTACCTCAGAAGGTGTAAAAAATGATTGTTTTGCTAATAATTGATACTGCAAAGATGCTTCTTGAAAATTACCTTTTAAAAAAGCTTTCTGAGCTTCCATAGTGGCTTTATTACGAATATTAATTTTCGTAATCGAGCTATTATCAATTATCCAGAGAAATATGTAAAAAATAATTGAGTTAATAATAGTTAGTCGTTAAGTAAAAATACATCAAATTACTCAAATTGAGCAACTCAAAAAATACATTGAAGACGAATAATCGTCATTCATTAAAACAAGATGTAGAAAGGGAAAAATGGGAAGGGGAATTATAATTGAAAAGTCCTCACTGTGAAAAAAACATCAATTCCGAGCAAAAATAATGCAATGATTAGAAAATAAAAATATTTATTTGCGATAACATCAATTTGACGCTCATCAACAAGGTCTGTTTCTATATTTTCAACCCTCATTATTAATTCATTTATACTTTCAGAAACACTTTTAATTTCTAAATAGTTGCCTTTCGTTTCGGCAGCTAATTTCTTTAAGGTGGCTGTTTCTAATTTTGTCACCACGATATTTCCGTCTTTATCTTTTTTGAAAGATTTTCCGTCTCTAATCGTAATGCCATCGGTAGTGCCAACTCCAACCGAAAAAAAATTAATTTCCTTTTGTCTAATTTTTGCCTTTAAAGCTTTATTCTCAGCACCAAAATTTTCGCCATCACTAATAAGCAC
The DNA here is from genome assembly GCF_034931005.1 of Arcicella sp. LKC2W. Taxonomy (NCBI): domain Bacteria; kingdom Pseudomonadati; phylum Bacteroidota; class Cytophagia; order Cytophagales; family Flectobacillaceae; genus Arcicella; species Arcicella sp. LKC2W. Next base: position 148,144 of record NZ_JAYGIN010000001.1, read on the forward strand.
TATCACTTTTGACTGCGTTTTTGCCTTTGCTTTTGAAAATCTATCTAATGCCAATTCAAGGGCTGGCGTAAAATTGGTTCCTCCTTCGGGTAATAAATCAGTGTTGATTTTTGGAACAAGATAATTAATGGCATTATTGTCAAATGTCAGTGGTGATAACAAAAGAGCATCTTCTGAAAATACAATAAGTCCAATTCTATCTTTACTAAAATGATTAATAAAACGATTGAGTTCAAACTTTGCTTTTTCTATCCTACTTGGCTGAATATCAGTCGCATCCATTGACTTCGAAATATCAATTAGTAATAAAATATCTTTCCCTTGTGCCTTAACCGTTCCTTTTAACTCCCCAAAAGATGGATTCAATAATGCTAATAACATCAAACTAAAATAAACTCCTCTGAGTAAGAATTTCAACACACTCGACCCCGCAGAAGTACCTAAACGGCGAGCAATCCAAAATATTCGACCTAAAAATATTAGGTACAATATCAAGAAAACTGCTAAAAACCATTGTTCAGTATTACTAAATTCGGAGGTAAAATTCATATATTGATATTTGGTTGTTGATGTTTGATGTTCATAATTCGATGTTTAGGTTTTTGACTTCGAACACCTAACATCAAATCAATAATTTTTGCTTGAAAAAATTGAATTTGAATGATATTTCTCAAAACTTTCTACGAAAATAATACACTGGTACGATAAAACAAGTCAAGAATGAAATCAAGAATGGTATTGAAAATGAAACATTGAATTAAGAACTTCAAAAAAACATCTACCTTTGTTACCGAAATAATATAATCATGAAAGAATTTATCAAAAAAGATAAGCCTCAACAAGCAAAAGAAGCTAAAACAAACAAAAATCATTTTGAAGTTACCGAAGAAATTCAATTACTGACATTTCTTTTGGCAAGTATGCCTCATAAAAGTCGCCACAATGTCAAGTCCCTCCTTCGAGATAAACAAATTTTAGTCGATAACCGAGCAGTTACGCAGTTTAATCAGGTACTAAAGCCCAATCAAGTTGTTGACATTAAGGATAGCAAAGCCCCGCAAGAACAACGTTATAAAGGACTTAAAATCATTTTTGAAGACCAATATTTAATTATTATTGAAAAAAGCGAAGGAACGCTTTCTATCGCTACTGAAAAGCAAAAATTACATAATGCGTACAGTATTTTAAGTGACCACGTTAAGAAGGAAGACCCAAGAAATAGAATATTTGTGGTTCACCGTCTCGACCGTGAAACGTCAGGTTTAATGATGTTTGCCAAAAGCGAAAAAGTGCAAGGACTACTTCAAGAATCGTGGAATGCTACCATTCAAGAAAGAACATATTTGGCAGTAACTGAAGGTTGTGTAAAAGAAGAAACTGGTACAATAGAGTCGTATTTAGTTGAAAATAAAGCTCTTACTGTTTATTCAACTCGTAATCCTGACCACGGAAAACACGCCATCACTCATTTTGAAGTTTTCAAAAAAAGTGAACATAATAGTTTATTAAAAGTGAATTTAGAGACGGGGCGTAAAAACCAAATTCGTGTTCACATGAAAGATATTGGTTCTCCGATTGTAGGCGACGAAAAATATGGTGCTAAAACTGACCCAATCGGACGTTTAGGGTTACACGCTTGGGTTTTAGCATTTGTTCACCCAGTAACGAATGAACAAATGTATTTTGAAACGCCAATACCGAAGAAATTTCTTTGGTTATTTTAATTATTCCCTTTAGGTAGGTAGAGACAAGGCATTGCCTTGTCTTGTATCTATTTTTATAATTTTCAAAGGTTCAACTATGATTTATACGAGACTGCCATCCGTACAAATCATAATTGAACCTTTCCAATTTGATACGAGACAAGGCAATGCCTTGTCTCTACATTTATAATTTGTAATTGGATATGACACAAGGCATTGCCTTGTCTATATTTTTATAATTTTCAATTGGACATGAGACAAGGCAGTGCCTTGTATCTACCTAAAAATTCCTTCCGAACCATGAACCGAAGGATTCAACGTAAAAATACTTCTTGGGTTCAGTCCTTCTTCATTTCTATGAGACACATACAAAATGGTTGTATTAGTTTCATTCGCAATTTTATTAATCAGAGCAATTGCCAAGCGTGTATTATGGTCGTCTAATCCTGCGATAGCTTCATCTAAAATCATCAAAGGGGGATGTTTTACCATTGCCCTAAGTATTAAGGCTAAACGTTGCTGTCCAGAGGTTAAAAAGCAAAATAATGTATTGGCAAGATTCGACATATTAACCAAAGTCAACCATTCTTTTGCCAATTTCACATTCAAATCTGAAGGATTGACATAAAGACCAATCGAATCATAAAAACCCGAAACAACCATTTGCTCCAAAGTGTGTCTGGTAATAAATAAATCGGTCATACTTGGCGTTACGTAGCCAATTTTATCTTTAATATCCCAAACAGTTTCTCCAGAACCTTTTTTCCTTCCGAATAAGTACAAATTTTGTCCGTAACCTTTCGGATTATCTCCTGTAATCATGGATAAAATAGTGGTTTTTCCTGCTCCGTTTGGACCTATTAAATGCCAAAAATCACCTTTTCCAATTGTCCAAGTAATATCTTTTAGAATTGGTTTTTCGTTGTAACTCACATTTACTTTATCAAAAATGATTAGTTCATCTTCCAAATCCGAATAAATATGAGTTGTATCAGGAATTTTACCAACTAATATATTATCCTCCTCCATTTTCATAAACTCCTCATTATCAGCACAAATATGCAATTTATTATCTTTGTCAACCGTAATAAATTCATTGATAAAAGGCAACAAATCTCGCTTACGATGAATAATTTGAATAAGCAAAACTTGATTTTGAACTTCAATCAGCTTAGTCAATAAAGATTCTCTAATTTTTACATCAAGATTATCAAACGGATTATCCAAAATGATATAATCTGTTTTTGTGGTCATCAAATAGTCTAATAAAGCCTTTTTCTGTTCTCCACTCGACATTGATTTTAAGCTTCTATTTTGCGATTTTGTAACCTCTGTAAAACCGTGACGGTCTTCTTCATCCAAAAGTTCATCAATGCTGATTTTGGAAAAAAGTGACCCTTGTAAATCATTAAAATTGGCTAAAATTCCAGTAGCTTTTTGAGATAAAATCTGTTGGATAAATGCTTGTTTATTTACTTCGTTGGACAGGAAAATGGCTTGATGATTCGGCATTTTAATTAAGTGTGGTGATTGGGTATATGTTTACAAAAGTACAATCAAATCCATAAAAAAACTCCCCAAGAAAGTAAATTCAAGGGGAGTTTTTCTATTTTGAAACGAATTCAGAATTACATCATTCCGCCCATTCCGCCACCACCATGTGCGTGTGGAGCTTCTGCTGCTGGCTTGTCTGCAATTACACATTCTGTTGTTAACAACAATCCTGCGATTGAAGCTGCATTTTCTAAAGCCAAACGAGTTACTTTAGTTGGGTCAATAATACCCGCTGCCAACATATTTTCGTATTTATCTTCACGAGCGTTATAACCGAAATCAGCTTCTCCTGCTTTTACGGCATTAACCACTACTGAACCTTCACCACCTGCGTTAGCTACGATTGTTCTCAATGGAGACTCAATAGCTTGACGAATAATGTTGATACCAGTTGTTTGGTCTTCGTTTTCGCCAACTAAACCGTCTAATGCACTGATAGCACGGATTAAAGCAACACCACCACCTGCAACGATACCTTCTTCAACGGCAGCACGTGTAGCGTGTAAAGCATCATCAACACGGTCTTTTTTCTCTTTCATTTCAACTTCAGTAGCTGCACCGATGTAAAGAATAGCAACACCACCTGACAATTTAGCCAAACGTTCTTGCAATTTCTCACGGTCATAATCAGAAGTTGTATTTTCGATTTGAGCTTTGATTTGGTTTACACGAGCTTCGATACCATCTTTTGCACCTACTCCGTTTACAACAGTAGTATTGTCTTTGTCGATGATAACTTTCTCTGCTTGACCTAAATATTCAATTGTAGCGTTTTCTAATTTGAAACCACGCTCTTCTGAAATTACAGTACCACCAGTTAATACAGCGATGTCTTCTAACATTGCTTTACGACGGTCACCAAAACCTGGAGCTTTTACAGCCGCAACTTTTAATGCACCACGAATTTTGTTTACTACCAAAGTAGCTAAAGCCTCTCCGTCAACATCTTCAGCGATAATTAACAAAGGACGACCCGTTTGAGCAACACCTTCTAATACTGGTAACAATTCTTTCATTGAAGATACTTTCTTCTCAGAAATCAAGATGAATGGACGTTCTAATTCAACTTCCATTTTCTCAGTATTTGTTACAAAATATGGAGATAAATATCCACGGTCAAACTGCATACCTTCTACTGTTTTAACTTCAGTTTCAGTACCACGAGCTTCTTCAACAGTGATTACACCTTCACGACCAACTTTTTCCATTGCATCAGCAATCATTGTTCCGATTGTTAAATCAGAGTTCGCTGAAATTGTTGCAACTTGAGCAATTTGTTGAGACGTTTCAATTGATTTTGATTGAGACTTCAATGAAGCAACAACTGCTAAAACCGCTTTATCAACACCACGTTTCAAATCCATTGGATTTGCACCTGCTGCTACGTTTTTAGAACCAATTGTATAGATTGCTTGAGCCAAAACAGTTGCAGTAGTTGTACCGTCACCTGCTTGGTCAGCAGTTTTAGAAGCTACTTCTTTCACTAATTGAGCACCCATGTTCTCAACAGCATCTTCTAATTCAATTTCTTTTGCTACCGAAACACCATCTTTCGTAATTGTTGGTGAACCGAATTTTTTATCAATAATTACGTTACGACCTTTTGGTCCTAAAGTTACTTTAACAGCGTTTGCCAAGGTATCAACGCCTTTTTTCAGTTTATCACGGGCATCCGTGTCAAAAAATAATTCCTTTGCCATTGTTATTTGGTTATTAGTGATTAGTTATTGGTGAATGGAAAAATATTTTACCGTAACTAATCATATTTTTTCAAAAAAGATTTTAATAATTTTTGCTTTAAAAGTATGGGGTACCTAATAATTGTGAAATTATGAATCTAATTTCCAATCACCATTTACCAATCACCTCCTTACAAAATTGCGAAAATATCGCTTTCACGCATGATAAGATAATCTTTACCTTCTACTGCGATTTCAGTTCCTGAGTATTTACCATACAAAACAGTATCACCAACTGAAACGGTCATTGGCTCATCTTTCTTGCCAGCACCTACTGCTACAACTGTTCCTCTTTGTGGTTTTTCTTTGGCAGTGTCAGGAATGATAATTCCGAATGATGTTTTTTCTTCTGCGGCTGCTGGTTCTACCAGAACTCTGTCAGCCAAAGGCTTAATACTAACTGTTGACATTGTTTTTTGTGATAAGTTATTTTTTGTATTTGATTTTTTAGGTTTTGTAAAGGTGTTAGGTTTCTAATATTAGATTTTAGCAAACACTTATTACATTGAAACTAACTCCTACAATACAAATTTCGTCATATTTTGTGCCATTGTCCAAAAAGCGGAAAAATTGTCAGGTTTTACACTCAAATACGAATTTCATACAATTTTACTTTTGACTTCTGTCAGTCTTGAAAATATTATACTGAAAAGTTGACATTATGCGTATAAATGTTAATTTTAAATATTGATGTTTGCTTTCATTTGAATTTCATAATCCTTCAACAAAAATTAAAGCCTATGAAAACATTAGATAAAGACTGGCTAACCACTGGACTGATTGATTTTGAGTATAAAAAATATGTACTTCTGGCATATCTACAACACGTCAAAAGTAATTTCAAAAATCAAAAATTGTATCCAGACCTACGGGACTTGCAGTATCATTACGAATATTCAAAGTATTTTAAGGACGGAATTGAGCAAATGAGTGACCTTTTTCCAAAAAGGATTCGAGACTTTAATACCGATGATTTGAATATCGTTTATGAGTCATCTCCACAGCCCGACAATCATTATATCACCGAATTGGAGTCTATCATGAATTATGCTCTTCCACGATTTGAAAATGCTATCAACGAAGGGGAAGAAATTGTGGCAGAAGTGCAAGATAATATCAACGTCACCCCTATCGGGATTTTACCACTTTATAAAAATGACGGTTATTTATTAGTTCATGAACCTACAATTAGTGAAACATTGGTTTATCAATATAATTTGACGGTTTTTGAAGGCAAAAATGAGAAATTACGGGGAGTAAAAACTTTCTATGTCGAGACTGTCAGAAAAAGTGTTTCGACTACTTTCGAGAATATAAAATTAGATTTAGTCAAAAAATATAAGCACTTACCCAATCCTGCGACGTATCTGGTAGAATCAAAGTATATTTTGCCTTTGGAAGAAACATTATTACCCATCGCTAAATGGAAAATTGTGGAGGAAGTGACGAGATGAGGAGTTTTTGGGGTTAGGTGTTAGAAAAAACAGATACCCCTAAAAAACCAAAAAAGGAAACTCGTTTGAGTTTCCTTTTTTGGTGATAAGCTATAAATATTTTATTTCTTAGTTGTATCAGATGGCTTAGCAGTTGGATTTGTTCCAAGACCTTGTGCAGGTGCTGCCGCAGGAATACCTGCTTTACCTTTAGCTGCTTCAACGTTTGAAGACTCAATGCCACTTCCTGTTTCAGTAGGTGTGATAAATTTCGTTGCCAAAACTAACACAGCAATTGTAATTGCACCACCCCAAGTAATTTGTTCTAAAAGGTCACCAGTACGTTGTACACCGAACATTTGGCTTGCGCCAGCAGTTCCAAATTCACCTGAAAGTCCTCCTCCTTTTGGATTCTGAATTAATACTACAAAAACTAATAAAACTGCAATAATGCAAATAACTACGATAACTGCTCCGAACATTTCTTTTTAATTTGAAAATTTGAAAATACAATAATTTGAAAGTGAAGGATTTGAAAATTTGAAGTGGCTATATAAGTAGCAATATTTTCAAATTTTCAAATTGACATATTTTCAAATTAGAAAAATTATGCCAATTCTTTAATTTTGGATGCAAAGTACGCTTTTTTTTCTGGGAATTTCAAAATTAATTTCTGATAAACCTCAATTGCTTTTTCTTTTCTGCCCTGCATGGTTAATATTTTGGCATAGCTTTCGGTTACAATTCCTTTTTCTAATTTACTACTTTTAACGGATAAATCCTCTTGCCTGCCCATTGCCTCTAACTGACTTTTTGTAGTACGAATCAAACCAGGGTCTTTTATCAAGAAACTATCGATAATAGAATTTTGAAGTTGCTTTTTTTGAGCAATTTCATCAATTAATAAATCTTCAACGGCTGTCGAGTTAGTCAGCATATCAAGATTTGAAATCATCACTGTCTGTTCTGTAATATTATCTTCCTCAAGGGCAATCGCTTCTTCTTCGGGAGTTTCTTTTAATTTATGCAGATATTCTGATTCAAATTTTTGGTTTGAATTTGTGATTACTTCATTTCGAAAACTTCCATTTATCAATTTTCTCAAGGCATTTCTACTCACGGCATGGACAGAAGCATGACGAATTTTCTCAAAAGCTAATTCTTCAGCATGATGAGCGTGATAACCTTTTGCCAAAAGTGTATGTCCTAATTGGCAATATGGATATTGTTTGGTAATAGACTCAATTGTTTTCACGTCCGACAATGAAATATTGGCAGGGTGAGCAATAAGATATGAGAAAACGTCTTTATTCATCTTAATTTAATGAGAGATTGAGTGAATGATAGAATGAGTATAACTACCATTCTCCCGCAGTTTTATTAAAAATATCCAAGATTATTTGGTCTAAAATCTTGGGAATTAATTCGCCCTGAACGGCTGTAATGGTTTGGGTTTGGGCAAAATCTTGATAAAAAGAAAACTCTTGGTCATAATTTTTATTTTCATCTTTGGCATTGGTAAATTTCACTTGAATAGTGATTGTTAAGCGGTTTAAACCTCCTTTATCATCAGAAGTTGGGGCTTTTGCTTCAACGGAAAAACCTGTTATTGCCCCTTCAAACATCAAATCAGGATTAACATTTGTTGTTTTCAAGGAAGTATTTCGCTGAAAATACTCCTTCATTTTTTCATTAAATGTCAAACTTAAATTGGCTGGTCCACCCGCAGTTTGAAAGGCAAAGTTTTGAATCTGAATCGTTTTCAAATTTGGGTCAAGACTCGCCCCTCTGAAGGTGTAACAAGAAATCAGTGAGCAGTAAACAGTGAACAGTAAACAGTAAACAGTAAACTTTCTCACTTTAAAGAATATGTTTTTTATTTTATTCAGCATGGACTGATAACTAATAACTGATAACTGATAACTGATAACTAAACTACTCTTCTTCAATATCATATTGTTTAATTTTACGGTAAAGGGTTCTTTCAGAGATTCCCAAATCTTGTGCGGCATATTTCCGTTTATTTTTATTTTTCTGTAAAGCTTTGATAATCATATCTTTTTCTTGCTTTTCTAAAGAAAAAGATACTTCTTCCGCTTCATGGGTAACGTCAATAAAACCGCTTTTATTTTCGTGATTTTCGCCGTTTAAGTTAATTATTGTTAATTCTGGATTTGGGGTATAATTTCCTTGTCCAGTTGGTAAAATTCTCGCTGGATTTGTCTCTGGCTGATACGTATTTGGCGTGTACGGAAACGCTCTATCATTGTCCATATTTTGAAATAATCCTTCATTTTGTTTCAGAATATCAGGGTTTATTTCTCCATTTTTCAACACATCCAAGAACATTTTTTTTAACTCCGTAACATCCTTTTTCATATCAAAGAGAATTTTATAAAGTAATTCTCTTTCTGAAAAATTGTCTGATTGCTTTTCCTCAAAATCTCTACGCATCAAACCGTTACCGATAGATTGTCCGTTATTTTTCTGTAAATAACTACTTAATTTTGCTCCATCAATTATTCTATCATCGACTTCCAAAATAGAGATTTGCTCGGCTAAATTTTTTAATTGGCGAATATTACCTGGAAATCGTTGCGACAATAAAATGTGTTGAGCGTCTGGTGTTAGTTGAATAGGTTTAATTCGATATTTTTCAGCAAAATCAGTCGTAAATTTTCTAAACAACAACTCAATATCCATTCCTCTATCTCGCAAAGGAGGCACAAAAATCGGTACGGTATTGAGACGGTAATATAAATCTTCTCTGAATTTTCCTCTTTCAACGGCGGTCATCAAATTGATATTCGTCGCTGCCACTACACGTACATTTGTCTTTTGAACTTTTGAAGACCCAACCCGAATAAACTCACCATTTTCGAGTACACGTAATAGGCGTGCTTGCGTTCCTAAGGGCATTTCAGCTATTTCATCCAAGAAAATCGTTCCGCCATCGGTTACTTCAAAATAACCTTTTCGAGCATCAATTGCACCCGTAAAAGCCCCTTTTTCGTGTCCAAATAGTTCAGAATCAATTGTTCCTTCGGGAATTGCCCCACAGTTTACGGCAATAAATTGACCGTGTTTACGAGCTGAAAGATTATGAATAATTTTAGAGAATGATTCTTTCCCTGAGCCACTTTCACCTGTTATCAGCACCGTCATATCGGTTGGAGCAACTTGTCCAGCTACTTCAATGGCATGATTTAATGCGGGCGAGTTTCCGATAATTCCGAAACGGGCTTTTATGGATTGTAATTCTGTAATTTGCATATATTTTAGGATTTAGGGGTTAGGATTGGGGACTTAAAATTAGATTTTCAACTAAAATTGCTTAAATCTAAAAACCAATCCCTAAATACTAACACCTAATTATCACTTCCAAATTCTACTGAAATCAAAGACAACTTTACAGTCTTCAATATCAAAAATGTAGGTATCATTCTCAGATTCAAATACTTGTCGATATCTTCCTTCAATCATTTTGTAAATAGTAGCCTTATTAACATCAGGGTCAATAATGCAATAATATTTAACACCTTGGTCTTGGTAAAGGTCAAATTTTATGGTTAAATCTTTTTTACGAGTCGAAGGGGAAAGAATTTCAAAAACCAATTTCGGAATGCTAATAATATACTTTCCATTGGAGTTTTCACAAATAATGGAAGCATCTGGCTGAACGATGGTACTTTCATCAATTTTCCAATCAATTGGCATCATAGCAGTACAATCGTCACACCCATTTCGCTCTAATTCTTCATCTAAAATTCTTACGATTTTAACGTTGATTTTCTGATGTTTGAAAACAGGTAAAGGACTCATTGAAAACGGTACACCTGCAATGAGTTCCCATTGATTTTCCCATTTTTTATAATCCTCATAAGTATAATGAGGTAAATCAGAAAGGCTTAATTGAAATCTGTGCATTTGGATTATTTTTTAAGATTTTATCGCAATTCCTTTCAATGTTGCCGTTGAACAAGACGTTATTGTTACCATCACATAATCTCCTTTGCTGTAATTTTCTTTCGGGAAAACAACTTTTTTATTGTTGTCTGTTCTTCCTTGTAGAAAATCATCCGAACGCTTTGAGAACCCTTCAACCAATACTTTATGAACTGTACCGATTTCTCTATTATTACGTTCTTGCGATAAACGTAATTGCAAATCAATGATTTCAGCCAAACGTCTTTGCTTCACTTCTGCTGAAATATCATCTACATATTTCTTAGCGGCTGGCGTTCCAGGGCGTTCTGAATAAGCAAACATATAACCGCAATCATATTTTACATATTCCATCAATGACAATGTATCTTGGTGTTCTTCTTCGGTTTCAGAACAAAAACCTGTAATCATATCTTGTGAAATGGCACAATCTTCACCTAAAATTTCTCTAATTTTATCAATTCGATTGATGTACCAATCACGGTCGTATGTACGGTTCATTATTTTCAGAATACGACTATTTCCGCTTTGAGCAGGCAAGTGAATATATTTACAGATGTTTTCGTACTTTTTCATGGTAAAAAGCACTTCATCAGTAATATCTTTTGGATGAGAAGTAGAGAATCGCACTCTTAATTCTGGATTAATCAAAGCTACTCTTTCCAATAGTTGAGCAAAATTGACAGTTTCAGAACCATCTTCGGAAGCCCATTTGTATGAGTCAACATTTTGTCCTAAAAGCGTTACTTCTTTAAAACCATTGTCTAATAAATCCTGACATTCTTTGATGATGGAATATACGTCACGTGAACGTTCACGTCCACGAGTGAAAGGTACAACGCAAAACGAACACATATTATCGCAACCACGCATGATGGAAACGAAAGCAGTAACTCCGTTAGAATTTAAACGAACTGGCGAAATATCGGCGTATGTTTCTTCTTTCGATAAGAAAACGTTGATGGCTTTTTGCCCATCTTCGGCTTCGCTCAAAAGATTTGGAAGGTCACGATAAGCATCTGGTCCAGCTACTACGTCAACGATTTTTTCTTCTTCTAAAAATTTCGTTTTCAAACGTTCCGCCATGCAACCTAATACCCCAACGACCATTTCTGGACGCTTTTTCTTTAAATGAGTGAAGTTTTTCAGACGATTTCTAACCTTCTGTTCGGCATTCTCACGGATGGCACAAGTATTTAAAAGGATGACATCGGCATTCTCAAAATTGGCAGTTGTGGCATAGCCTCCCTCTTGAAGAATGGAGGTAACAATCTCTGAATCAGAGAAATTCATCTGACAGCCGTAACTTTCAATGTATAACTTTCTTTTACCTGTTGTGTCAGCTTGTTCGACACTTGTACGAGGCAATTCTAAAGCTTCTTTGTCTTCTTCTTTAAGTATTTCTAATTCTCTCATTTTCGATGTTCGGTATTCGATTGTTGATGTTTTTTTCATTAACAACCAAATATGTAAGTCTTAAATTAAGTTACAAATTTACAAAAAATTATGACAGAATGGCAGATTATGTTGAAATATTAGGAAGTTCATTAGGTGATTTGTAAGGTGCTTTCTATTTGTTTAAACGAAGGTTCATGCAATTTATACCGATTTCAACAAAACAATATAATTTTATGAATCATGTTCAAACACGAATTTAACAATTGCTGGAAGAAAACGAACTTCTCGTTCATTCAATTGAAACAATTGTAGAAAATCATCCTCAAACATCTACATAAAACATTATTAATCAATATGTTAATCCGACGGAACAATATTTTAACAACTCAACCAAAACAGTTCTTTAACTCAATAAAAATAAATCTCAAAGCTATGATTTTACAATTAGACCCTGCTATTTTAGTTGATACTCCACTCGGAAAAGGACATGGTATCTTCATTATTGACTACGGAATGCACCAAAATACTTGTTGGGTAGTGGCTATTCAAGAAACTGGAGTGATTAAACACTTTGATTGCAATGATGTCATTCTTGCTACAAATTATACGTATGGAATGAATTTATCGAAGCATGGTTTTAAGCATGACGAAGAAAGTGCAAATTAGGTAGATGGTTTAGGTGTAACATTAAAACGGGTTAGTAATAAATCAATGGTACTATTATACACAAAGATTATCTTCAATTGACTCGAAAATAATCTTTGTGTGCTATCATTTTTAATTCCCTTTCATCATTTCCAAACCTTCAGCATTCGAGTTTTTTGCTCCGTAATGCTCAACTTTTACATTTGCTGCCTTTCCATTTTTTAGTTTTACGGTAAATAAATAATCATATTCTTGGTCACTAATTTCTGGAATTGGTCTTTTACCTCCTAAAGCTTCAATTGTTTCTAAAACAGTATTAGAATGTCCAACAACTAAAATTTTATTGCCTTCATTTTCAGTTAATAATTGATTGGCAAAAACCTTTAAATCTTTTGGCTCGTAGATTTTAAGGTCATTTTTTTTTGCCTCCGCCAAAGGTTTTGCAGTCAATTTGGTTCGCTGATAATTGGTAGAAAAGATATTATTTATCTTTTGCTTTTTTAATTTTTGGGCTAAATCTAAAGCCCTTTGTTGTCCTTGTTCCGTTAAAAGAGGGTCTTTGTCCTTTGGATTTACCGTAACTTTTTCAGCATGACGCACTAAATAAATAGTGGTATTTTGGGCTGACAATCTGAAAATGGTGAGATAAAAGAATATGAAAATGATTGATATTTTCTTCATGGTTGACTTATTTTTTAATTTCTTGAATGTGATATTCTTGAATAAGAGCAGGTTTTTCGGGTGAAAGCGTAAAGCTAATTTTTATATTGGCGTTTTCGCCTTCAACAATAAAATAGCCTCTTAAATTATTCTCAGGTACCATTTCGTTGATTTTCAAAATCTTCCCTGCGTTCACAAAAACAGACTCTGCTTCATTTTTGAGAGGTTTTACAAAATAATCTAAGAAAAAGTTTTCCGCAAAAATTCCTGATTGTTCCGCATTTTGCCAAGAAGGTAAAATATTCATCAATTCCTTTTGACGTTGTTTTAAAATTGCTGAAACAGGAATTGGCTTTGGTTTTAGATGTGCCAAAGCGATTAATGTATCTAAAATCTGAGTATTTAAGGCACTGGCAGGTGCATAAGTACGATTGGCAAATGAAATAATTCCAATGCCGTATTCTGGCAACATTTTCCAATTACTCCCAAAACCTGGTAAACCTCCGCTATGTCCAATATTGGTAATATGATTACAGTCTTGAACCCAACGCAAACCATATCCGTAAGCTGATACGTTTGGACAAGGTTTCCCCATCGCATTTTTGTTATCAATACTAAAATAACTAAAATTCCAAGGCTGGTGCATTTCTCTGAGTGAACTTCTTTTCAAAACAGGTGATTCTTTTTTATCCGAAACGGTAGCCGAAAGATGAAAAGTTAAATATTTCCCAAAATCATCAATGGTCGTGAGCATTCCGCCCATTGCCCCGTAAGCACCATCGCCAAGCATGGGTTGTTCTACCCAATTTTCATCCATCCAACGATACCCAATTGCCAATTGATTTTTAGGCACTTTGGTATAATCCCAATAGGTGTCATTCATGCCTAATGGCTTCAAAATGTGCTGATTGATATAATTTTGATACGTTTGCCCACTTATTTTTTTGATAATATAACCCAACATAGCGAATCCCATATTTGAATACTCATAAGCAACGCCTGCGGTATTTGAGAATGAGATTCCTTTCTTAAACATTTTAAGCATTGTTTCGTCTGAAATTGCTAATTGACGGTCGCCCCAAGGATTATCTTCTGGAAAACCTGCGGCATGAGTCAACAAATGACGAATGGTAATTTCGGGAGAATAGGCTGAAAACTTTTGTCCTTTTATTTCGGGAATGTAAAGAGAAACAGATTCGTCTAATTTCAATTTACCTGCATCCCGAAGTTGCAAAATTGCCATTGCCGTAAAACTTTTTGACATCGACGCAATCCGATAAACGGACTTACCGTCAGCCAGTGTTTTTGTTGTGGCATTCGCTATTCCGATATGATTGGAATGTACTATTTGCCCATCAATTACCAAACCGTAAACCAAACTTGGCAAATGATTTTTCTCAGCAAAATCTTTACAAATTTTGTCAATTACTGGCAAGGCGGACTTTACTTGCTCTGTATTTTGAGCATTCAAGAACGATTGAACAAACAGTAAAATCGAACTAAACAATAAACATTTTTTCATTTAATTTGTGTTAAAAAATTTGGAAGATGAGTTGATGAAAATTAATACTAATTTAAAGCAGAATTATAAAAAATTGGGCAGTGTGAGAAAAAGTATTCAAACTTCCGAACTTTGTAATACCTCTCCAAATCAATCCTGCTAAATTGTCAATAGAATTCATTTTTTGTTTAATTCTCAGCCATTTTCGTGTTTAAACTAACGTCTGGCAAGGTTTTTTTGTCATTATATTTGAGCCATTGGCTTTAATCGAATCAAACACACTACATAATGAATCCAATCCTGAAACAGTTAGTAATTGACACTTTAACTCGCAAGTTGAATCAGAAACCTAAAGATTTCAACGCATATTCCAGCTATGAACTCGAAAAAGGTCTTATAGCCTTAAAAAGTACACTTCGAGGATATTTTAAAGACTTTTTATTTATTACTGCTGGAGTATTTTCGGCTGCTTTCGGATTTAAGGGTTTTTTATTGACAAATCACTTCATCGACGGTGGAGCAACAGGGATTTCACTCCTTATTTCAGCCCTTACTTCCATTCCATTAGCTATTTTATTAGTGGTTGTGAATATCCCATTTATCCTTTTAGGATACCGAATTATGGGAAAATCATTTGCCATAAAAACAGCTTTGGCTATCTCTGGATTGGCTTTAGTTGTGGCAACAATTTCTTTCCCTAATATCACAAACGACAATCTTTTAGTAGCACTTTTTGGTGGTTTTTTCTTGGGTGCAGGCATAGGATTATCCGTTCGTGGAGGGGCAGTTATTGATGGAACTGAGGTTTTAGCTATTTTTCTAAGTCGTAAATTTGGTACAACAATGGGCGATATTATTATTATGATTAATGTTCTCATTTTTGGAACTGCCGCCTATTTTTTATCCGTAGAAATTGCTCTTTATTCAATGGTAACGTATTTAGCAGCCTCAAAAACGCTTGATTTTGTGATTGAAGGCATTGAAGAATATACTGGTGTGACGATTGTTTCAACGCAGAATGACGAAATTAGAGAAATGATTATTACCAAATTAGGACATGGCGTTACGATGTATAATGGCCGAGGCGGATATGGAAAAATGGGAGAATCAAAAAGTATAGAAATTATTTATACCGTTGTTACCCGACTTGAACTAAACAAACTAAACGAAGCTATCAATAATATTGACCCAGAAGCTTTTGTGGTCATGAGTAGCATAAAAGATACCAAAGGAGGAATGATAAAAAAACGCCCTTTAGACCATTGAGTTGGGGATTGGGGATTGGGAATTGGTTATTGGTTATTGGTTATTTTGGATTGGAAATTTGTCACTAATTCACAACTCACTAAATCACAAATCACTAAATCAAAACGGATAACCAATACCAAAGTTTAAGGCTAATGAATTAGAATAACCATCGGATTGGGTATTAGTTCTAAAATTAGATTTATCTCTAAATAATACCCAACGGTTTCCTTCTTCTTGCGAAGGGTCGATTACTTTTACTGCCCAGTCTAAACGAAGCACAAAGAAGGATAAATCGACTCTTACGCCAAAGCCAGTTCCTACCGCAATTTCTTTATAGAATCTATCAAATTGAAAATCACTACCTGTTAAACCTTCCGTATTCTGCCCTTGAAAACGCCAGACATTTCCTGCATCTACAAAAAATGCTCCGTTAATATTATAATCTCCCAAGAAACGGATAATTTTAAAACGATATTCGGCACTTGTTTCCAATAAAATACTGCCAGGTTGGTCTAAATTTCGGAAGGAGTAAGCCGAACCTGGCCCCAAAGTTCTTGGTCGCCATGCACGAATACTACTTGGACCGCCCACAAAGAAGTTCTTCTCGTAAGGTAAATTTCGTCCTTCACCATAAGCATAAGCAATACCTGTGTTGATTTTGTAGGCAAAACTTGCGTTTTTACTACCGCCAATTGATAAATATCGACGATAATCAGCATTGAATCTCACAAATTTAAAAAACTGCAAACTATCTCCGAAAAGACTTGAAACGAAGCCAATTTTACCCGAAGGGAAAAAATTGAGTGTCGTCCCGCCCGATTCCATCAAAAGGCGTAAATAATTCCCCTTCTTAATTTGTCCGTAAGGGTCATCCGTATAAGTGTACGAAGCACTAATCGTAGAAACAAAAGAACGGTTAAAACTCTGTCCTAAATTATTCCCTTGTGCTTTTAAAGTATCCAAATAATCTAAAAATGCTTTGGTTTGGTTATTGGTGAAAATTAAGTTTAAGTCCACCAACGACACCTGCCAAAATTTCTTGGGTGAAGGTCGCCAAACGTAAGTTCCATTAATTTTAAAATTCAAACGGCTATATTCCTGCCTTGACGTAAACTCTGCTCCAACGCCAAGGCGAGTTTGTGGAGTAAAAGCATTTAACTTCTGAGCTAAAAAATTAGGAGCTAATATTTTTGGAACGATAAGAGAAGTATTTAATCCTAATTCTAAATTTCGACTTACAACATCCGTATCGAAAAAGCCCGTTTGAGCTTCAAACCCAAAACGTAAATTAGTTTCTAATGAACTGGCACTACCTTGAATGTTTCGTACTTTGAATATCGTATTAAAAAAAGGTCCAAAAACTAAACGAAACACACTTCCGCCCGTCTCAGCTGTAAACTGATATTTATCTAAAGGACGTGTATAAATAGTGGCATCTAATAAACCACGAGTCGTATCAAAATTAATTCTGGTAAACTGAAATTGGTCAAGTCCATAAAGATTCTTCTCCGTTTGTAGGCGGTTATTTAACTTGTACAATTGGTTCGGACGAATATCAATTTTTGAATCTAACAACTTGGTAGAGAACCTTTTATTCACAAAAATGTATTGAATATTTCTGTTATAAATTGTATCAACTTTGGGAACAGTAATGGCAGGCGACGAACCATCAGAAATAAAAGTAACCTTATTGATAGGATATGCTTTTCTATAATTCGGGTTTTGTGGTGGTCTTGAAGGATTAGGAATATAGGTTATCGCAGCGATACCTTTTGTAATAGCCGTATCAAGGTCATTGACACGAATGGAAATATAATCTTTTGAAAAATTATAATAGCCATTATTTTTTAGCAGATTTTCAATGCGTACTTTTTCATCGTTATAATCCTCCAAAGTCAATCGCTCTCCTGCTTTCAAACGACTTTCATTTTGATTTGCTCGTAAAATTTCACGAATAGTTCGGTCTTGAACCACCAGTGAATCTACTTGTTTTAACGGATAAAAAGTACCTTCATCAACCAAATAAGTCACATCAATACCACGACGATTAAAGAAAGTTGAATCCTTTTTATAACTCACTGAATAATTAAAAAAACCGTGATTTTTGAGGTATGTCTTTACTTTTTCAACATTTTTAATGGCATCAGCTTCATAAAAATAAGACGGAGCTTCACCGAAAGTTCGCATTGCCCAATTGCCTTCATTGATTTTTCGGGTCAATTTTTGGGCTTTAGATTCTTTCTTTTTGGCAATTTTCAAATATTCTTCCGAATTAATATCAAGCCCCTTTACTCTTTGGTCAAAATCATCGTTTAACTTTGTGAGTTCCTTTTCCCAAATAACCTTCTTTTCAGCATAAGATTTGTAAGAAAACGGAGGCAATTTGGCAGAGAATAATTGGTAAAAATAAAGTCCCGTAGTGATGGGCGTGTATGGAAGACGTTTATTAGGTTTTTGGGGCAAAAGAGCTTCTAATCGTTCTTTAGGTAAAGTTTTGTTACCTCTAAAAGTCTGAGACGATAAAAGCGGTTCTGTAAAAACACTCTTCGGCGAACAACCGAAAACCAATAGCATCAAAGCAAAAAAGGATATATTTAATAAGGCTCTTTTCAATTAAAGCGAAAGTATAAATGATAACTAAAAATCAAATTAAATACATTAATTCTCTACAACAAAAGAAATTTCGTTCAGAACATCAATCTTTTATTGTGGAAGGGGCAAAAAGTGTGCTTGAATTATTAAAATCAGACTTTGAGCTTGAGTTATTATTTGTCACCCAAGATTTTTTCAATAATTACGAAGAAATTTTGCAGAAATTGCCCATTCAAGTCGAATTAGTAAATCAACAAGACTTAGAAAAATCAGGCTCGTACAGCTCAAATAACGCCGCCCTTGCCGTAGCTAAAACGAAAGAAAACGAAGAATTATTGGTCGGAGAAAATGAATATGCCCTAATTTTAGATGATATTCGTGACCCAGGAAATTTAGGCACAATTATCAGAGTGGGCGATTGGTACGGAATTCATAAAATAATATGTTCGCATTCAACCGTAGATTTTTATAATCCAAAAGTGATTGCTGCTACGATGGGTTCATTCACAAGAACAAAATTGTATTACACTGATTTAGAAGAATTTATCAATAAACAAAGCACTCCAATTTACGGCACATTGCTCAATGGAAATAACATTCACCAAACCAAATTTGCGAAATCTGGCTATATTATCATCGGCAACGAAGCTAACGGAATTTCGGAAGATATAGAAAAATTAGTTACCGATAAAATAACCATTCCAAGTTTTGGCGGAGCAGAATCTTTGAATGCGGGTATTGCAACGGCGGTAGTTTTAGATAATTTAAGAAGATAAAAAATCGGCTATCAAAATTTGATAGCCGATAAAATTAATCTTTAGCCAAATACTTATCTATCAGATTATGAGCCAGATAAATAACGGGTGTGAGTAAAATTGCCGTAAAAAATTTATATAAATAACTGTTTAACGATGTTGAAATCCACTGTTCAATCGTCCAATTTCCAAAAAGAACAAAAGCAATTCCAATCACCACGAAGCTATCTATCAACTGTGAAACCAACGTTGAACCCGTTGCTCGTAACCAAATCTTTTTGCCATTCGTTTTTTCACGAATAAAATGAAATACGTAAGCATCTAATAATTGGCTCAATAAAAATGCCGTTAATGAACCTATAATAATACCTAAACCTTGTCTGAAAATTTTCCCAAAAGCATCATTGATATTAAAATTATCGTCACCTTTATTTACCTCAATCCAGAAATCCGCAGGAGTCAACAAAGTGGCTCCGTAAATAATGATAAAACAATAAGCGATAAAACCTGCCGTCCAGTAAGACACTTTTCTTACACCTTTTTTTCCAAAATATTCATTGATAATATCCGAAGTGATAAAGACAAAAGGCCAATTCAATGCTCCTGCCGTTTGGTTTATATCCCAAACTCCCATAAAAGTCTGTAAATGAAGTGGTTGAAAACCTAAAGTCCCTTCCACAGAAAAGATTTTCACCCCAATAATTTCAGCGACAATGGCATTGGAAAGAAATATTCCGAAGAGAAAAATAAAAAGAACGGTTCTTTTTGAGTTAAATAATGATGTGTCAATATTCATTGTTTGTGGGAATGTTGAATCGTTGATATTTTAACAACAAAAAAAGAGGTCTTTGTTCAGTACCAAAGACCTCTTTAACAAAAATAAACAGAAAAATTAGATTTTATTCCTACTTACGATGATTTTCAAAATGTAAAATCATTTTATTCATCGCAATTTCTAATTGTTCTAAATGTGGTAAAAATACAATTCTAAAATGGTCTGGTTCTTTAAAATTAAAACCTCGACCACCAACAACCAAAATCCTTTGATCTTCCAATAAACTTAAAACAAAGTCTCCATCATTTTTAAAGTCAAACTGCTTCAAATCAATTTTAGGGAACAAATACATGGCTCCTTTCGGACGCACACATGAAATTCCTGGAATCGAAATCAACTTTTCATGTGCCAATTTCATTTGTTTATATAAACGTCCATCCGAAGTAACCAAATCATTAATCGACTGATAACCTCCCAAAGCCGTTTGAATACCATATTGCGTTATTACATTGGAACACAAACGCATAGAAGCCATAAAAGTAAGCCCTTCAATGTATGATTTTGCTTTGTGTTTTGCACCTGTCAAAATCATCCAACCTCCTCTAAAACCTGCGGCACGATAGTTCTTTGACATTCCACCCATCGTAATAATCAGTGTTTCTTCCGACATTCCCGCTGTGGTGTGATGAACTGCTCCATCATAAAGAATTTTATCATAAATTTCATCCGCAAAAACAATTAACTTATGTTTTTCTGCCAAACGAACAATTCCCTCAACAATATCTTTTTCGTAAACTGCACCCGTTGGATTGTTGGGGTTAATCAAGACAATTCCACGAGTTTTCTTGGTAATCTTCGCCTCAATATCTTTTAAATCTGGATTCCAATCTGATGCTTCATCACATACATAATGTACAGGCGTACCACCCGCCAAACCCACAGAAGTCGTCCAAAGTGGATAATCGGGCGAAGGTATTAATATTTCATCGTGCGGATTCAAAAGAGCCGTCATCGTCAAAGCAATTAACTCACTTACACCATTACCAATAAAAACATCATCAATTTCAGTATTTTTCACTCCACGACTTTGATAATATTGCATAACGGCTTTACGGGCGGCAAACAATCCACGTGAATCTGCATAACCTTGGGCATTACGAATATTCATAATAACATCATGAATAATCTCATCTGGTGTTTCAAAACCAAATGCCGCAGGGTTACCAATATTCAAAGAAGTGATTTTGTAGCCTTCTCGCTGCAATTGCAGGGCTTTTTCGTAAACTGGACCACGTATATCATAGCGTAGCGAGTCCAATCGTGAGCTTTTTAATATTTCCATTTGGTAACAAGTTGTAGTTTCTCCGAACAAGTTGAGAAACTGGATTTTAAAAGGATTGCAAAGTTCATAAAAAATTAAATGAAATTTAGGTAAAAAATAAAAAAAGGCTAAAGAATTGAATTCCTTAGCCTAAGCGAAAATTTTGACAAACAATTTATCGTCTCACCTCAAACCATTGTTCAAAAAGAAAATTAATTGGATTCGTTGTACCTTGATAACTCAACTGAACAAACTTAGCGTGAGAGTTTGCTTCCAAAAATACACCTCCACGTATCGAAGTGCCAGGTAATAACGTTGTTGTTCTAAAATTTTCTTGTTGCCACATTTTCCCATCGTGTTCGAGTTTATTCATTCTTGAGTAAAAATTTTCATGGTCTATAATTCTTTTTACTTGAGCAACTTGTACTACCGTTTCTGCAACTCTTGCAGTTTTCCATGCACTTTCAGTATATCTACCAGAGCTGGCAATTAGGGCGGCAATACCTCCAACAAACAAAACGGTATTGACCACTCTCGCTCGTTTAATTTTAGATTCCTGAAAAGCAATTTCTCGTCTAATCAAGTTCATTTGTTCCTGCGGTTCAACACCTTCATAAGAATAAACATATTTTCCATCTAATGACTGAAGTGTTTGTTTATTTTCATCAAGCGGAGTAAATAAAAAATCTTTGGGCGAAACAGTCAATGGCTGTGATGTATTATTAAACACTTCAACATCAAAAATCATATACTTTTGGTATTGTCCATCGTAAGAAGCCACAATTTTAATATCGTCACGTTCTTGTTTAACAATCTGCTTACCTCCATCAAAAATAGATTCTTGCTCAACAGGCTTCAATCGCATCACCTTTGTAGATGCACAAGAAGTCAAAAAGAGTAAAAACAATACAATTGTACAATGTTGAAAAGATTTCATCTTCTAATATTTAAAGGAATATGAGTTATTTTTTATCAACAGACACTTCAAAATCCTCTACCCCCTATTCAAAATTACCCTAATTTCAGATTTAACGCATTTTTGTGCAAAAAAATATTCAAATATAAGTGTACAATAACTCCCTGTTTTTCAAAACAGTACAAGAACAAGTACAAAAAAGTTTCAAAAAATTTAAAGTTTTTTTCTCTTTAGGCTTGCATCTTTAAAGAAAAACGCCGTACCTTTGCATCACCTAAACACAACGAGAGTATCGAAAGAGAAACTAAATGTGTTAAGGAGAGTTGCCTGAGAGGCCGAAAGGAGCCGTTTGCTAAACTGCCGTACCTCACAAGGGTACCGAGGGTTCGAATCCCTCACTCTCCGCATATTTGACAAAAGTAAGTTTCATTTTTCAATTATGTTTTCGGGTAAATTTTCGGGGTGTAGCGTAGCCCGGTATCGCGCTTGGTTTGGGACCAAGAGGTCGTAGGTTCGAATCCTGCCACCCCGACAAAATAGTTATCAAGCTTTTGATAACTATTTTATTTTGTGACGGTTCCGTAGCTCAGTTGGATAGAGCAACAGATTTCTAATCTGTGGGTCACAGGTTCGAATCCTGTCGGGATCACTTCAAGAAAAGCCTTCATACTTTATCGTGTGAAGGCTTTTTCTAATTTAAACCTCTTTAGCCCATGTATTCAATCCGTAATCTTTCAATTGTCTCCACAGGTATTTTATTTATACTTTTGATAATCAGTATTTTCTTCGGTATTGTATCACCTCCTCCTATTATTACTTACACAACTGATGAAAACTTCATCGGAGAATCGGGTATATTTCTCTTTTATGGTAATACACCGAGAGCTTTAGAATGGGCTGCTATTCCAAGTACATTTATTGCTTATTTTCTTTTTCTTGTTTGGACAGGAATTACCATAATCAGTCAACTCAAAAATATTCATGGATTACCAGATATTTTAACAATTATTGATAAAAATACTTTCCATTACATAAATCACAGAGAAGAATTTGTCATTTGGGAACGCTATATCCAAATACTTTTGGTGGGTTTTATTATTTTTAAAACAATCCAATTTATTATTCATTCTAACAGTAGCTCACTAAATAATCAAACTAAGTTTATGTTAACTTTGGTTTGTTTATGTGCAGATTTTCTTTGGTTATCTGTTCCCATTATCAGACCAGAGGCACTTTCTGCAAGCATTTTTCTGTATATCATTATACTGATTCTATTTACTAATAGATTAACTCCCAAGTTTGCTTTTTATATAATTTTTCTATTTTTCGTAGTTATTACCCAACGGTTAATATATCTATTTTTAAGTCCATTTGTTTTTATTAGTATTTTTATGATGCTGAAAAATGAAAAAATTGCGTTGAAAAGTTATATCAATCTTATTTTAATATCAGCCATAGCACTTTTTGGTCTAATGCCCTTTGTCGTTACTGATACGTTAGTGGTGATGAAATCATTTTTGGGTGGTGTGTTTATTAAAATTAACCATGACCCAATGGCAAGTTTTTTTAATATGACTTTTATAAACAGTTTTTTGAGTAAACCAATGAACATTTGCTTTTCAATCTTTGCAATTGTTGGGATTTGGTATTTCTATAAATTACATCAATCGAAAGTTTTAGTTTTATTATTTTTAGGGAATTTCTTCTTTTTTATGTTTTCTTCCCTCAAAGCCTCTCAACTTTATTCTTCTCACACTGTTCCGATGTCAATTATGGCGTTAGTGTTGATTGGTTATGGTTTAGGAAATATTATCAAACTTAATGCTGACTGGAAAATTGTTTTGGTGGCGTTACTTCTGTTATCTAATACAACATATTCTATATATCAGAATAATTTTGAGATTAAAACACAACAACAGAATCTTGCAGATGCTATTGCATGGATTAAAACTTTACCCAATAACGAAAAAATAGCTTGCGAACTTGATTTTGACGGATTAGTACCCAAAAACAAGAATTGTCTTCAAAGAGAATATGAACTTAATGCGAGTGATAATTATAGAATAAATAAACTAAATAGTTTACTCAAATTACCTCCGAATGATTCTATAAATAAGTTTTCATTGCCTATTGTGGCACAATCGTTTGCATTTGAGGACGAAAAATTGTTTGACACTCAATATCAAATTGCATTAAAATATTTTGATTCTGATTTATCTAAACGTTATGACGTTGACTTTTTCTTTGAGTCTAATAAAAATATGAGCCATTGTTTAGTTCAACAAACAGCTTTCAAAAACTTTGCAGATGGTAAATATCATTATCTAATTACGAAACAAAATCTGAGTGAATATTCTCCCCTAAAAGCATTTACGAAAAGCGGAGGAGATAGTTTTTGGGTCTATGAATTCAAACCTAAAAATATTCATTAATAACGATACATCTCTTTTTCTTAAATAGTTTGTAATTTTACATCATGAACTCATATTTCAACTTTAAATATAGCCGACAGTTTTTAGGGATTTTCATGGTTTTTATGGGAAGTCCTCTAATTTTCTTTTTCAAAGAAATTGCTGGTTTTGGTGGTGCATCAACATTCACAATTGGTAGTTTAGTCCTTGGGATGATATTAATGATTTCTCCTGACGATATTTTCAAAAAATTCTACAAGCCAAATCTGCCTCTTTTTCGGCTTGCATCGGTTTTTATAGCCGTTGCTCTCATCAATTTCTTTTTTGCAAATCCGTTCTATGGTTATGCGGCAAACAGATACGTTTTTATCCGTGATTTGGGGAATTATATGTTCATTTTTACCTTTTTCTTTTTACTTCTTGGGGTTTCAAATGACATAAAAGATTATGTTTTACCGATTGTAGTGTTCCTAACTTTTCTTGGAAGTGTTTGTTTGATTTACTCTATGGCTACCAATCCGTATTTTGTGATTGGTCAGAGGGCTTCAGTTGTTTTTGGAGATGGTTCAACAACAGCCAGTGGAAATCCACACGTATATGCTCGAAATGCTTTTGGAGGTGTATTTGCCTCCTATTTGATGCTAAGAAACAAAAACCTCTTATGGAAAATGTTTTCCTTAGCCAACATGGTATTATCAATCATTGTGTTGGTTTTGACACAAGCAAGGTCAATTTTATTAGCATTCTTTTTTACCGTTGCTATTTTTTGTTACTATAACGTATCACGAGAAACCGTTAAAAAAGTATTTGTAGGTATTTTTAAACCACAAAATATCTTTCTTATTGTCCTTTTATTTGCAGGATTTTCTTATTTTGTAAGTACACAAGCAAACTTGGTTTCTATTATTACGATGTACTATGATGCCGTTACAATAACCTTCACAAGAGCTATTTTAACTGCAACAGGCATGGCGGAAGATACTAAAAATATTGATTACTCAGCTATGGGACGAGTAAACAGCTTTGCCACATTTAAAAAAATATTCTTTGAAACACCCTGGCAATTGATACTTGGAAAAGGCTATCGTTTTTTATACATGGATATTCCATTATTAGAAACTTGGATTGACTGTGGCATTGTTGCATTTATTAGTTTTTCATTAATGAACTTGGTCATTTTTAAGGAGGCGTTGCGAGCAATAAAAGAAGGAACAAATCCATTAACTACCTTTTTAGGGTATTTCTATATGTGTTATTTCGTTGGACTTTTCACAGGAGGTGAACCCTATGGAACGCCATATTGGTTTATTTTTTGCGTAATGATTCGTTTTTTAGGCATCAAATACATTCAAAGAAATACACAATTTCTAAAAAAATACATCCCGCAGACTTCACCAGTAATGTAACCCATTTTTATGAAAATTTTAATTGTTCATAATCAACTATGGGCTCATTATAAGGCTATTATTTTCAATGAATTACAGAAAATAATAGCTCCACAAAAAGACAATGAACTTTTAGTTGTTCAAATTGCTACTATTGAGAAAAGCAGAGTTGATTTAGGCAGTTTAGACACCTCAATTCATCAATATCCATATCAACTTCTGCATGAAGGAACGCTCGAAGAAGTTGGTCTTTGGCAAAAAATCTCAGGTATTCATGGGGCAATTATTAAATTTAAGCCTGATGTTGTAAATCTGACGGGATATTACGATTTGGCATCATGGGCGATACTTTTATATTGCAAATTAAAAGGAATTAAAACCATTCTTTCTAATGAATCAACGGCTGGCGACCATGCCAGAGATAAATTTAAAGAAACAATAAAGTCATTTATCATCAAGCAATTTGATGGCTATTTTAATTTTGGTACGCTTTCTAAAAACTACCTTTTGGAATTGGGAGCAAAAGCTTCTAAAATGTTGGTAAATAGAAATTGCGTTGATAATGTTGCACTCAAAAATATTTACGATAAATACCGACTAAATAGAGAACCCAAACAACAAGTATTAGGAATAGCCTCTCATAATTTCATTTTTGTTGGCAGACTGATTGACTATAAAAACTTATTTAATTTCTTAGAAGCATTCGCTGAGGCACAGAAACAAATAACCACCGATTGGGGGGTAATTATTTTAGGGGATGGTGAACAGAAAGAAGACTTACGGCAATTTGTTCAAACCAAGCAAATTAAATATGTCAGTTTTCAGCGAGGAGTTTCTTGGCAACAAGTACCCGAATATTTAGCTTTAAGTGATGTTTTGGTACTACCAAGTTATTCAGAACCTTGGGGCTTGGTTGTTAACGAAGCAATGGCTTGCGGAATGCCTGTGTTAGTGTCTGAAAAATGCGGATGTGCCATTGATTTGGTCAAAAATGGCGTAAATGGTTATACATTTTCTCCTTATGAAAAAGACGAAATAAAGACCATTTTATTGAAATTCATGAGTCAAACCCAAAATTTACAAGAAATGGGTAAAGCTTCACAACAAATTATCCAAGAATATTCTCCTGAAAACGTGGCGAAAGAAATGTACGCAGGATATTTAGCCGTTTTATAATTGATGTCTTCAAAAAAAATCATAAATTCCATTCAGTTTTTAAGAGGTTTGGCAGCTTTAGCGGTGGTAATTCATCATACAGGTGGCTATGTAAAACGTTATTACGAACCACATTTACTTTTAGGAGACTATTTTAGTATTGGCTTCGCAGGGGTAGATTTATTCTTTGTAATAAGTGGTTTCATTATTCATTTTACCAGTAAAAACTACCTCAATAATCCCTCAAAAATAAAAGAGTATTTGAGTAAACGTTTTATCAGAGTTTATCCGATTTACTGGATAATTACAACGCTACTTTTTACATTGGGTTGGTTGATTACCAATGTCTTACACAAAAATGTCTTTAGTATCGGTTATCCGCACACATTCATTGCGTATCTACAAACTTATTTGTTATTTCCCTTGCATTTTGCTATAAATCCAGTTACTTGGACATTGAGCTATGAGATTTTCTTCTATGTTATTTTTGCTCTGTTAATCGTCTCTAAAAGACTCATTATCATACCATTATTAATCTTATTGGGTTCTTTTTATAATATATTTATCAGTCAATCAGGTAGTGAATTAACCTATTTCAATTTTATTTTTAGTGGCTATAATTTTGAATTTGCTTTAGGCTGTTTAATTTTTCAGTTTTATGAAAAAATACAACTTTCTAAGGCTTTGTCCTTAATTTTGCTTAGCGTTGCCATCTTTATAATCATTTATTTTGGGTACGACGTAAGCGATGTTGATTCATTTCAAAGAGTGTTAACTTTTGGTTTACCTTCTGGTTTAATATTACTGACACTACTCAATTTAGAAAAAAATGGCTTTATTTCATTTCCAAAGCTATTTTTAACACTTGGAGATTCTTCGTATGCACTTTATTTGATACATTTTCCGATGATGCTTTTAATGAATAAAATACCTCAAATGTTAGGTTATCAATTCACCGCAATTCAGGAAATAAATTATAGTTACTTTATCATTATTTCAATCGTCATTACCAGCATTTTCGTGCATAAATGGATTGAAAAACCAATTGCAAAGTTTATTTTAAAATGAAAATATTAAATATCTGTGGATATTCTTGGGATATTGGTGGCCCACCAAAAATCATTTATGACCATGCTGTTGTTCAAATGTCAATGGGTGCAGAAGTAACAATTCTCACACCGATTTCAGAAGGACAAAAGATTTATGCGATTCCAGACGGAGCGAAAGTAGTCACGTGTAAACGTCATTGGTTGGCTAAATTTTGGGCTGAATTTTCTCCCGAATTATATTCATGGATTAAACACCATGGTAACGAATACGACATTATTCATATTCATGGTGTTTGGCATTTTGCAGGAGTTGCACCGTATTTAGCAGGAATTACAACCGCAAAATGTATTACCACGCATGGTTTGCTCGACCGTTGGACAATCAGTAAAGGATATTGGAAAAAATATATATTTGGTTTATTGTTTCAGAAAAGTATTCTAAAGAAAACCGAGCTTATTCAAATCAATAATACCGATGAACAGGAAGATTTAAAGCGTTTCTTAGGTTATCAACACTCGAATGTTAAGATTATTCCCAATGGAATGAACTTGAGTAATTTTGCAAGATTACCCCAAAAAGGTATTTTTAGAGAAAAATTCAATTTGCCAACTGACAAGAAAATCATCCTGTTTTTAAGCAGAATTAATCTCAAAAAAGGATTAGATTTGCTTTTGCCAGCTTTCAAGTCGCTTGCCATTCAGCGAGAAGATTGTTTATTAGTAATGGCTGGTCCAGATGATGGTTACTTGACAGAAACCCAAAACTTTATCCTTGAAAATGCCCTACAAGACCGCATCAAATTAGTGGGAATGTTAACGGGAGACGATAAATTAGCAGCTTTTGCAGATGCAGACATTTTTGCTTTGCCTTCTCATTCGGAAGGGTTTTCAATAGCTACGCTCGAAGCCCTCATTTCAGGGATTCCTTCTCTCCTATCTGACCGAGTTGGTTTTGGAGAAGCTATAAAAGAAACAAATGCGGCACATTTAGTGACATTGAATCCAGAAAGTATCGTTGCAGGATTAAATAAAATGTTAGATGATGAAGAATATTGTCGGGCAATCGCTAAAAATGGAATTGCTTTGGTAAAGGATAGATATGACATTGAACTTGTTGCAAGACAACTTTACAATGAATTCGAGAAAATAGTTAAGAAGTAACATTTATAGCCCAATCAACAATTTATAATGCAAGATATTACAGTCATCATCTTAACATTCAACGAAGAAAAACATATTGAGAGATGTTTGAAATCTTTATTGACATTTACGGATAAAATTTTCATTGTTGATTCGGGTTCTACGGATAAAACAGTTGCTCTTGCAGAATCATTAGGAGCAAAAGTAACTCAAAATCAATGGATTAACTATGCAACTCAATTCAATCATGGCATCAAAAATAATCCATATCAAACAAAATGGCTCATGCGAATGGATGCAGATGAGTACGTTCTGCCCGAATTAGCACAAGAAATTAAGCAAAATCTTCATACAACTCCTTCCGAAATCAGTGGAATGTATATTAAAAGAAGAGTGATGTTTTTCGATAAATGGATTCGTCATGGTTCTTATTATCCAATGTGGTTGTTGAGAATTTGGAGAAATGGACAAGGTATTTGCGAAGAAAGCTGGATGGACGAACACATAAAATTGTTTGAAGGAAAAACAATCCAAATGGAAAACGATTTAGTTGACCATAACCTAAATAATCTCACTTGGTGGACGCAAAAGCATAATCTTTACGCAATTCGTGAAGTCATTGATTTATTGAATATCAAGTATAATTTCCGAGATTTTGAAGCTGTTGAACCAAAATTATTTGGTACGCAAGAACAAAGAAAACGGTATTTAAAAGTAAAATATGCTTCAGTTCCTTTATTTACCAGACCAGTTTTTTACTTTTTTTACCGATATATTTTTAGATTAGGTTTCTTAGACGGCAAACAGGGTTTGATGTGGCATTTCTTACAGGGCTTTTGGTATAGATTTTTAGTTGATGCGAAAATTTACGAAGTTTATCATCGAGTAGGCAGAGACAAACAAGCTATCAAAGATTTTTTCAAAACAGAATATGATAAAGATTTAGAAAAATGAAAATTGAAACTGATTTATCAAAATTCAATAATAGCTGGTATAATCCAGGTAACAAAGCCAAAATCCTACTCTGGTTTTTAGTAAATACTTTGATTTTAAATAATTACCTACCCATTCCAGTTTTTATAAAAGTTACTGTTTTAAGATTATTTGGGGCTAAAGTTGGGGATAATGTCATGATTAAACCCAAAGTAAACATCAAATATCCTTGGTTTTTAGAAATTGGTAATTACGTTTGGATTGGAGAACAAGTTTGGATAGATAATTTTGTAAAAGTGGTAATAGAAGACCATGCGTGTATCTCTCAAGGGGCGATGCTACTAACAGGAAACCACAATTATAAAAAAAGTACATTTGATTTAATGCCAGGAGAAATACACTTAGAAAAAGGAACTTGGATTGGTGCAAAATCAGTTGTTTGTGGTGGTGTTAAATGCCATTCTCATGCTGTTTTAGCCGTTAATTCAGTTACATCAAAAGATTTATTACCTTACAAAATATATCAAGGCAACCCTGCGAAAGAAATCAGAGACCGAGTAATTTCTGAGTAATACTTTTGGTAATTATTAGTATTCATCGTAAATTATGATACTTTTCGATTTTAACCTCCCGCATAAAATAGTTTGAATATAAAATTGTAAATTTTCAGCAAACTACCATTCATTTCAATGAGCAACTTTTTTTTGACTTTGTACAATGACAGACTTTTTCAGATAGTTCTATCTGCAATCGTAGCTTGTACAACCTCTATTACAGCAATTCCTGTAATTATTAAAATTTCCCGATTAAAAAACTTGATGGCTGACCCAGGGGAAAGAAGCTCACACATTACGAAAACACCCACTTTAGGCGGAGTAGCAATTTTTGCATCAACTTTAGTAAGTTATTTTTTGTGGGAAAACCCCGATGAAGGACAACTTATCCATTTATCTATCTCCGCACTTGTTATTTTATTCTTTTTGGGCGTAAAAGACGATATTTTAATTTTATCTCCTAAGAAAAAGATGATTGGACAAATTGGTGCTTCGGCTCTAATTGTAATATTTGCAGATTTACGAATAGAAAACTTATTTGGTATTTTTGGGATACATGAAATCCCCTATTTAATTAGCTTACCACTTACCGTTTTTATTTTCATTGCCCTCATCAATGCCATTAATTTAATTGATGGAATTGATGGTTTAGCTGGCGGAATAGGAATGATTTCGGGAGGTATGTTTGGGCTATGGTTTTACTTAAATGGACACTATGCTTTAGCTTGTTTGGCTTCATCTGTTGCTGGCTCATTGGTAGGTTTTTTGAGGTTTAATTACTCAAAGACTTCTAAAATATTCATGGGAGATACAGGCTCTTTGATTGTTGGTTTCTTGCTTACGATGTTTGCTTTGAAATTTATTCAATTAAATATTGAATACAGATTTAACCCAAATGCTTCATTTTCAGCACCAATACTTGCCATTGTAGTTTTAATTGTTCCAATTTTTGATACACTACGAGTATTTATTATTCGATTAAAAGATAAAAAATCTCCGTTTGTTGGCGACAGAAATCACCTGCATCATATCTTAATAGATAGTGGAATGAGCCATTTTCAAGCATCCGTTATTTTATGGACATTTACATTGATTTCAACAATATTATTCTTAACAATCAGTAAAACTACCGACAACACAACATCGCTTTATATTCTTTTCTCATTATTTGCCGTTTATATGTGGATTTCTCATATTCTCAAAAAGAACATTGCAAACCGCAAAGAAGAAGCGTTAAAGAATGACTCAGAAGCAACTGATAATCAGAATAAAATACCTTCTCAAAAGGAATTAGCCACTTCATAATTGGTTTTATTAGGTTAGTCGTAAAATCTAAAGCTAACATTCCTTTCTATCCATCTTTCAATATTGAAACTGTTTAAAATACAAAAAGCCTCTAAAATTAAATTTTAGAGGCTTTTTTGTGGATAAATCTTCTTAATTTTTTCCTAATTTTTTAGCACTTTCTCGAATTTTTTGTTCAATTCTTGATAATACTTTCTCACTATTTTTAAGCTTCTCGGCTGCTGCGGTATTGCCGCTACTCAAAGTACCTTCTAAATCAGCTTTTATTGTCATCCATTTTTCTTTCTGTTGTAGTAGAGCATTATAATTTTGCTCTTCTTTAGCAGGGTCAAACGAAGTGCTATTTGTAGAAGATTTTGTTGAAAATGAACTTTCTGATGCTTCAGTCTTTTTAGATGATGGCTTGTTTGAACTTGATTTTAAATCATTTTTGGAAGTCGAACCATTATCTATGATAGAAGGTTTTGTCGTTTCAAAGTCCGATTTCTGTTCTTTAACAGGGGCATTTGTAAAGTCATCTTTTTGTTCTGGAGTTACTACGTCGGTTTTTTCAGTCTCAAACTCTTTTGTAATAACTTCATTAGCTTTTGCTAATTCAATGGAGTCTTTATTGATAAAATTAACAGTATCTTCTAAAACAACATTGCTTTTACCAAAACCTAACATTTTACCAAAATCCACCTTATTATTTTGTAATAACCAATAAATACCAGCACCCATTGCGAACAACAAGATTGGCAATATAAACCAAATAGGTTTAATTTTAGAGGAAGATTTATCTGATTTTTTAGTATCAACTATCGGAGTTGGTGTAATAACTTTTTGGTGATTAATCACCTCCATTACCACAATATTATGCGTATTTTCTCCCGATAAAGCATTGACATTAGCAATTTTCAAAAGGTTTTGACAACCAACTTCCGATCCATTACTTTCTTGTAATATTTCATCAATTTCATTATCAGACAAATTTTGACGTAACGAATCGCTACAAATCAATAATTTATCCCCTTCATCTAAACTAAAACTAATGATTTCTAATTTGGAAGGACGTGCTAAAAATTGCAATTTTTGACCTTTTCTACTCAAATAACAGTGAGTATCACTAATCCAATTCATCAAAGAAGTATCACCTAACTCCCAAGAAACTTGAAGTTCATTGTCAGGATTTGCCTCCTTAGCTATTTTGGTACCGAACTGATAAATCTGTAAAATAGAATCTCGTAATGCTCGATAAGTTGCCTCCGAATCGTTCGGATTGAGGGCATTTTCCAGTGAATTTGTATCCATTTGTAAGGAAAACTGTTTATGCCCAGATAGGCGGTGTCTGGGTGTGTTATATGTTCTACTTTAATGTTTTACAAAAAATATGCCGAATTTTCGACTTAAATCATTTTGTACTATTTTGAGTTAATAAAGGCTTAATTTATAAGACATTAACAAAAAATATATTCTAATTTATCCTATTTTCTGATAAATTTGAAAGTTCTCATTAACGTACTTTTGCCAAGAAAACAAGCCCGCTCTTGAAATTGATTTAGTTTTCAAAGACTCTCTTAAGTCCGTTTTTTGAAATAAATCAATCATGGCTTGTGAAATAGAGTCTCTGTCGGTGGGAGCTAACAAAATTCCAGCATCACCGATTACTTCAGGTAAGGAAGTCGTATTTGAAGAAATAACGGGTGTACCGCATTGCATTGCTTCAAGAGGTGGCAAACCAAAACCTTCACAAAACGACATATAAACAAAACCTAAGGCACCAGAATAAAGGGCAGCGAGGTCTTCGTCGGGAACATAACCCGTTACAATAATCTTATCTTTAATGGTTGGAGATACCTTGATAGCTTCAAATATTTTATCAAAATCCCAACCTTTAGTTCCAACTAAAACTAATTGCAAATCTTCTATTTTTTCCTGAGTAACTAATTCGGCAAAACTTTTGATAACGGTATCAATATTTTTTCGAGGTTCAAGCGTCGAAATACTCAGAAAGTACGGTTTTGAAGTCGAAATTGCATACTTTGCAAGCGTATAATTAATTACCTCTTGATTGAATACAGGATAAAATAAGGAAGATGAAGCAGCCAATGGAGATACAAAAACTTGTTCTTCTGACATTCCTGTTATTTCCAACAAATCGACTTTGGTTGCTTCTGAAACACAAACGGCAAAATTATCTTTTTGTATAGACTTTACAATTTTGTGAACAACATTTTCAGTTTGATTCTCAAAATATTGAGGGTATTTAATCGGAATTAAATCATGAATTGTAATTAATTTGGAAATTCTTTTCTTCTGCTGAACTTGTTCTGGAATCGGGAAATAAGGAGAATGATAAATTGCGGAACTATCTAAAAGCGAATCTTGAAATACCGCATCATGCGAATTCAATTTGTATAATATTCGCTTTATAATTTTTTGAGGAATTGAATTCAAAGAAAAAATTGAAAGCAAGCTATTCTCAAACTTTGCTTTTGAAACCTGAGATTGATTATTGGCAAATTCAAAGTTTGGAGAAGTAAGATTATCTTCAAAATATCGTAATGTCGCAGGTAAATCAAGTGTATCTGCATAATAAAGCGTCAGTTCCTCAGAAATTTCTGGCAATAAGATTGCTAAATTTTCTACCACTCTAAATATTCCTGTACGGGCTTTGGGATAATAAAATCCTTGCCCCAACAAGGATACATCTAAAATTGCTTTCATTAATTATTAAGTTACCTTTTTGCTTATAAAACCGCTGATTCTACTTGTTCAGAAATCACATTCCAAACTTCTTTATAATCAAGTTCTGAACATGGTTGTCCTTCTTTTACGATAAATTTTGCATTAGTCTTTTCCTCATAATCACCTGAATAAGGCATATAATGGTTGAAATCTCCTAATTTACCAAATAATAAAAAGCCATAAGTACCAACTGCATTGGCAAAATGAGCAGGCCCACTATCAATGCCTATAAAGAAGTTAGCCCTTTTAATTACTTCCGCCGTTTCAAGCAATGATAATTTTCCACACAGATTGGTATAGCCATTTTGACTAACATTTAGGGTGCTTTTTAAGCCAATTTCAATAACTGAATAATCAAAATTTGCTAATAAATCCTGTGCTAATTTTTCCCAATAATATACTTGCCAATCCTTAGGAGAATAGTTTGAGTGACAATGCATTACAATAAACTTTTGTGGCAATTTCAGTTTATCAACGGCAGTAATCACAGACTGTGGAATATAAATTTTGGGAACTTCTTTCAAAACGGGCAAGCCTCCAACTTTTGCAAAAACCTCCAGAATATTTCCGTGATTAAAGTAGTTATCTGTTAAAATATTTAAGGAAACTGCTTGCGGATTTTGTAAAGTTGTTCGTAAATAATTGTAGCGACGCAGCCCCGAAAGATGGCAATTGTGAAAAACATCAAAAGGGTGTTTTTTAATCAAAAGCATCGAATAAAACACACTAAACTCCTCCACAACTACATCAACATTTGGATTAAAATCTAATAATTCACGATAGGGTTTTCGTACAATCCAATAAATTCTTGAGTTAGGATATTTTTTCTTTAATTCTCGAGTAATCGGCTCACAAGCTACAATATCGCCAAAATGCTCTGCTAAAAGTACACCGATTAATTGTTGATTGGGATTAAATAATTTATAGAATTTTATGTGTAAATAATCATATAACCAATAATACACAGACAATAATATGTCGGCGTATTTATGATATCGATATTTCCAAATTTCAATAAAACGTTTAGGTGTCATAGATACAAAAGGTAAATA
Source organism: Arcicella sp. LKC2W (assembly GCF_034931005.1). Lineage (NCBI taxonomy): Bacteria > Pseudomonadati > Bacteroidota > Cytophagia > Cytophagales > Flectobacillaceae > Arcicella > Arcicella sp. LKC2W. Next base: position 184,040 of record NZ_JAYGIN010000001.1, read on the forward strand.
ATAATAATAAATCAGTGTGTTTTTTAAGCAACAAATTGAAGAATTTTCTTGAATGGGTATTTCAATGCTTTCCGTACTCTTAAATATCTTTTTATTTTAGCAGGTTTTATATAAAAACATGGAATTTTAATATAATAATCATTAAAATTATCCTTCAATTGCTGGGCATAATATTCAAAAAGTGGAACAATATCGGGTCTATTTTCAAAAGAAGAACGATTTTGATATTTTGAAACTTCAGTTGGTTTATTTAAACCATATCCACTATAATGAAAAAATATCAAGGGTACATCATTAATAAAATATTTCCCCTGATTGACAGTAACTTTTCTTTCGTGTAAATTCCAATACGCTACATTATAACCTGCGTATTTATCCACTAAAGTTACTTCTTTGAAGAAAATTGGCACGAAAATCATCCAATGTTGATCTACAAAAAGTCCGTTACAAAGGTCAATCACACAATCTTTTTTCAGTCTTTCCATCCACCAATCAGTCATTAGATAGCTTTGTTCACTTCGCCCAACTGCTACAAACCCTAAATTATATAAACCTGTATTCAAATGGTCTATTTCTCGAGTATCAAATTTATCCGTAATTGGAGATGTAATATGTGGTGTTAAAACAATGCTGTGTTTTTCAAGATTATCCTTTAGTGGCTTCAAATCATCAAAAACGATAATATCTGGGTCAAAATAAATAACGTTTTTAATATCGGGTCTATTCTTGAAAAAATAATCAAAATAGAAAGGCTTTACTGCTGTATTTAGTTCAGTAATATCATAATGTTCGCACATTTCATCTAAACAATTGATATTAATTTTATCAATTTCTAATAACTGAAATGGGGGAATTTTATCTGCATCCAAGTTCACTTTATCAAGTCTATCTACTAAACCAATCACAAATTCTACATCTGGGTTAGTACGTTGAAGCGACTGCCCCAAAGTTTGAGCTTGGGCTAAATAATTAATGGAGCAAATAGTGAAGGCTAAGGTCATTCAATTTAATTAATTTTGTATTAAGGCTTTTGGCTAATACTCATTGTTCAAGATTTTTACAAATGTCTGAAAAGCTTTGTCTTGATTGTGTATTTCTAAAACTTTTTTTCTTCCTGATTTGCCCATTTGTTGGCGAAGTGCAGAATTATCTTTTAATTCTACAATTTTATCTACTGTTTTATCTACATCAAGATAATCAATGATAAAACCACAATCATTTTCTACAAAATCTTTTGCTCCTCCAGCTTTGTCGAAGCAAATAATTGGTTTTTCCAACATGGCAGCCTCCAAAACAACTAATGGATATGGGTCTTCACGAGAGGACACAAAAAAAACATCAAAACTGGACATAAAGTCTAAAGGATTGCTAACGGAAGTTTGAAATACAACATTTTCCAATCCCAGACGATTATTATCAATTTGGAATATTTTATAATCAATTTCCGTATTTTGTCCTCCCAGCCACAAAAAGTAAATTTCTTTATTTTCTTTAAACTTTCTGGCAACTTGTAAGAAAATATCAACTCCTTTTCGTAAATCAACCGTACCAATTCCTCCTACCAAAAAAGCATCCTCAGGAATACCATATTGGTTTTTCAATTTTATTGTTTTCTCTTTATCAGCCACAAAACTTAAGGCAGATTCAGGTAATAATGAGGGTAAAATCATTATTTTATCAGATTCAATCTCATGATTCTCGATAAGATTTAATTTTACAGCCTCACCACAAGCAATAAAAGCACTACTCAATTTAATTACATTCCGAAAATGTTCTGGTAAGGTATATTGTTGAATACCCATTTCAAGTTCATGTACATACGTAATAATTGGGCAATTCAATTCCTTCAGTGCAGGCAAAATATCTCCATTGGTAATGGTATTACTAATGACTAAATCAAACTTTTGAGCTTTAAGGTTTTCTAAAGTCTGATTCTCAGGGGATTTTGTAGAAGTAATTTTTCCAATAAATTTATTAATCAATATTGTTTTTCGAGATTGTAACTTTTGTTTCCAAAAATACACAGGGGCAACTGCTTTGAAATCCTCCTCTATAATGCCTCCGTCCTTTAAAAGAATCGAAAAAGTAAACGCTTCATTTGCATCCTTCAGAAGTCGTAAAAATCGCAAAAGCAATATTTGAGCTCCTGCTCGATTGGCATCATGACTTACAAAAAGAATATTTTTCATGTTTCAAAGTTAAGGTCAATAAAATAATGTGTACTACCGAATAATATTTTTTCCGAAAAACTTAGTCAATTTCATCCGTTTTTCTCCAATTCTAATACTATTTGCTGATAATTGGCGATGGTTTTCTGTAAAAATCCTGAATACTTTGATTCAAAATACCCATCTAATTCTTGAAACATTTCCATCCTATTCCGTAGAAAAAAAATATTTTGCGGCGTATGAATATTAGTCATACCACCACGATGTTTACGATAGCACCCCATACGTTGGGGTAAATATTTAATTTTACCGTATTTAGCCACTTCAATGAAGATTCCTAAGTCACCACTTGCAGACTTCCACCACCATTTTGGCATACCATTGGTAAATACATTTCTTAAAACCGTACTGGCAGTTCCCAAGAACCACGATTTATCTTCTAATAAATCCGTAAGTAAAGATGTATCCCTGTGATTCTCTTCGTTAAAATCATGAGTTGGAGAATTATCTTCATAAATTACCGCAAGTTGATGATGACAAAGAGCATAATCTGGATTGTTATCTAAAAAATCGACCTGTTTTTGTAATTTAAAAGGGTCAGTCCAAAAATCATCGCCTTCGCACAAAGCAATATATTCACCTTTACAAGCTCCAAAAAGAAACGCCACATTATTTTTCCCTCCTAATTCTTTTGGAGAAGAAGGACCTAAATTTTCAGAATGCAAGAATGCTCGAATTTTATCGGGATATTTATCTACAAATTCTTGGATAACCAATTGATTTCCATCACTTGAAGCATCATCGCCAATCACAATTTCAAAGTCAAAATTGGTCTTTTGCATCAATGCACCTTCCAATGTTTTGGCAATAAATTTATGATGATTGAATGTAGGGATAAGGACGCTGAGTTTAGGCATTTTTACGTTTTGAAGACTACCCAAAATAAGTAAGTAGCCTCATTATTTGTGTATTTATACGTCAAAATTACAAATTTGATATAGGAAATATAAATATTTACCAAAGAAAAACGCTTAATTAAATAGTTTGTCAGTAATTTAGCACACGAATTTATTTCGCATAAAAAAACTGTATCAAATGAATATTCACGAGTATCAAGCAAAAGACATTTTGAAAAGCTATGGTGTCCGCATTCAAGAAGGCATCGTGGTAGATACACCCGCATTGGCAGTTGAGGCTGCCCGTGAACTTACCGCCCGCACGGGTACTGGGTGGCACGTAATTAAGGCTCAAATTCACGCAGGTGGTCGTGGTAAAGGTGGTGGCGTTAAATTAGCTAAAAGCTTAGATGACGTTCGTCAAAAATCTGAAGAGATTTTGGGCATGCAATTAATTACACACCAAACTGGTCCAGAAGGTAAAAAAGTTAGCAAAGTTTTGATTGCTGAGGATGTATATTACCCAGGTCCTTCAGAGGTTAAAGAATATTACGTTTCTATTTTGTTAGACCGTGGTAAAGCTTGTAATGTTATCATGGCATCAACTGAAGGTGGTATGGACATTGAAGAAGTGGCAGAACACTCTCCAGAAAAAATCATTAAAGAATGGATTGACCCAAGAGTTGGTTTACAACAATTCCAAGCTCGTAAGGTTGCTTTTGCTTTAGGTTTATCGGGAGATGCTTTCAAAGAAATGGTGAAATTCATCAACGCTTTATATAAAGCTTACGTTGAAACAGATTCATCAATGTTTGAAATCAACCCAGTGTTAAAAACTTCTGATAATAAAATTTTAGCGGTTGATGCGAAAGTAAACTTAGATGACAATGCTCTTTACCGTCACGCTGATTTTATTCCATTACGTGATGTAACTGAGGAAGACCCATTAGAGGTTGAAGCTTCTGCAAACGATTTGAACTATGTAAAACTTGACGGTAACGTAGGTTGTATGGTTAATGGTGCAGGTTTAGCAATGGCTACGATGGATATCATCAAACTTTCAGGTGGTGAGCCCGCTAATTTCCTTGATGTTGGGGGAGGAGCAAATGCTAAAACTGTTGAAGCTGGTTTCCGTATTATCTTAAAAGACCCGAACGTTAAAGCTATTTTGATTAACATTTTCGGTGGTATTGTTCGTTGCGACCGTGTTGCTACGGGTGTTGTTGAGGCTTACAAAGCTATTGGTGATATTCCTGTACCGATTATTGTTCGTTTACAAGGTACAAATGCTGCTGAAGGTGCAAAAATCATTGACGAATCAGGCTTAAAAGTATATTCTGCTGTATTGTTGAAAGACGCTGCTACGAAAGTAGAAGAGGTTTTGGCGGCAATGTAGTTTGAAGATTAGATAATAGAGGTTAGAGAATAGATGATAGATTTTAGAGTATAAATTATTGATAACTTTAAAATCTCAATTAACAATAAAAAAGGAGCGAAATTAATTTTCGCTCCTTTTTTGTTGTTAATTGAGACAGAAATTCATAAAAAAATCCCTCCACTATTCTCTAAAATCTATTCTCTATCACCTATTCTCTATTATCTATTTTCTAAAATCTATTCTCTAAAATCTATTCTCTAATATTTATTCTCTATCATCTATTCTCTAAAATTAAAATCTACCATTTGACCCACTTTTACTTGAAGCGTTATAATATTTCATCGCTTCGCCCATTCGACTTTTAATATCTGAAATACGTTGTTGGTCGGAAGGGTGAGTTGACATCCAAACTGGGGTTTTTGCTCCGCCAGAATTGGCAGCCATACGTCCCCAAAAGTTTACAGCTTCCATTGGATTATACCCAGCCATTGACATAAATATTAACCCCAAATGGTCAGCTTCCGACTCTTGATAACGCCCATGAGCCATCATTCCTAATTGAGCTCCAATTGGTGCAGCAACGCCAAAAACGTTATTCCAAAGGTTTTGAGTTGCATTAGGTTTATCTTTTAAGGCAACACCCAAGCCAATTTGCCCTGCTACTAAAAGTCCTTGTGCCAACATTCCTTGACTCATACGTTCTGAACCGTGTTTTGCGATAGCATGAGAAACTTCGTGACCCATTACTACGGCAAGCCCTGTTTCGGTTTGCGTGATTGGAAGAATTCCAGTATAAACCACCATTTTTCCACCTGGCATACACCAAGCATTTACTTGATTGCTCTGCACCAATTCAGTCTGCCACTGATAACCTTTTAAATAATCAGCATTACCCGTTGATTCAAAATATGATTGAGCCGCACGAGCAATTTTATCCCCAACACGTTTTACCATTGCCGCTTGTTGAGAATTAGCAGGTACAACTTTACTGGTATCCAAAAACTGTTTATAACTGGTAAATGCCATCGCATTCATTTCGTCATCAGAAACTAATAATAACTGATTTCTACCAGATAAAGGCACTTTTGTACACGCCCACAAAGTAGTTAGGAGAATTACTCCATAAAAAATGACTCTCTTCATTTTAATATTCCGTTTAAGGTATTCATTTTGTTTCAATCAAAGATATTTCGCTAATATCCACAATTGAGACGTAAAAATCATAAAAAGGTTCTAAATTTCTATAATTTCGAGGTAATTTTGTTTAATAAAGTCTCATTTAGATATTTTCATTAATTCTTTATGTGCAATCCTAACAAAAAACTATGCCATTCAAAACTTTGGCGAATTACTTTATAAACGACGAAATATGAAAATCTTGTGCATTGGGCGAAATTATGCCGACCATATTGCTGAACTAAATAATGAAAGACCTTCTGAACCCGTTATTTTCTTAAAGCCTGATACTGCCATTATTAAGGATAATGAGCCTTTTTACCACCCTGATTTTTCAAATGATATTCATCACGAAGTAGAACTTGTATTGAAAATCAACAAAATTGGTAAGAATATAGAAGCTAAATTTGCTCATAAATATTATGACGAAATTGGTATCGGTATTGATTTCACCGCTCGTGATGTTCAAGCAAGATTGAAAGAAAAAGGTTTACCATGGGAAAAAGCGAAAGCATTTAACGGCTCTGCTCCTATTTCAAATTTTGTTCAAAAAAGCAAATTTGAGGATTTAAAAAAACTGAACTTTCATTTAGAAATTAACGGGGAAACTCGTCAGCAAGGAAACACAGAAATGATGCTTTGGAATTTTGATGAAATCATTGCCGAAATTTCAAAATACTTTACTCTAAAAACAGGAGATTTAATTTTTACAGGAACACCTTCAGGCGTTGGAGCAGTAAAAATTGGGGATAAATTGACAGCATTTATAGAAGATACGGAAATGCTTTCTTTTGAAGTGAAGTAATTATATCGAAGCCGTTTAAACTTTCGTTACCATTTTTTTAATATTAAAGTACAACTTTGAAAAAATTAATAAATATTATATTTCTAAGTCTAATTTACCTAAGTATTCAGGCTCAGAAACCTCAACTAACCTATCCTAAAGGCTATTTTTTATTTCCGATAAACCCAAATCAACAGAATTATTTAGCGGGTGGAATGGGAGATTTGCGTTCCGACCATTTTCATGCAGGAATTGATATAAAAACGCAAGGAAGAGAAGGACTTCCTGTCTATGCAACAGGTGACGGATATATTTCAGAAGTACGTGTACAGACGAGCGGATATGGAAATGTAATTTTTATTACTCACCCCAATGGTTTCGTTTCAGTTTATGGACACTTGAAAACTTTTTCGGAACCTTTAGCGAGTTATGTACGAAAAAAACGCCTCGAAAGTCAGACATTTGAAATAAAACTTAATCTTAAACCCGAAGAATTTGAAGTTGCCAGAGGACAAATCATTGGGCTTTCTGGAAATACTGGCGGTTCGGCAGGTCCACATTTACACTTCGAGATTAGAGATGTAATCAATAATATTTTGAATCCACTCAATTTTGGGTTTCCAGAAATTAAAGATAATCTCCCTCCTATTTTCCAACAATTAATTATAAAAACACTTAGTACCGATTCTCGAATTAATGGTGCATTCGGCAAACAATTATTTTATCCAACCAAGATTGGTAATGCTTATTCGCTAAACAACGAAATTTATGCAAACGGTGAATTAGGACTTGAATTATTAGCCGTTGATAAAATGAATGGCACTAACAATTCAAATGGGCTTTCATGTGTGGAACTTTTTGTGGATGGGGTTGAGCAATATTATTCTCATTTAGAGCAGTTCCCGAATGATGTTTCTCACGACATTAACGTCCATAATGACTACGCCCATGAACAAATGAAAGGACAGAGGTTTCAGAAGTTATTTCAGGAGGATGGAAATGACAAACTTCAAATCTATAAACCGTCATTAACAAAAGGAAAAATTAAAATTACTGATGGAAAAACGCATCAAATTACTATAAAAATTTGGGATACTTTTGAGAACAGCACCGTGTTGAACTTTACAATTAAAGGTGAAAAGAAAGAAGGTTCAACCACCATTAGCCCCAATAATTTACCAGTATTGTTTAACCAGTCTATTGAAGATAACACACTAATAATCAAAGCACATAACCTAAAGACTGTCAACTCTGTAGCGAGCTTAAAATTCGCTAAATCTACAATAGATTTACCAATAAATTATGTTAAAAACAATGAAGCGGTGTATCTTTGGGACTTGAAAAAGAGTTTACCCGACTCAATTATTATTGATGGAGTTTCAAAAGCGACAAATTTTAGAAAAGTAATTGTTCCAAATATTGATTATGCTTTTGAATCAGATGGCTTAGACATCAACTTTGAGTATAAATCTTTGTACGATACACTTTATTTGCAAACTGAAGAAGTAGGAAATAAATTAAAAATCGGAGAAGTAACCCTACCGCTAAAAGGTAAAATTGATGTTATTTACACACCCAATTTTCAGTATATTTTACCTGATAAAACTTCTATCTATCACCTGTTTAAAAATGTTAAATCATTCTTAAAAACAGTTTGGAATGGCAATAAAGCATCTTTCAGTACCAAACGTTTAGGTGATTTTATTGTATTAGTTGATACGATACCTCCAAAGGCGAGTATGATGAAGAAAACACCAGATGATATTCAAATACGAATTGGAGATAATCTTTCTGGAATCAGGAGTTTCAAAGCTTTTGTCAATAATGAATATATCTTAACAGACTACGATGCAAAACGCTCGTTATTATGGTCTGTAAAAGCTGATTCATCACAGAGATTTTACGGAAAATTAAGGTTAGAATTAGAAGATAATCAAGGGAATAAGAGTGCTTTTGAAGCCAACATTGATACGGTAAGAATTTTACCCAAAACAATCGTCAAAAAAGTAGCTAAAACGAAAAAAAATGAACTTAAAAATAGGCGACAAAGCCCCAAACTTCGAACAGAAAGACCAAAACGGAAACATCGTTAAGTTATCTGATTTTGAGGGTAAAAAAGTAGTTTTATACTTTTATCCAAAAGATGATACTCCAGGTTGTACCGCACAAGCTTGTAACCTAAATGAAAACTTAACAAACCTTAATGCAAAAGGTTTTGAAATTATTGGCGTAAGTGTTGATGGTGAAAAAGCTCATCAAAAGTTCATCAAAAAATACGATTTGAAATTCACTTTGCTTTCAGATGAAGACCACCAAATGGTAGAAACCTATGGTGTTTGGGTTGAAAAATCAATGTATGGAAAAACTTATATGGGTACTGCTCGCACAACTTTCATTATTGATGAACAAGGAATCATCACAGACATCATCAGTAAAATTGACACTAAAAACCATACGCAACAGATTATTGCTTAACTTATAAAATGCTTCGGCATCAAACATTGTCTTTTATTTCTTTACCCTCTTGAGAAACCATTGGGGAACTTTATTTTAATCAAATTACAAATGCAAATTACTGAATTACAAGGAGTTGCGTCACAAGTGAGACGTGACATTGTTAGACAAGTACACGCTTGTCAGTCTGGACACCCAGGTGGGTCGTTAGGTTGTGCCGATTTGTTAGTTGGTCTATATTTTGACCAAATGAAACTTAAATCTAATCCAGACGGCACAAAAATCTTTGATATGGACGGTATCGGTGAAGACCTTTTCTTCTTATCAAACGGACACATTTCTCCCGTATTCTACTCGGTATTGGCACGTTCGGGATACTTTGCTGCTTCAGAATTAGCAACATTTCGTAAATTAAATTCTCGTCTTCAAGGACACCCAACAACGCACGAACACCTTGAAGGTATTCGTATTGCTTCAGGTTCATTGGGACAAGGAATGTCAGTAGCAATTGGTGCTGCACAAGCCAAAAAATTGAACGGTGATGATTCATTAGTATTTGTATTAATGGGTGACGGTGAGCAAAACGAAGGTCAAGTTTGGGAAGCAGCAATGTACGCACCGCACCATAAAGTTGACAATTTAGTTGCTGTTATCGACTTCAACGGTCAGCAAATTGATGGGCCAACTGATAAAGTAATGAACAACCGTGATTTAGGGGCAAAATATGCTGCTTTTGGTTGGAATATCATGAAAATGAACGGAAACGATATGGCTGACGTAGTGAAAGTTTTAGCTGAAGCACGTGAGTTTTCTGGAAATGGACAACCAACAATGATTTTGATGACAACCGAAATGGGTGCTGGCGTTGATTTTATGATGGGTTCTCACAAATGGCACGGTGTTGCTCCAAACGATGAGCAATTAGCGGCTGCTTTAGCTCAACTACCTGAGACTTTGGGAGATTATTAATCCAAAAATAAAAAATTAGCATTTTGAAAATCAAAAAATTACATATCAAAAACTTTAAATCTATTGCAGATTTAGAAATCATTGAACCCAACCCATTTACGGTCTTTGTTGGACCGAATGGGTCTGGGAAAAGTAATATTTTTGAGGCGTTGGAGTTTTTTTGCTCTTCATTAGATGTTTCAATAAAGTTAAAGCTTTTTGGAGGAGAAGAAGAGCTAAAATCATTTAGAAATAATGATATTCAATATCAATACTTTTATTCGATAGAGACAGATACTTTCGTTACAAACACAACTGGTCAGTATTTTTCAAAAAAGGATTTGGAAGAAAACCCTCATTCTTTCAGAGTGCTTAGTTTATCAAATGTTACAACAAGTGAAAAGACAGAATTAGAAGAGAAATTAATAGAGATTTTTAATGAAGGTTTTTCGAGAGTATTTGTCTCAAATCAAAAAATCGAAAAGTTGCCATTTTCGGATTCATCTAAATTAAATCTTTCAACTTCAAATCTTGAAAAAGTATTAAAAAGAATTTTAAAAGATTCACTTCTTAGGGAAGAAATATCAGACTGGCTTTCTTTATTTATTCCTGGATTTGAAAGGGTAGAAGTAATTTCAAGTGAATTAAGCGGTACAGACACTTTAGTAATATATGAAAAGGGGACTGACAGACCTTTCACTAAAAATTTACTTTCAGACGGTACTTATAATATCCTTGCTCTTTTAACAGCGGTTTTCCAATCTGATGAACCACAATTTTTGTGCATAGAAGAACCAGAAAATGGACTCAATCCAAAAGTAATAAAAGAATTAGTAGGTCTTTTTAGATATGCTTGTGAAGAAAAAGGTCATTATATTTGGCTTAATACGCATTCTCAGTCGTTGGTTTCACAATTAGAACCTCATGAAATTATTTTAGTCAATAAGAAAGAAGGTGAAACAAAGGTAAAGCAATTAAAGAAAGATCTGAATCTTTATGGATTACCAATGGACGAAGCATGGCTTTCCAATGCTCTTGGAGGTGGGCTTCCATGGTAAAACTTGGAATTATTTGTGAAGGAGAAAGTGAAACCATCATTTTCAATTCTCTTAGTTTTATATCTTTTTTACAAACAATGAATCTTGAATTAGTAGCGGTACAAGAAACTGGCTCAAAAAATCAATTTTATGAAGAGCGAATAAACTCGCATCGACAAATTTTAATTGATAAAGGTGCAACCCACATTTTAACTTTATTAGATTTAGATAAAGATGGATGTATAACCATCACCAAACAAAAACTGTCAGTTTTTACTAATCAAGAGATTGTTGTTGCAGTCAAAGAGTTTGAAAATTGGTACTTAGCAGATAGTATTGCAATTAGTCATTTTTTAGGAAAAACAATCAATGTAGATTATCCCGAAAATTATGATGAACCAATTGATGAAATGATAAGATTAAAAGGGTTTTCTTTTGCAAAGAGTAAACCAAGACTCGCAAGAAAAATGCTTAAAGCTGGCTTCTCAATCCAAAATGCCGCTAATCACCCCAATTGCCCAAGTGCTAAATATTTTTTAACCAAGTTACAATCAATCGCAAATAATTGAAATTTAATATTTTAATGAAAAAATATACATTCACAGAAAAAAAAGATACTCGTTCTGGTTTCGGAGCAGGTATGCAGGTTTTAGGTCAAACTAATCCAAACGTTGTAGCTCTTTGTGCTGACTTAATTGGCTCATTGAAGTTAGACGCATTTATTAAAGAAAATCCAGAGCGTTTTTTCCAAACTGGTATCGCTGAAGCAAACATGATTTGTATTGCTGCGGGTTTGACTATCGGTGGAAAAATTCCTTTTGCCACTACTTTTGCCAATTTCGGAACAGGTCGTGTTTATGACCAAATTCGTCAATCTGTTGCTTATTCAGACAAAAATGTTAAAATTGCTTGTTCTCACGCAGGTTTAACTTTAGGTGAAGATGGAGCAACTCACCAAATCTTGGAAGATTTAGGATTAATGAAAATGCTTCCAGGTATGACAGTTATCAACCCTTGCGACTATAACCAAACTAAAGCGGCTACCATTGCCGTTGCTGAACACGTTGGTCCAGTTTATTTACGTTTTGGTCGTCCAGTTGTACCTATTTTTACTGCTCCAGACCAAGAATTTATCATTGGAAAAGCTTGGACTGTGAACGAAGGAAAAGATGTAAGTATCTTTGCCACAGGGCATTTAGTTTGGGAAGCCATCTTAGCAGGTGAAATTTTAGCAGAAAAAGGAATCGACGCTGAAATTATTAATATCCACACTATTAAACCTTTGGACGAAGAAGCTGTCTTAGCTTCAGTACGTAAAACTGGTTGTGCTGTTTCAGCAGAGGAACATCAAATTGCAGGTGGCTTAGGTGATTCAATCGCTCAAGTATTAATCAAAAAACACCTTGCTCCATTAGAATATGTTGGGGTTGAAGATTCTTTCGGAGAATCAGGAACTCCTGCTCAATTAATGGAAAAATATGGTTTAAATGCTGCTTCTATTGTTGAAAAAGCAATGAAAGCAATCGCACGTAAGAATTCTTAATTTTTTGATTGTGAGTATAAAACTCCGCAAGAATGAAGAATTCTTGCGGAGTTTTTTTGTAGGACAGGTTTCTAACCTGTCTGGTTAACAACAGGTTAGAAACCTGTCCTACTTAATTCTGAATGACCGATAAACAATTAACTGATTCAGAAATATTAGCAAAATTTGCAGTTGCAGAAACTCGAAACTTTGCCTTCAACCAACTGGTAAGAATTTACCAGCAAAAACTCTATTGGCATATTCGAAAAATGGTTATTGACCACGACGATGCCGACGATTTAACCCAAGAAACTTTCATTAAAGCATGGAAAGGTTTAGAAAATTTCAAAGGAGAATCACAATTATTTACGTGGCTTTACCGAATTGCCACCAACGAATCATTAAACCACTTGGCAAAGAAAAAAAGACGCTTTTTTCTGCCTATCAACGATATTACTGAAGAATTATCTAATAAATTGGAAGATTCTGATATGATTTCAGGTGATGAAATTCAACTGAAATTACAAAAAGCTCTATTGACTTTACCTGACAAACAACGTTTGGTTTTCAATATGAAATATTATGATGAGATGAAATATGAAGAAATAGCCGAAATTACAGGCACCTCAGTGGGTGCATTGAAAGCATCTTATCACTTAGCAGTCAAAAAAGTTGAAGAACATTTAAAAAATTCACCTTTTTAAACATTCCATTAAACCTTTTAGATTTAAGATTATCAAAGAGTTAGATTAATATATAAGTACAAATGACAATATCAGATTGTCGATTTATAAATAAAATGCAAATTGAACATTTACCAGTTTTCAAGCATATCTATTTATAAATAAAAAATTAAAGCCACTGCAATGATAGAATTTATATTTCTTTCTAAGTATATGGTTCAAAAGATGAAAAACGAGAAATTTGATTTAGAAAACTTACCACGAAAAAATATTTTCAAAGTACCTGACAACTACTTTGATGAGCTTCCAATGCGTGTACAAGCTCAGACTTCTGGAAAATCGAAAACTATTCCTTTGGTTTCGTGGTCTAAACAAAGAACTTGGGCAAGTATTGCCGCTTGTTCAACAATTGCAATTTTAGGGTATTTTACCTTAATGCCAAAGCAAGATTCTTTGGGTAATGAAGCACTTTCAGGCGTTCAGAATACAGAAATTGTTAATTATTTAATCCAAGAAAATCTAAATCAAACCGACGTAGCAGAACAGTTTGAAAATAATAAAAGTGCCAAATTTCAAGATTCTGACTTGTTAGACAATTTAAAAGTTAGCGATAAAGATATTTTGCAAAGCATTGATATAGACAATATCCAAGAGGAAATTTAACCACCTTACAAATAGAAAACATGAGAAAGTTAAGTATTTTAGTTATTTTAATAACCTTTGCTTCAATATCAAATATTAAAGCACAAGATGAACAATTAAGAGGTAAAGAAAAGATTAAAGCCGCCAAAGTTGGTTTAATTACAAATCGTTTGAGTTTGACAGAAGAACAAGCCAAAGGATTTTGGGCTATTTATGACGAATTTGATAGAAAACGCTCTGATATCAGAAAAAATATACGCCAAATGACCGCAGAAAGTAGAAATATTACGACTACTGACGATAAAATTTTAGCGGATTTAAAAGAAGTTTTGAGTTTAAAACAAAAAGAAGTTGACTTAGAAAAAGAGTATTTAAGCAAGTTTTTGAAAGTTATCAATATTCGTCAAATCTCCGAATTATATAAAACAGAGCAACTATTTAATCAAATGCTGGTTAAGAAACTAAATAAAGCATCTGATAAATTTTATAAAGAGTAATTGCTGACCCATTTTCTCAAAACCTTTCTAAGTAAATTAGGAAGGTTTTTTTATTTCAAAACAATCAATTCAGACCAATAGTGATACATTACAACTATCTACCATTTGTCGCAGAATAAAATTAGATTACGGATTGTACTGATTTAACAGATTGGCATGAAAATCATAACTCCATTAGGGGGATTAATCTGTTTTATCCGTCTTATCTGTAACCCAATATTGTCTTGCGACGAACAGTCGATAATTCCGTTTTATTTTACTAAAACTGAGGTTTAAAAATTTCAATTCGGTAGAAATGAGGACTCAAATTAATTTTCTCAGTTTGAAACTTGTAAGAACTTTAAATTCCTGTAATTTGCGAAACAATCTGTAATTCGATTATTAATCTCGTGAAGAAACCCAACCACACATCGCCAGAAGAAGCAATTCCGTTTTTAGAATTTTCCAACAATTTACATCCACTTACAGAAGCTATTTCTCAATTTCTTATTAAAAATACTTACCCCAAAAATGTCAAGAAAGGTAAAATATTGCATAAAGCAGGAGAAATTTGCACAAATATGTACTTTGTAAAAAAAGGAGTTCTGAGAGGGTATGTAAACGATGAAAGTCGAGAAATAACCACTTGGATAACAGCAGATGGAGAATTAGTATCGGCAATTTGTAGTTTTATTTTACAAATACCAACCCATGAGAATATTCAAACACTGGAAGATTGCGAACTGATTTCTCTTAGTAAAGTTGATTTAGAGCGACTTTATGTAAAACATCCCTCATTTAATATTACTGTCAGAAAACTCACCGAAATCTATTATATGCACGCTGAACATCGTGCATATATCGTTAGACTGAAAAATGCTGAGCAAAAATATCAACTCTTTTTAAAACAATATGGACATTTAGCAAATAGAGTTCCTGTGAAACATATTGCATCATTTTTAGGTATAACCCTCGAAACATTGAGTAGATTACGAGCAAAAAGATAAATTATCTCAACTGTTTGTATAATTATTGAAAAATAAATATTGACATATATCAATAAATGCAGAGAATATTACGCTAAAATATTAGAAAAAGAACATACAATCAACTCATAAACAAACACTTACACTCAAACAATCATAAACAACCTAATTTAGTATGACTTAGGGTAAGGCTTTAGAAACTACAAATATTTTATATTTTTGTGACTGATGTTTAAAATAATTTTTAGCATTCAGCTAACACACTAAATTTATGATTGCCTAAAAAGTAGTATTTTCGCCAATTGAAAATACTACTTTTTAAGTTTTAGAATCCTTATAATATCACTACGCCTTTTGCTTTATAATCGGTAAGTTGTATATCTAAAATGGTATCATCTACCAACATCACATCTATTTCTTGATAGCCACATACTACATAGCTTTCGGCAGTATTTAACTTATCTGCTGTAATTAAAGCTACTACTTTTTCTGAAACTTCTACCATTTTCCGTTTTACTACACTTTCGCCCCAATCTGGCATTGTTACTCCAATTTGGTGGTGCATTCCACATACACCCAAAAGGAAAACATCTGCTCTTATTTTACTCAAAAGCTCTGTCACTTCTGAACCATAAGTATTTTGGGCATCTTTAAAAACCTTCCCTCCCAACAAAAATAAATCTATATTTGGGTGTTCACACAGAATTTGGGCAATAGGAATACTGGTTGTAAAAACCGTAGCTTTCAAATCTGGAGACATCAAACGGGCAACCTCCATATTAGTAGAACCGTTATCCATCAAAATAACTTGTCCATCCTCAAAAAATTGTTGTGCTTTACTCGCCAAAACCAATTTCTCTTCATGGGCAATATTTATTCTTTCAGATAATTTATAGGGACTCGGAGATTTTGGAATGGCACCACCGTGTACTTTTTTCAAAAGTCCATTCTCAGCCAATTCATTCAAATCACGACGAATGGTATCATCCGATACATTTAATATTTCTGCTAATCGAACAGAAGATACCCGTTGGTCGGTTTCCAACATTTTTAAGATAATCTGCAAACGTTCTTCTCTGAGCATAGTTTCGGTTTTTATCGTTTTATTTCACACAAATTTAATATAAAATTTGCAATTATGCGTTTTTATTCGGTAAATTTGTTCAATCATTTAACAAAAAGGAATAAAACCGAAATAACGTGCAAATAGAACATATTGCCATTTGGACAAAACAGTTGGAAATTTTGAAAGATTTTTACGTAAAATATTTCAAAGCTTCAGCAAATGAAAAATATCATAATCCTAAAAAAAGCTTCTCTTCGTATTTCTTATCATTTGAAAATGGTTGTCGATTAGAACTTATGGAAAAAGAGGGAATTCCTGCTAATATCAATAATATTTACGATGAATATACAGGGTTAATTCATTTTGCGATTTCGGTAGGAAGCAAAGAAAAAGTTAATGAAATCACCGAAATATTTAGAAATGATGGTTTTGAAATTATAGGCGAACCACGCACCACTGGCGACGGATATTATGAAAGTGTAATTCTTGACCCAGACAAAAACAGAATTGAAATAACTATTTAAAAGTAAAATTATGCAAAGATTATTAATTGATATGGATGACGTAATGGCAGATACAAGCCAAAAAATCATCAACATGGTAAACGAAACATTTGGTACAACTTACACCAAAGAAATGTTAATTTCTGACCCAAAAATTAAAGAGGAATACCAAGCAAAATACCTCACTCAAAGACATAGATTATGGGACAAAGGATTTTTTAGAGATATTCCTTTAATGCCTGATGCTCAAGAAGTTATTGGAGAATTATATAAAAAATATGAAATTTTCATTGTTTCTGCCGCAACCGAATTTCCAAATTCAATGTCAGAAAAATTAGAATGGTTGGAAGATTATTTTCCATACATTGGTTGGAGTCATACCGTTTTTTGTGGTCATAAATGGATGATTAAAGCTGATTATATAATTGACGACCACGAAAAAAACTTGATTAACTTTACAGGAAAAGGTTTACTTTTTGATGCTCCTCACAATCAACACATAGTTGATTTTCAACGAGTTAATTCTTGGAAACACATCGAAACGATTTTACTATAATCCATTCTCCATTGGAAAACATAACCATTAATTCAGATAATGGGCGAAATGCCCGAATTGCCACAAATACGCTTTTTTTCCTTTGCGGAATAAGTTTTGCCTCTTGGGCATCAAGAATTCCAGATGTAAAAGAGTTTTTACAACTCAGCGATGCCGCTTTAGGCTCGGTTTTATTTGCCATGCCAATTGGTAGTTTGACGGCATTGCCAGTTTCTGGAATCATTATTGAAAAATTTGGCAGTAGAAATATCACCATTTTCTCATTAATATTCTATGTTATTGCCCTTCCAATTCTTGGACTTGCTCAGGTGCCTTATGTGTTGGCAATCGGCTTGTTTATTTTTGGTTTTGGCAGTGATATGCTCAATATTTCAATGAATGTTCAAGCCGTAAATGTAGAAAAAATCTTAAAACGCTCAATCATGTCGTCTTTCCATGCGGTATTTAGCACAGGTTTTATGATTGGTGCCGCATTAGGGGGATTGATAGCAAATCAAGGTATTTCACCTTTTCTACATTTAACCACCATTTCGATTATTGATATAATATTGGGTATTGTTGTATATCGTTTTTTAGTAGCCCAAGACCAAAAATCATCTGAATCTCAACCACTTTTTGCCATTCCAGACAAAGGTTTAATGCTCTTAGGAATTATCGCTTTTTGTGGAATGTTATCAGAAGGTGCAATGGCGGATTGGAGTGTATTATACTATAAACAAGTGCTAAATAATCCGCAAGGATACGCAACGGCAGGCTTTACTGCATTTTCGATTCTCATGGTTGTGGGCAGAGTTTTTGGAGATAAAATAGTACACACAATTGGTCTACGTAAAACATTGTTAATCAATTGCTTAATTGTATTTTCAGGTATGTCAATTGCCTTAATATTTCAACATCCAATTTCAGTTGTTATTGGTTTTGGTATCACAGGTTTAGGGCTGTCAACCATTGTTCCACTAATTTATTCTGAAGCTGGACACTCAAAAACGATGTCGGCTGGTGTTGCATTAGCGGCAATAACAACCGTTGGTATGGCAGGTTTCTTGATTGGACCAGTATTAATTGGTTATCTTTCAGAATTTTCTTCTTTAAGAATTGCACTATCATCAATTATGTTTTTGGGATTGTTGGGAGCATTTCTAACGAATAAAATCAAGTAAAATATAATTTATTTCTCAATGAAGAATGCTATTTAAAAGATTAGATGTCTGTTTTTGAAGAAGTTAAGGAAGCCGACTCGTAAGAGTTGGCTTTTTTTTATACACAAAAAAACCGTTTGTCCATCAAACGGTTTAGTAGTTAAATTATTCAGAAGTATGATTCTATTTTAAATGTTTTTGTTTAAAGACAATTGCCTGCGGAGACACCATTGGTCTCCCGCAGACACTGTACACCATTAACCATTTTTATAAACAAAAACTAACCAAATAACCTTAAAATAAGGTATTGTTGATATTTTTAAACATTGAAAATTGAGCTATCACTTAACAATGCTATACTATGCTATTTTATTGTATCACAAATATATAAATATTTTTGCCTATCCAAAATTTTTTTGCAATATTTTATGATAAAATGTGTTAATCATCATCAGTAATATGAAAAAGTGTAATTTTGTTCATCAAGCATAAACTATAAAACTCATTTAATGAAAAATTTCACCTCTATTTCAAGTTCAAGTAAACCCAAGTTTCAACAGCTAATTGAGCATATTATCAACTCAATAGAAGATGGAACTCTCTTGCGAGGGCAAAGACTTCCTTCTATCAATGAAGTTTCTGAAAGTTCTGGAATTGCACGAATGACCGTGACAAAAGCATACGATGAATTGAGAGAATTAGGCTTGGTTACTTCTCATCATGGCAAAGGTTTTTATGTAGCCAGTACGGATACTCGAAATCAACTAAATATTTTCGTTTTATTTGATGCTCTTACCCCATTCAAAGAAATACTTTATGATAGTCTTATTGCTGAATTGGGAGAAAGTATAAATGTGAATATTTTTTTTCATCACCACAATTTGAAGGTTTTTGAAAATCTTTTGATGAATAATTTGGGCAACTATAATTTTTTTGTGGTTATGCCTCATTTTAAGGAAGATGTAACGCATATTCTTCAAAAAATACCAAGAGAAAAGCTCTTAATTCTTGATATTGATGCTCCGAATTTGGGCGATGATTATGCTATTTTATGCCAAGATTTTGAACAAAATATTTTTCAGGGACTAACAGAGGCAAAGGATTTAATCAAAAAATACCAAACGCTTTCTTTGGTTTTAAGTAGTAAAAGTTTTCAGTACACGCCAATTGGAATTATTAATGGCTTTGAGCGTTTCTGTAATGAAAATAAAATTAGCTATGAGATAATTTCTAATTTAGAAGAAGAAGAGCATCTTCAAAAAGACCATGCTTACTTGGTTTTTAGAGAAAATGATTTAGTGAGATTCATCAATTGGTCAAACAAAAAGCACTGGAAATTGGGCGAAGATATTGGACTACTTTCTTATGATGATACACCTATAAAAGAAATCTTAGCAGAGGGAATTTCGGTTATTTCAAACGATTTTTCTATCATGGGAAAACGAGCAGCAAAAATGATTTTATCAAGAGAAAAAGGCAGGTTTGTTAATAATTGTTATTTTATTGAGAGGAAATCACTTTAACGAGATTTCCTCTCAATAAAATAACAATTATTATGCTTTTCCAAAACCTCCACCACCTGGCGTACAAATGGTTATTTTATCACCTTTTTGAGCAGAAAATTCGTTGGAAGTAAATTTTGTTCCGTCGGTTTTCTCCAGAATATGTTTGCCTACTTTTCCATTTTCACCACCACTTATACCGTAAGGCTCTTGTTGTTGATGTTGACGTAAAAGTGATACTTCTACATCTTCTAAAAATGTAACTTCTCTCACAATTCCGTTACCACCTTTGAAAATACCATTTCCTCCTGAATTTTCCCGAATTTCAAAACGATTAAGATAAACGGGATAACGTAATTCCATCACTTCAGCGTCGGTAATTCGAGTATTGGTCATGTGAGTATGTACACCAGAAGTCCCCGAAAAGTCTTCTCCTGCTCCACTCCCACCACAAATCGTCTCATAGTAACCAAATTTAGCATTACCGAACAAAAAGTTATTCATCGTTCCTTGCGAACACGCCACTATTCCAAAAGCTTTTAATAAAGTATCGGTCAATCTTTGGCTAACTTCTACATTTCCACCTACCACCGCAGGACAATCTTCACTATTATCAGGAAAATCAGGATTCAGCATTGATTTTTCTGGAATAATAATCTTCACTGCTTTTAAAATGCCATCATTTAATGGAATATTTTCATTTAAAAGTAATCTCAAAACATAAACCACTGCCGAGTTAACAATGGCAATATTCGCATTTAGATTTCCATGATGCGTTTTGGCACTTCCCGAAAAATCTATAACACATTCGTTTTGAGCAATTTCAACTTTTACTTTTAAACGATAAATTTCTTTATTATCGAGTAATATATCTAAAAATTCCTCAGCCTCATAAGTCCCAATACCAAAATTTTGCAAACGTTCTTGCATTTTTTGAGTAGAATATTCCTTCAAACGATTCATGTAAAAATGAACGTTGGACAACCCATAATTTTTGACTAAATTTTGCAAAGCAATTTCTCCATTCCTGTTGGCAGCTAAAGCGGCATTCAAATCAGCTAAATTTTCCTCGACAGAACGAGTTGGATATTTTGCAGCAGTCAAAACGTTTCTGATTGTATCCCAGTGTATTTCTCCGTTTTTTGCCAAATACATCGGTGGAATTACAACGCCTTCCTCTGCCAAATTTGTAGAATATGGAGGCATAGACGCAGGACGTATTCCACCGATTTCAGAATGATGACAACGGTTGACCACATAGCCAATCAATTGATTATCATCTGAATACACCGAAGAAATCAAGGTAACGTCGGGTAAATGAGAACCCCCATATTTGGGATGATTGGTGATAACAACATCACCTTTTTCAATGGAAATATATTTTAAAACACTTCGCACACATACGCCCAAACTCCCTAAATGCACAGGTATATGTGGGGCATTGGCTATCAGTTCGGCATCGGCATCCAACAAAGCACAGGAGAAATCTAAACGCTCTTTTACATTGACTGACAAGGAAGTTCTTTGCAATAAAACACCCATATTTTCAGCAATCGACATGAAGCGATTAGTGAATAATTCTAACTGAGCAGCTTCATTATTCAATTGATTATCAGCAAATTGAATCGTATTTTCAACTTTAATTTTAGTAATATGCCCAGTTCCAAAATCATCGATGACTAATTCCCAATCATTCTCAATAATTGTTGTACTGAACCTATCCAACAGTAAGGCAAATCCTTTGATTTTAGCCCCCGACTTCAGATTTTCACGGATATAGACAGGGACAGATTCTTTCTTATTTTCAACAAATGCTTCGATAAAATGAGAAGGCTCTGGAAAATATATTTCTAAATTTTCAGACAATGAATATTCACATTGTTCTGAATACTTTTTTTCACCTGCAATAACCCGAATACTTTCAAGTTCGATGGCTCTGTTTTCTACCCAATGTCCAAAAATTGAAGTATATTTCTCTTTAAAACTATTAATACCTTCTTCAAAATCAGTCCATTCAACTTCTATACTTGAGTCTTGTCCTTTAAAACGTAGATATAGTAAGCGACTTTTTATTTCGATTTTATCTTCGGAAATTCTATCAACTATTAACTTATTTTTGACTTCAGATTCTAATTTAGAAAATTGTTGTTCGAGTTTAGAATTTAAAAAAACATCAAAAATTTGAAGGACAGAAGCCTCAGAAAAACGCTCTACTTGGGCTTTTGAAATTCCAAAAGCTGATAATATTCCTGCATCTTTTGGTAGTAAAATGGTATTAATATTTAGTAAGTCAGCAATGCCACAAGCGTGTAATCCACCTGCACCACCAAAAGCAACTAAGGCATAATCTTGAGTGTCGTATCCTTTCGTGATAGAAATTTTGCGAACAGTTTCTGCCATTTTCTCATTCGCAATTGCCCGAAATCCTTCTAAAACTTCTTCTTTACTCAATTGAAAATGAGCATTTTGCAAAATTTCTTGCAAACGTTCTTCTGCTTTTTCAGGAAAAACTGGAATTGAAAATTGAGTGGCATCTAAACGTCCCAATAATAAATTGACATCCGTAATCGTCAAAGGTCCACCAGCACCATAACACGCAGGGCCTGGCATAGAACCTGCACTTTCTGGGCCTACTGATAATTTATAACCATCATAGGTACATATTGAGCCTCCACCTGCGGCAACTGTTTCAATGGCTAATGATGGACTAAAAATCTGAGCATTACCAATTTGTTGACTAAACTGATATTCAAAATTACCATCATAACGGGCGACATCGGTACTGGTTCCACCCATATCAAAAGCAATAAAGTGCTGATAATTAGCCTGTTTAGCAATGACAGAAGCTCCTACAACGCCACCTGCTGGGCCAGAAAAAAGACTATCTTTGGGATAAAAAGCGTTTGATTTTACTAAACTGCCCGCACTGGTCATCACTTTGAGGGAATTATTGGGTAATTTATCGGTAATATTTTGAAGATAATTAGAAATAATTGGAGCTAAATACGCATTGACAACCGTAGTTTCTGCACGATTAACAAACTTTATTTGTGGGCTTAATTCGGTAGAAATATTAACAAATTTGAAGTATTTTTTTAGCGTTTCTTGTAACTGTTGCTCATGAATATTATTTCGATAGGCATTTTTCAAACAAATGGCAACCGACTCAATATCCTGATTTACAAGACTTTGAACTAAGTTTTTTTCATCTAAAACTAAGGATTGAATTATATTTCCTTGTGCATCAATCTGTTCTTCAACTTCAATAACTAAACTATACAATGGCTCTGGACGAACAATATTTAGGGCAAAAATATCTGGACGAGCTTGATTGCCAATGACTAATAAATCTTTGAAACCTTTGGTGACAATAAAAGCGGTTTTTGCTCCTTTCATTTCTAAAAGTGCATTTGTTCCTTTGGTTGAACCAATTCTCATTTCTATTGGTGGAAAAGATTCAGACAAAGCTGTTTCGGTAATGAGTCTTGCACCCAAAACTGGTGCTTCTTCATTAGCGGTTAAAGCAAAGCTAAAGACTTGACTTTGAAGATATTCTGGAAGACTCTTGTCAATTTCCAAAGTAGATTCATGAATATCAAAACTAAGTACCGACGCTTGAAAATTATGTCCTAAAATCAAAAAGAGATAATCTTTTAGAATATCTCTTTTCAATAACCAAGACTGTTTTACTTTAAATTTATTTGCCGAAAATTGTTCAATGACTTCACCTCGAATACTACTACTTGAAAGTATTTTGCAACGATATTCTGTTCCAAAATTATCAGTAGCAATACAATCTGTAAATGTTCCGCCTGTGTCAATTGAAATCTGGAAAGATTTTGTCATAATTAGGTTTTTGGGGTTAGGTTTTAGGGTTTAGCAATCAAGGCATTTCCCTAACCACTAAATTCTAAAACCTATTTATAGACTAAGCCATAACTTATTAAAAGTGAAATTTAGTGATTCAGCCTAACTTCCCGAAAGTTTAAAACTTTCGGGAAGTTCCAAATAAGTCATATGATTATCTATAATTACTTAAAAATCAAGATGAACGTTTAACCATTCAGAATCAAACCTCACTCCGAATTTCTTATAAAAGTTGATAGCAGGTTCATTCCAGTCCAATACTTGCCACATAACGCCTGTACAAGCTGTATCTTTAGCTTTTTGAATTGTTGCTTCTAAAAGTTGCTCGCCTAATCCTTTTCCACGTATTTTTTCAGAAACAATTAAATCTTCTAAATAAAGTCTTTTGCCTTTCCAAGTAGAATAACGATAATAATACAAGGCAAGTCCAACAACTTTCCCTTCAAATTCGGCTACAATTGAGCCAAAAATAGGATTTTCGCCAAAACCGTCAATATACATTTGCTCGACAGTATTGGTTACCTGCTCAGGAGCATTTTCATAAAGAGCTAATTCTTTAATCAACTCAAACATCACTGGCACATCTTCTTTTATGCCTTCACGAATTACAATTGACATTTTATTCTGGTTTAATTCTCTAAAACACCTATTAGACTTCTTGCGAAAGTCGTTTAAGGTGAAAGCCAGCACCTTTTAGGCTACAAATCAGGTAAATTTTTCAACCGTAGCTATGCTATGCTTTCAAAATTTACCTGATTTTCGCTCAAAAAATCACTATTTTTCAATCATAAACGACTTTCGCAAGAAATCTATTCATTATTTACGTAGCCTTCCCACTTAGCAATCACCGATTTCATTTCTTCAGGAAGCTCCGTTTCAAAGTGCATAAATTCACCCGTTTTAGGATGAATAAATCCTAAAGATTTTGCGTGAAGAGCTTGTCTTGGACATAATTTAAAGCAATTGGCTACAAACTGTTCATATTTTGTAAAAACTGTACCACGAAGCACTTTATTTCCACCATAAGTTTCATCATTAAAAAGAGTATTTCCGATTGACTTTAGGTGTACTCTAATTTGATGCGTTCTCCCTGTCTCCAAATTACATTGAACCAACGACACATAACGGATTTTCTTCAAGACTTTATAATGCGTAACGGCATCTTTTCCTTGTGAACCATCTGGAAAAATTGCCATAATTTTGCGGTCTTTCAAACTTCTACCAATATGTCCTTCAATAGTACCTTCGTCATTTTTAGGTTCGCCCCAAACTAAAGCATTATAAGTTCTTTCGATAGAGTGGTCGAAAAACTGTTTTGCTAAATGGGTCATCGCTTGTTCTGTCTTGGCAATCACCAATAATCCCGAAGTATCTTTATCAATACGATGTACCAAACCTGGACGAATTTCTCCGTTTCGATGCGTTGGCAAATTCTGAAAATGATATACCAAAGCATTTACCAAAGTACCTTCCCAATTGCCATGTGCTGGATGTACAACCATGCCTGCTGGTTTATTTACCACCAAAAGTTCATCGTCTTCATAGACAATATCCAGAGGAATGTCCTGTGGAATAATTTCATTATCTCTTGGCGGTTCAGTTAATTCAACAGTAATAACATCTAAAGGTTTTATCTTGTAACTTGCCTTCACGACAGCCCCATTTACCTTTACAGCACCTTCATCAATACCCTCCTGAATCTTAACTCTGGAAGCATTTTGCAATTTTAACATCAAATATTTGTCGATTCTAAGGATATTTTGCCCTTTATCAACTGTGATATTATGATGAACGTATAATGCTTCGTCTTCTTCTAATTCTTGCATACATTTGTGTTTCTTAGCAATAGCTAATTTGACCCCAAATTTAAAAAATTATTGCCATGATTCAACTACCTCCTTCTCCTTTAGAGTTAATTAATGACCCTCTTTTAAGTAATTATCCTATAAAATTGTATATAAAACGTGATGATATTATTCATCCAGAAATTACTGGTAATAAATGGAGAAAACTGAAATACAATCTCATCGAGGCACGCAGTACTGGATTTAATAGACTTATGACCTTTGGAGGAGCATTTTCAAATCATGTTTATGCCACTTCAGCAGCAGGGAAAGAGTTTGGATTTGAAACCACAGGACTTATCAGAGGGGAAGAATTAACCCCAAAGTCCAATATAATGCTAACCATGTCAAAAATGAATGGTATGGATTTAATCTTTCTGCCAAGATTAAATTATGGTTTCAAAGATAAGATAACCCGACAATACAAAAATGAATTTTATGTAATTCCAGAAGGTGGTTCTAATGAATTAGCGGTAAAAGGCGTAGTAGAAATGATGGACGAAATTTATTCAGAAATCACCCCTGATTATGTTTGTGTTGCCTCAGGAACAGGCGGTACATTAGCGGGAGTCGTTTCTGGATTACGAGAAAACACAGAGGCACTTGGTTTTGCGGTTCTGAAAGATAAAGGATTACTCTGGAATGCCGTTGCCAAATTAGTACCAGAATCAGCAGAATTTGACATTTCTACGGATTACATTTTTGGAAATTATGGAAAAACAACTCCCGAATTAATTGAGTTTATCAAAGCTTTTGAGAGGAGAAATCCAAGCATCAAACTCGACCAAGTTTATACAGGCAAAATGATGTATGGTGTCTATGATTTAATTCAAAAAGGGCATTTCAAGGAGCATTCAACCATTGTTGTGATTCATACTGGCGGATTATTAGGACGTTGCAAAGAGTTAGACGGAATCAATTAAAGAATATCTTGAATATTTTTCTGTATATTTTTACAAATCTGATTTAGTGGTAAATCGTTAGAATCTGTACCGAAAGGATTTTCAATTTCTTCCGCAATTAACTCTAAACTTGCAAGTACATAAAATACAAAAACGACAATCGGAATTGATAAATAACCTAACGTAAAAACATACCCAAAAGGTAAAGTCATCACATAGAAAAATATAAACTTTTTGATAAAAACAGAATAAGAAAATGGAATTGGCGTATTTTTAATCCGTTCACAAGCCCCACAAATATCTGTAAATGAACTTAATTCATTATTTAAGAATAAAAGTTGTTCACTCGTTAGAACTCCATTTACTTGTAACTCTTGAACCTTTTTAAATAGTAAAATTGCAATGTAATTTGGTTTGTGACTACCCTCAACTACATTTATTTTAGAGGTAAAATATTCACTATTTCGTTGATGTCCACGCAAATGTCTTTTCAAGGCAAAAGCATATTCTATAATAATTTGTTGAAATTCGTTACGAATAACTTCATTATCAACTGGCAAAATTGCACGCAATTTTATGGCAAGATTTCGGGAATTGTTTGTTAAACTACCAAATAATTTCCGACCTTCCCACCAACGTTCATAAGCAGTATTTGTTCTGAAAACTAACAATAAAGAAATTACAAAACCCAACATCCCGTGCATAACTGTGATGTTCTTTAAATGGCTTTCATCACCCAATTTAAAAAACTCAATCTCCAAATATGCTACAATTCCTACATAAATAGAAATACTAAATAACAGTGGCAATAACTGCCTAAAAGTGTCAGCTTTATGCAGTTTAAAAATAAAAGTAAACCACTCTTTGGGATTGTAATTTATCATAAGTAGATTAGAGATTAGAGATTAGAGATTAGAGATTAGAGATTAGAGATTAGAGATTAGAGATTAGAGATTAGAGATTAGAGATTAGAGATTAGAGATTAGAGATTTTATCCATTACAAATTCTATCCACTAATCTCTATTATCTAATTATTATTCTCGTTCATCGACTATTTTTTCCAACTCAGTTATCATTTCATCGTAGTTTTTGTCGGCAGGAACAAACTCATACGTTTTCATAATCGTTTTAGCAATCACCTTTGCTTCTTCCAAATGTCCAACCTTTGTCAATAAAATAGACTTATAGTATTTATAAATTCGCTCTGGGTAAACTCTTTCAAAAAACGAATTTTGGGAATTCACTTTTTCAAGGGTAGCAAGTAATGTTTCTGAATCAGCAGTACGATAATAAATTTCAGAAATACTTCTCACCAATTCAGAAAAAACTACACCAGTAAACTGAAAATCTGAAAATCTATCTTTATTATTCCCAAATTCAAGTAAACTTTTTTGTACATCTTCAGCATCGTTGCGTTCAAGATGATAAAATAGTTCAAAAACTGTCTTTTCTCTTCCGACAAACCCAATTTTTTCAGCATAAATCTGTAATTCACTCAGCAAAGCAATATTATTATTTTTGCCCGCTTTTCTGGCACAATTCACTAAAGTATTGAAAACCTCAAGTTTGGAGGCTACTCCTTTGGGACGATAATTATTTGCGGTATAGAGTGTCAAAGCTATCTCAGGTTTTGAAATCAGATAGTTAAAATTGTACGACGACCACGAATAATCATTGGGCGTTTTCATACTTAAATTAAAAGATTCTAAAGTTTCCTTTTCCAGATTTTGATAGCCGTTGGGGTCGGTTAAAGCATCTTTTAGAAATGTTCTGAATGCCTCCAATGAAATTTCACCAATGCGTAAACGTACAATTTGTCCCTGACTATTTATTACCAAAAAGGCAGGCAAAGCGGTTATTCCAAATTGTTGTTGAATTTTCAATCCTTCTTCAGACGAAGCATCAAAACGAATTGGCAAAAAATGTGTACCAATTTGATTTTCTGTCTCGTCATCACGAAACACAGTTTCTTCCATTCTATTAGATGCCCCACTCCACGTGGCAGCAATATTCATAAAAATGAGTTTTTCGGATTTTTTAGCGGAGTCTAATGCAGTTTTTAAATTTCCTTTGAAATAATCAATTCCAAAGATATTTTGGGAAAATGGCGGAAGAAAAAGAGCAAAAAAAATGATTTTCTTCATGAGGAATCGGATAAAATTTAACCGTTATTGAATCGAAAATTAATAATTATTTAAGATGCAAAACGTTAAATTAAGTGGTATGTTGTTACTTACAAAAATACAAAAGGCTTTTGTTAACGAAAACAAAAGCCTTTAATAAAATTTAATTATTTTCTAACCAACTGACCCTTCTAAAGATACGGCAAGCAATTTTTGTGCTTCAACTGCAAACTCCATTGGTAATTGATTTAAAACTTCTTTTGCATAACCATTCACGATTAAAGCTACGGCTGCTTCGGTTGAAATTCCTCTTTGATTACAATAAAACAATTGGTCTTCTCCAATTTTTGAAGTCGTTGCTTCGTGTTCTACGGTAGCCGTTTTATTTTTAACTTCAATATAAGGGAAAGTATGAGCTCCACAACGGTCACCCATTAAAAGAGAATCACATTGAGAAAAGTTACGAGCATTATCTGCACGTTTCATCACTTCAACTAAACCACGATATGAATTATGAGATTTTCCCGCTGAGATACCTTTTGATACAATTCTTGATTTGGTATTTTTTCCGATGTGTACCATTTTAGTACCTGTATCGGCTTGTTGCATATTATTGGTAACGGCAACAGAATAAAATTCTCCGATAGAATTATCTCCTTTCAGAATTACCGATGGATATTTCCACGTAATTGCTGAACCAGTTTCTACTTGCGTCCAAGAAATTTTAGAATTTGCTCCATCACAAATACCACGCTTAGTAACGAAGTTATAAATTCCTCCTTTACCATCTTTATCGCCAGGATACCAGTTTTGAACTGTTGAATATTTCACCTCCGCATCTTCATGGGCAAAAATTTCAACTACGGCTGCGTGTAATTGATTTTCATCACGTTGAGGAGCAGTACAACCTTCTAAATAACTTACATACGAACCTGCATCAGCAACAATCAAAGTACGTTCAAACTGACCTGTACCTGCTGCATTGATACGGAAATACGTTGAAAGTTCCATCGGGCAACGAACACCTTTTGGAATATAACAGAACGAACCGTCAGAGAAAACTGCTGCATTTAGTGCCGAGAAAAAGTTATCTTTAACAGGCACAACCGAACCTAAATATTTCTTGATTAATTCTGGATGCTCTTGAATAGCCTCTGAAATTGAACAAAAAATAATACCTCTTTTTGCTAAATCTGCTTTAAAGGTAGTTCCAACAGAAACCGAGTCAATCACCGCATCAACGGCAATACCTGATAATTCTTCCCCATCTTTTACGTTTAAAAGACGCTTTTGTTCTTTCAAAGAAATACCTAACTTTTCAAAAGTAGCACGTAATTCAGGGTCAACATCGTCCATTGACTCGACTACCTTCGCTACTTTGGGAGCTGAATAATACTTAATTGCCTGATAATCAACAGGAGTATAGTTTACATTCGACCATTTCGGTTCTTTCATGCCTAACCATGCAGTATAAGCATTCAAACGATATTCTAACATCCATTCTGGCTCATTTTTTTTAGCAGAAATTTGACGAACAACGTTTTCGCTTAAACCAGCAGGAAATTCATCAGCTTCAAAATTATCATGAAAGCCATATTTGTACTCCGAGGAGGTTACTTCTTCTAAAATATCAATTTCTTCCTTTGCCATGTTATTGTTTTCCAGATTTAAAATAATTGCAAAAAATACAATTAGTCTTATCTGAAACGAGATTTGTCTTGTTTTTACACTACAAATTTAACTCATAAACCCGTACAAAAGTTCTATTGCATAGAATTTTCCTAAACATTTGCGTTATTCTTAGCAATTTGAGGTAATGAATTGACAAAATACTTAATTGATTACGGAACTATCTACAATTTGTCGCAGAATAAAATTAGCCCACAGATTGTACTGATTCAACGGATTTACACGGATAAATTTAAAGAAAAATCAGTGTAAATCTGTTTTATCTGTTCTATCCGTGGTCTAATTTTGTCTTCCGACAAATAGTAGATAATTCCGATTGATTATCAATAATATTTTGGCTATTTTGTGAAAGGAACTGGTCTATTTAAGGACTCTTCCAATGAAATAAAAGTCTCTGTTCGCTGTATTCCTTGAACTTTCTGAATTTTATCGTGTAACACTTCCCTTAAGTGGACGGTGTCTCTGCAAACGATTTTAGCAAATATCGAATAAATACCTGTTGTATAATTAATACTTACCACTTCGGGGATTTGCTGAAGCTGTATAGCAACTTCCTCATAAAGAGAGCTTTTATCCAAATATATTCCCAAAAAAGCGGAAATATCCCAACCTAATTTTGTGTGGTCAATAATAAGTTGTGAACCAATAACAATACCAGCCTCCTCCATTTTAGTCATCCTTACATGAACCGTCCCACCTGATACATTGATTTTTTTTCCAATTTCAGTGTACGGCATATTAGCGTTTTGCATCAAAAGGCTCAATATCTTTTTATCAACTTCATCAATAATTGTATTATTAGTCATTCTATAAGTATTTATACTGTTTTGTATGATTGTGAATTTATTAAAAAAATGGATTACACCAACCATTTTTTTAATAAATTCACAATAAATATAAGATAAAAATAAAAAAAATGTATATTTTAATATTTTTTTATAAAAAATTTGCAAAACAATCACACATATACTAATTTTGTCATGTCGAAAAGATACACACACTGTAGGGTGATGAAATTTGGCAGACGTACCCTCCTGTCTCGGGGGTGGTGAACATGAAATAAAGTTAGTATAATGCCTGTCGCAAGACAGACTGGGGTAGACCACCGGATTTTGTACTATACCTAATCACACCGTGGAGGTTCGAGTCCTTCTCCTACAGCCAATTATTTGAATATTTGAGAGTAAAACATTGACAAATCGTCTTTTAATGATTACCTTTATTCTCAAATTATCAGATTGACTACCGATTATAAAAGTAGTTTTATTTGGTTTTTAGTTTGTTGATGAAGTGTAATTCAAAAAAGCAGCCTTTTTGAGCCTGCTTTTTTTGTTTTATGACATCAACGAAAAAGTCTCAGCAATTCATCATTGTTGAGACTTTTTTATTTTAAGTATTTTTACTCAAAACCTTTATTTTCAGTTGAAATAGACACAATTTAAAGAAAAGCAAGTAAAAGCTAAATTTGATTGAGTAATTTTGTAAAATCGGAAATAGTTATCAGAATAAGTCAAAATTCATTCATTATGGAAAAGACAAAATCCTGCTCAAACTGTTAACTGATAATTAATAACTGTTAATTGACAATCGTGGATACTATTTTAAGAATTGCAGTCCAAAAATCTGGACGATTAAGTGAGGATTCCCTCAATCTTTTCAAAGAATGTGGCATTAAGTTCGACAATGGTGCGGGCAAATTAAAAGCTACTTCTTCAAACTTCCCTGCTGAATTTTTGTTTCTTAGAGACGATGACATTCCTGGTTATGTAGAAGATGGCGTAGCTGATATTGGAATTGTGGGGCAGAATGTCCATGTCGAATCCCATAAAAATGTTTCAGAAGTAAAACTTTTAGGGTTCTCAAAGTGTCGTTTATCTATTGCTATTCCTCGTGAAGACGTTTATGGTGGCGTAGAGAGTTTGGAAGGAAAGGACATTGCAACTTCTTATCCAATTATTTTAGGTAATTTCTTGAAAGAACACGGTGTGACATCTCACATTCATGAAATTTCAGGTTCAGTTGAAATCGCTCCAAGCATTGGTTTGGCTCATGCCGTTTGTGATATTGTTTCATCGGGTGGTACACTTTTGAGTAATGGCTTAAAAGAAGTGGAAGTAATTTTCCGTTCGGAAGCTATCATGATTGGTTGCCAAGATATGAGCGAAGAAAAGCAGGAAATTGTCAAGCAAATACTTTTCAGAATTGATGCTGTTCAACGGGCAAAAAATAGTAAATATGTTGTTTTGAACACAAAAAATGAAAATATTGAAGCTATTTCAAAACTTTTACCAGGAATGCAATCGCCTTCGATTATTCCATTGGCACAGTCAGGATGGTCAGCTTTGAGTTCAGTTATTAATGAAAATGATTTTTGGCAAAATATCGAAAAACTCCGTGAAGCAGGTGCAGAAGGAATTTTAGTAATGCCAATCGAGAAGATGATTTATTAGTTTTAGCAATAAAAGCGAGTTAGCGAATGGCGAATAGAAAAAAGAGCTTAGAATAAGTTATTAAACATAAGCAGTTATTTTTTTCGCCTTTCGCTATTTTTGCTAAGTATCGCTTCAAAAATATGAAAATTATAAAATACCCCAATCAATCAGCATATAAAGCAATTCTTACCCGACCTACACAAGATATTTCGGTAATTGAGGAAAGAGTTGCTCCTATTCTGCAAAGAGTAAAAAAAGAAGGCGATGCTGCCATTCGTGATTTTGCTTTGAAGTTTGATAATATTGCTTTGGAAAACTTTGAGGTAAATGTTTCTGAAATTCAAAATGCAGAAACATTATTGTCAAAAGACCTAAAAACAGCGATTAAACAGGCTTACGCTAATATTTATAAATTTCACGAAGCTCAAAAATCAGTCCCAGAAAAAATTGAAACGATGACGGGTGTTACTTGTTGGCGTAAATCAGTAGGGATTGATAAAGTAGGTTTATATATTCCCGGTGGAACTGCTCCCCTATTTTCTACAGTTTTAATGTTGGGAATTCCTGCCCAAATTGCGGGATGTCGTGAAGTGGTTTTATGTACTCCGTCAAATCACCCTGCTATTTATTTTGCGGCAAGTTTATGCGGTATTTCTAAGGTTTTTAGAATTGGTGGTTCGCAAGCGATTGCAGCAATGGCTTATGGTACAGAGACAATTCCACAAGTTTATAAAATTTTTGGACCTGGAAATCAATACGTTACCGCCGCCAAAATGTTAGTAAACAAAGAAGGAATTGCCATTGATATGCCCGCTGGCCCTTCGGAAGTAGCCGTTTATGCTGATGATTCAGCAAACCCAGCTTTTGTAGCGGCAGATTTATTGTCGCAAGCAGAACACGGCATTGACTCGCAGGTTTTATTAGTTTCGACTTCTGAAACAATGGTTGAAGCAGTCAATCAAGAACTTTCAGCACAATTAGCGGTTTTACCGAGAGCAGAATTTGCGTCAAAAGCATTGGAGAATAGTCAAGCCGTAATTGTAGAGAATCAAGAGATTGCGTTGGATATGTTGAATCAATATGCAGCAGAACATTTAATTATGTCTATTGAAAATGCAGAGGAAGTTTCGGAGAAAATATACAATGCTGGCTCGATTTTTTTAGGGAATTATACACCAGAATCAGCAGGCGATTATGCTTCTGGCACAAACCATACCTTACCAACAAACGGCTATGCAAGAGCATACTCAGGCGTAAGTTTGGACAGTTTTATGAAGAAAATTACAGTGCAAAATATTACCCAAGCAGGGATTCAAAATCTTGGTAAAACCATTATAGAAATGGCGACGGCAGAATCTTTAGAAGCCCATGCCAATGCAGTTAGAGTTCGATTAGCTAATAAATAATGAATAGTTAAAATCATTACGGATATGGTAAAAACGGTTGAATTACTACATGAAATACGTGAAAGGCTTTTGACTGAGCCATTTGTCAGAATTCCTGCGACAGTAGAGGAATATGAAAGTATTGCAGATGAACGAGAATTGAAAATAGAATATCATAACGAAGAAATTATTGCTACTATGGGCAGAGTTACACCTATTCATTCAATTTTAGGTACAAGATTAATCAATATTTTATCAAACTATTACGATAATCTTGAAAATGAAAATTTTTGGGTTTTAGAAAGCGGTGCTTGTGTTCACATTCCTAATCTTAAAAGTTATTACCAACCAGACATGACGGTAATCAACGGAGAAATAAAACTCAAAGAAGGGACTAAAACTGAGATTTTAAATCCATATATTGTAGTTGAAGTTTTATCAAAGGCAACACAAGATTTTGATATGAGTGAGAAATTGGTGAACTATAAAACCATTGAAACGATTAAGCAAATCATTTTTGTAGCACAGGATAGACCTTGGATTTCTACTTTTACCAGAACTAACGAACCTAATGTTTGGATAAATACTGATTATGATTCGTTGGAAAATACAGCAATCATTGACAATCTAACTGTTTCATTAAAAGACATTTACAAAAAAATATTTTAAGATTTTGAATAGCTTTAATTTACAAAACATAGTCAGACAACATATTTTATCACTTGCTCCGTATTCGTCTGCTCGTGATGAATATACAGGAAAAGAAGGTATTTTCTTGGATGCCAACGAAAATCCAATTGGCTCGGCAACACCCGAAAATTGGAACCGTTATCCAGACCCATATCAGTGGGAAATTAAAGAAAAGTTAGCCCCGATAAAAGGTTGTCGTTCATCGCAGATATTCTTGGGAAATGGCTCTGATGAACCAATTGACCTCATTATCAGACTTACCTGCGAACCTAAAGAAGATAATATTATTATTTTGCCTCCTACTTACGGAATGTATGAAGTGAGTGCGTCAGTGAATAATGTGGAAATTCAAAAAATCCCATTAACGACTGATTATCAATTGGATACTGATAAAATTATTGCGGCGGTTAATCCAAAAACGAAGCTAATTTTCGTTTGTTCGCCCAATAATCCAACGGGAAATTTGATTGATAGACAAGCCATTCTAACCATCATCGAAAACTTCCAACAAGGAATCGTTATCATTGATGAAGCCTACAATGATTTTTCAGAAGAGCCGTCTTTCATTCCAGAATTAGATAAATTTTCGAATGTTATGGTGCTTCAAACTTTCTCAAAGGCTTGGGGATTAGCCGCTTTACGTTTGGGAATGGCTTTTGCCAATGAAGAATTAATTTCTCTTTTGAATAAAATAAAATATCCGTACAACATTAACGGACTAACCCAAAAGCAATTAATTGAGAATATTGGTAATGTAGAATTTGTTAAAAATTCGGTAAAAACATTAAATCAAAATCGAGCAGATATGATTGTGGCATTAGAAAACCTTTCAATTGTTACAAAAATTTATCCATCCGATGCCAATTTCCTTTTAGTAAAATTCACGGAAGCAAAGAAAATTTTTGATTATTTAATTGAGCAAAAAACAATTGTGCGTGACCGTTCTAAAGTTGTTCTTTGCGATAATTCCCTTAGAATTTCAATTGGAACTGCCGAAGAAAACCATCATTTAATGGAACTTTTAAAGAACTATTCATAGTTAAGAGAATTTAGTTTTAGGGATATTAGTTGGTAAAGAAACTCTAACTTAGCGAGTTCTAAGCAGTCCGACTATCGTCTGACTTAAGACCTTGACTCGGTCAGACGATAGTCAGACCGCATAGCATTTTTCAAGCATTAGATTGGGGAAAAAACTCTTTCAATTTTTAGAAAAAAATAATAATTACACGGCAAAGAGCCTAAATATTCACGGTACTTATGAAACGAATATTGCTATTATCTATCTTATTAATCAGCTATTTAAGCGGTTTTTCACAAGAAAAAGGTTGGGCTTTAGGGGCAAAAATTGGCGACCCATCAGGACTAAACATTCGTCATTATCTGAATAATGATAAAAATGCGATAGAACTTAATCTGGGAGTTTATGGCGGTATTTGGGGACTAAGAAGTAATTATAAAAATGGTGCTTTTGATGGAGCGGGTTTTTCTTTTAGTGGTGTTTATTTATGGCATAATGAAATGACAACCAACTTAAAAAACTATTATGGTTTTGGAGCTCAATTTACTTCACGTTCGTATTATGTACCAGATGGAACGGGTAAAAAAGAAATTCCAACGACAGGCTTAGGTGGATTAGGACAAGTGGGTATTGAATATTTTCTTCCAAGTTCTCCTATTTCTATTTTCTTAGAAGCAGGTGCTTATGTTGAACTTGTACCTTCAATTCTCTACTTTCATCCACAAGGTGGCGGAGGTGTTAGGCTTAATTTTTAAGAAATAAATCGTTAAGGTTTTGCATAAGTCAGCTTATTGGCTACATTTGTAAAACCAATACGGGGGATTAGCTCAGTTGGCTAGAGCGCTACGCTGGCAGCGTAGAGGTCATCGGTTCGAATCCGATATTCTCCACATAAAAACCTTCATACTTTACTGTATGGAGGTTTTTTATTTTCATATTATCCCTAAATTAAAAAACTATATTGAGGTGAAATAAGCAGATTGAATTTCTTAATTTTCAGTAAAATTCATTTCATATTGTCTTCTTTCTATCTGACAGACAACCAAACATTCCATGAAACACAAACTTCATTACACGAATACTTTAATTTTCAGCTTACTGACATTTCTGCTAATCGAAGGATGCAGAACTATGAATTCCAGTTCACAAAAGGACGTTTTTTCTTCTTATAAATCAGCCTCTGACGATAGCACTTTGTACGGAAACAAAGCACCGTACATCATGCCATACAATAGAACGCTTGAACCTGCGGGCGAATCTGTCAGCTTTGGTGATGGTTCGGTAGAAAACCACAGTCTTGATGCCATTTTACTACCTGATAAGCAGACGCTTTTGGTGGAAGACCGATACGGACTTGCTTTCTTTGAGGTAAATTCTCACCAATTGATTCACCGTTGGAGTTACTCAAAAGATTCAAAATACAAAAGTAGTATGAATACTTTTTCGGGAATTACAACGACTATTCATCACGATTCAACTTTTATTTTTTGCAGTGCAGGCGGGCGAGATACCTTTACAAGCGAAAAAGGAGAAAAAATTGCCAATTCCTATGTAGCACAATTTTATTGGGATGGTAAAAAAGCTAAAATTGTAAATTTATTCTCTTTTGAACCTCTGAAACCTGCTACGATTGCGTTGCCAAATCAAATTATTACACAAGTAGAAAACGGAGATTTATATTTTTACACTATCCTAAATGGCAATAATCAATTGGTAAAAGTTCGAGTAAAAGACAAACAAACCGTTTGGACAAAACCCACAGGCGTTGCTCCTTTTGGGTTAGCAATAGTTAATAACAAAGCATACATAACCAATTGGGCTGGTGCAGTTCCAGATTCTACAAATGGCTTAGAAACCGCAGGAATTCCTTGGGGAAGTGCTTATATTGACCCTAAAACAGGTGCAATGTCGCAAGGAACGGTCTCAATTTTTGACCTTAATTCTATTCAATTAGAAAAAGAAATCAGCGTTGGTTTGCACCCAAATGCTATTATTACCAGTCACGATAAACAATATATTTACGTTGCTAATGGTAATAGTGACTACATTTCTATTATCGACACAAAGACAAATACAGTTAAAGATTCCATTTTTGTTGGACTTTTTAATACTGGGAATGGCTATATCGGAAGTACACCAAACGCCTTAGCAATTGATAGTCAGGACAAAATTCTTTACGTAGCGAATGGTTTGGATAATGCTATTTGCGTAGTCGAATTAAATCACCAATCTGGAAAACATCAAATAAAAGGGTATATTCCAACCGAAGCGTATCCATCAGGTATTGTACTGAATAACAATCAATTATGTATAACAAACTTAGAAGCAACCGGAGCAAGAGCTTTAAATGACTCACCTATTGAAGTATTTTCGCTCGGAAAATCTATGGGTGTAAAAGGTCCAAATAAAGTTTCAGGCTTCAATTCTCACAAACAAATGGCTTCCATTTCGTTCATTCCTTTACCAAGTGATGGGGAACTCAAAAACTATACAGAGAAAGTAAAAAAGCTTAATATGAGTTTCAGATTAGCACTTTCTGAAAGATTACCCCGTAAAGGAGTTGCCCCGAAACCAGTTCCAGAAAGAATTGGCGAACCGTCGGTTTTCAAGCACGTTTTGTATATCATCAAGGAAAATCGTACTTATGACCAAGTTTTGGGCGATATTCCAGAAGGTCGTGGAATGCCATCACTGTGTATTTTTGGGGACAGCGTAACGCCAAATCAGCATAAATTGACTTACGATTATTTACTTTTAGACAATTATCACGCTTCTGGAAAAAGCTCAGCCGAAGGGCATCATTGGGCAAGTGCGGCAATGGTGACAGATTATACGGAGAAAAATGTTCGGGCTTGGTTTAGAAGTTACCCACACGTATTGTACGATGCAATGGTTTATAATAAAAAAGGCTTGATTTGGAATAATGCTTTAGACCACGGAAAAACCGTTCGTATTTATGGAGAAGCCTGTACGTCTGAATTTGATGAGAAAAAGTACGACTGGAAAACCCTTTATGATATGCGTGAGGCAGGAAAAATTGTTGATTTTAAATTTAAAAATACTACGACCATTTCGAGAGTAAGACCAATTTTATCAGAGACTTTTCCTGGTGGAGACGATGAAAGAGTAAGTGACCAAATGCGTGCCGATGCCTTTATCAGAGAATTGGAGGAAACAGCGGCAAAACCAAACGGTCAATTACCAAATTTGATGATTATGGCTTTACCAAATGACCATACGGCAGGGACGAGTCCTAAATTTCCAGTTCCACAAGCTATGGTGGCAGATAATGATTTAGCGGTTGGAAGAATTGTAGAAGCAGTTATGAAAAGTCGATTTGCCGATTCTACCGTGATTTTTATTTCAGAAGATGATTCACAAGCTGGTTGGGATCATATTTCAGCGTATCGAACTACTGGTTATATTATTAGTGCCTATTCAAGATTACAAAAAACAATTCATACGAGTTATAATCAAACTTCGATGTTGAGAACGATGGAACAAATTTTGGGACTTCCACCAATGAATGTTATTGATGCAACTGCCCTCCCGATGTTTGATTGTTTCAGCGACAAACCAGATTTTTCGTTCAAATATAAAGCCATTCCAAACAGGATTCAACTTGACAAAATGAATCCTGAACCCAAAGATTTAAAAGGTGCTGCTTTGAAATTTAGTAATAAATCTGTTCAAATGGCATTTAATAAAATTGACCAAGGACACGATAATTTATTAAATCGAATTTTATGGTTTTCGGTAAAAGGTAAATCACCCTATCCTGCCAAATTTGCAGGAAATGAAGAAGAAGACGAAGATGACGATTAATTTGATTCTTTATTTTTAATATTTTGGAAGCCTTCAAAAGATTTAACCCTCTTTTGAAGGCTTTTTTATATATGTGGGGGTTAGGTATTAGTGTTGGAACTCGCCATTAGTCAAGTTATAACCTATTCAACCATAAACTTATTTTAACGAATACTTAAAACTTTACTTCTTGACTTATTTTATTCTCCATAAAATCTTAATAAGAATTTGTAAATAAAAACTTATAAAAGTAATTTTGTTTCAAATTTAACCAAATGGTTAAATTTGAAAGTTAAATTATTTAGTTAATGTCAAAAATTGATAACATAACAACCGAAGCAAAAATCTTGGCTGCTGCCGAAGTGATATTTTTGCGTGATGGTTACTCAGGTTCACGAATGCAAGATATTGCAGACCTTGCGGGTATGAACAAAGCTTTACTTCACTACTATTTCCGTTCAAAAGACAAGTTATTTGAATATATTTTTGATAAAAAAATCAGTTTGATGTTCCCTAAAATGGAAGAACTTTTCGATGAAAATGCTTCGTTCATTGAGATTTTATCAGGATTTATTGAGAATTACATCAAATTATTAATGGCAAATCCATTTCTACCTCTTTTTGTCATCACAACCATAAACAAACCTGATAGAGAAGATTTTCTGGAAAAACTTCCTATATTTTTAAAGCGAAGATTAATAGAGTTTTATCAAAGAGATTTAGCACTTGGAAAGGTCAGAAAGCATAACCCTGTCCAATTAATTATTTCTGTTTTTGGTATGTGTGTATTTCCATTTATGGCAAAACCAATGCTAAAAAAAATGTCAAATATGAATGATGAGCAATTTCAAGAATTCATGAATCAACGAATTCCCGAAGTGCAAGGATATATAAAATTAATATTAGAACCATAATCATGAGACATTGATAATGAACAAGTTAAGTCAAATTTTCATCATAGTAGCATTCTGTAATTTTTCTATTTCTGCCCAAACTACCCTGCAATCTTGCATAGAATTGGCTGAAAAAAATAGTCCACAAGCACAACTTTTGCCTTTGGTGAAAGAAGCTGAAAACGTACAAATTGGAGCATTGAATAAGAATTTTCTCCCCCAAATGTCATTGGGTGGACAAGCTACTTGGCAGTCTGCGGTGACGAGTTTACCGATTTCATTACCCAATATTTCAGTCCCGACTATCTCAAAAGACCAATACAAAGCAACTTTGGATTTAACCCAAAATATTTGGGATGGCGGATTGACCAAAGGACAAAAAAAAATAACCTCCGCTACGGCAAACACAGATTCGAAAAGTATTGAGAATAATCTTTATCAACTAAAAGAACAAATTTCAAATCTCTATTTTGGGATTTTATTAGCCGATAAACAGTTCGTAAATACTGAAATTACACGAAACGACCTTGAAAGTCAATCGAAGAAAATTCAAGCAAATTTGCAAAATGGAACAGCTATTAAAGGCAATGTTTTAATGATTGAAGCTCGTTTGATTGAACTAAAACAAATTCAAAGAGAAATAAAAAGCAGAAAATTAGCGGCTTTGAAAGGGCTTTCTATCTTAACAGGAAAGGAATTTCCTGAAAATACAATTTTAGAAACGCCTCAAATTCAAGCACTTGAAGAAAGTAATATTGACCGACCAGAACTAAAATTATTTGATGCTCAGAAGGATTTATCAGAAGCCAATAAATCGCTCATAAAAGCGAAATATGCTCCAAAAGTTAATTTATTTGCGACTGGCGGATATGGCAGACCAGGGTTAAATTTCCTTTCTCCCGACTTTAGTACCTACTTTATTGGCGGATTAGCATTCAAAATTCCGTTATCACATCTATACTTAAAAACCCAAAATTCAGATTTACGACAATTGGATATTAATAAAGAGAAAATTGACCGTCAAAAAGAGCTTTTCTTGCAACAAACCAATCTAAAATTAGCTTCACAAAATGAAGACGTTGCAAAATTGCAAGACCAAATTAAAGAAGATGCTCGACTGATTGAAATTAGGGAATATATCAAAAAAACGGCTGAAAATAAACTCGAAAATGGCATTATTACAGTGAGTGATTATATTACTGAAATGGATAATGAAGCAATTGCAAAACAAAATTTGAGTTTACATCAAGTTCAATTACTGCAAGTTATCAATAGTATAAAAATTACAAAAGGCAAGTTTTAATGAGAATTTGGGGTTAGACCTCTTTGATTCTTAGTGACTTCGTAGCAAAAAAAATCAACATTTAAAACAATGAAAAAATCATACAAAATATATTTTCTTTCAGCATTTGTTTTGGGCGTATCTGCCTGTAATTCCTCAAAAAATGACTTTGATGCAACAGGTGTTTTTGAAGCCGATGAAGTTATCGTTTCAGCAGAATCGAGTGGGAAACTGCTAAATTTCAATATTTCGGAAGGTGATAATTTAAAAATTGGGCAAAAAATTGGTTCAGTTGATTGTCAAAATGTTGGCTTGCAGAAAGCACAAGTTCAAGCGAGCATTGAGGCGTTGAAACTAAAACACAATAATGCCTCGCCACAAATTGAGATTTTAGCCAAGCAAATAGATAGTCAAAAATCGGTAATGGCTACCCAAAAAGAGCAATTAACCATTTTAGAAAAAGAACGCAAAAGAATCCAAAATTTGGTAAATGCTGAAGCCGTTCCGACGAAGCAATTAGATGACATTTCGGGGCAAATTGACATTTTGAAACGTCAAATAGAAAATACCCAAAGTCAATTAGCGGTAATTACGCAACAAATTGCTTCACAAAAAGAGCAAGTAAATATCCAAAACAAAGGCATTTTGAGCGAAACCCAACCTTTACAAGTACGGATTTCTCAAATTGAAGAACAGTTAGGGCATTGCAAAATTACCAATCCAATTGATGGAACCGTTTTGGTAAAATACGCAGAAGCTCAAGAAATTACAGGTATGGGCAAGCCACTTTATAAAATTGCCAACTTGGAAACGATGACTCTTCGTGCGTACATCGCTGGCACACAATTGGGACAAGTCAAAGTAAATCAACCTGTTAAGGTTTTTATTGATAACGGAAAAGACGGTTCTTACAAAGAAATGACGGGAACTATTTCATGGATTTCGAGCAAATCAGAATTTACGCCAAAAACCATCCAAACCAAAGACGAAAGAGCCAATTTAGTTTATGCCACTAAAATCAAAGTTAAAAACGATGGATTTCTAAAGATTGGAATGTACGGAGAAGTGAAGTTTTAGATTTCGGAATAATCTACTATTTGTCACAAGACAAAATTAGACCACGGATAGAACAGATAAAACAGATTTACACTGATTTTTCTGTAAATTTATCCGTGTAAATCCGTTGAATCAGTAAAATCTGTGGGCTAATTTTATTCTGCGACAAATTGTAGATAGTTCCGTTAGAATTTAAAACACTCACTTACAATTTACTCAATCAACAATCCTTAACATGGCAGAAGTTATCATTCAAAATATCACTAAGACCTACGAAAACGGTGCAATAAAAGCCCTTGACGATGTAAGTTTTACTGTCAAATCTGGTGAGCTTTTCGGACTTATTGGTGCAGACGGAGCAGGAAAAACGAGCTTATTCCGAATTCTAACTACGCTGTTAATTCCTGATAGTGGCAAAGCAAGTGTAGCGGGTTTTGATGTGGTGAAAGATTTCAAAAAAATCAGAGAAATTGTGGGCTATATGCCTGGGAAATTTTCTTTATACCAAGACCTAAGCATTGAAGAAAATCTCAACTTTTTCGCCACCGTTTTTGGAACAACTGTTGAAGAAAACTACGAATTGATTCGAGAGATTTACGTACAAATTGAGCCTTTTAAAAAACGTTTGGCTGGACAACTTTCGGGAGGAATGAAGCAAAAATTAGCCTTGTGTTGTGCTTTAATTCATGAACCTAAAGTTTTGTTTTTGGACGAACCAACCACAGGCGTTGACCCAGTTTCGAGAAAAGAGTTTTGGGAAATGTTGGGGAGACTGAAAGAACGTGGAATTACCATTATGGTTTCAACGCCCTACATGGACGAAGCCAAACTTTGTGACAGAATAGCCCTGATTCAAAACAGTAAAATATTGGATATTGATACATTAGAAGGCATTTTGAGTAAAAATAAACAAAATTTATTTGCCGTAAATAGTGATAAAATGTATCAATTATTGAAAGATTTACGAGCTTATCCCGATACCATTTCTTGCTTTGCCTTCGGTCAAAAACATCATTTACAGCTCAAATCGGGAGAAAATAGTTTAAAATCTCTTTTACCATATCTCGAACAAAAAGGACATACTAACATTTCTATCCAAGCCATCAGTCCTGATATTGAAGATACTTTTATAAAATTAATGCAAGATGCTTAGTCAAGAAATTGTCATAAAAACCCACAATCTCACCAAATCTTTCGGAGATTTTACAGCCGTAAATGCCATTACTTTTGAAGTAAAAGCAGGTGAAATTTTTGGTTTTTTGGGAGCAAATGGAGCAGGAAAAACTACTGCCATGCGGATTTTATGCGGGTTGCTCTCCCCTACCTCTGGCGAAGCAACGGTGGCAGGTTTCGATGTTTATAAAGAAAATGAATCCATCAAAAAACACATTGGCTATATGAGTCAGAAGTTTTCTTTGTATGAAAACCTGACCGTGCGTGAAAATATTGAGTTTTTCGGTGGTATTTACGGACTTTCTCGAAAGGAATTAAAAGAAAAAGGAAACGATTTAATTCAACGGCTCGGCATGGAAAAAGAAGCAGAAAAATTAGTAGGTTCACTGCCTTTGGGTTGGAAACAAAAGATTTCCTTCTCAACCGCCATTTTACACCAACCCAAAATAGTGTTTTTAGATGAACCGACTGGTGGCGTTGACCCCATCACGAGACGACAATTTTGGGATATGATTTACGAAGCCACCGATTCGGGAATCACCGT
The DNA here is from genome assembly GCF_034931005.1 of Arcicella sp. LKC2W. Lineage (NCBI taxonomy): Bacteria > Pseudomonadati > Bacteroidota > Cytophagia > Cytophagales > Flectobacillaceae > Arcicella > Arcicella sp. LKC2W. Next base: position 228,659 of record NZ_JAYGIN010000001.1, read on the forward strand.
TTTTGTAACCACGCATTACATGGATGAAGCCGAATATTGCAACCGTGTTTCCATCATGGTGGACGGCACAATTTCCGCATTGGACACTCCCAATAATTTGAAACACCAATTTGACACCGATTCTATGGAAGGCGTTTTCTTGAAATTGGCAAGACAAGCGAAACGGGGCGAGTAATCCTAGACTATGGTAGTGGCGAATAGTATTCGCCATAAAAAAACACCAAATGGCGAATGCTATCCATCATTTAATAACACCAAATGGCGAATGCTATTCGCCACTACGTAACATGAAACTATTTTTCGCATTTATCCGTAAGGAATTTTGGCACGTACTTCGGGATACTCGCAGTTTAATCATTCTGTTGGGTTTGCCCGTGATGATGATGCTTTTGTTTGGTTTTGCTTTATCCAATGAGGTTAAAAACTCAAATATCGGCATTTTAGACCTTTCTCACGACGAAAGTACAATTCTCCTTACCAATCGATTTGACCAAAGTAGATACTTTTCAGTTACTCAAAAACTAAAACGAGAAAGTGAAATTGGAGATGCTTTCCGTAAAAACGAGTTAAGAATGATGATAATCTTCCCGCCCAATTTTCAAAGGAATCTTTCACATAATAAACAAGCTCAAATACGATTTATTGGTGATGCTACCGACCCAAATACGTCCAATATTATGATAAACTATGCTTCAGCAATTATCAGAGATTATCAAAATGAGATTTTGGGCGAGCAGAAACTCCCCTATCGAATTGAGTTAGAAAGTAGTATGTTGTACAATCCAAAATTGAGCAGTGCTTTCAATTTTGTCCCTGGCGTTATGACTTTGATTTTGATGCTTTTGGGGGCAATGATGACCTCAGTTTCTATCGTAAAAGAGAAAGAAAAAGGCACAATGGAGATTCTTTTGGTGTCACCGATGCGTCCAATTATGGTAGTAATTACCAAAGCCATTCCTTATTTATTACTTTGCTTTGTGGACGTTTTGCTGATTTTACTCTTGGCATATACCGTGCTTGAAATGCCCATGCGTGGAAATATCGGTATGCTGTTAGCAGAAAGTATTTTATTCATTTTCACCACATTATCTTTAGGCTTATTGATTTCAAACTTGGTTGACACCCAACAAGTTGCCATGTTTATTTCATTGGTGGGACTATTAATGCCTGCTTTGATTTTTAGCGGATTTATGTTTCCCTTAGAAAATATGCCTTTGCCGATGCAAATTGTCAGTAATATTATTCCAACCAAGTGGTTTTACAGTATCGTGAGTGCCATTATGGTGAAAGGTTTGGGTTTTGAATATGTCTGGAAACAAACACTAATTTTGGTTGGAATGACTGTATTTTATTTAACAATTGCTTTGAAGAAATTTAAGATAAGATTAGAATAAAATGGATTTAGAGAAAATTCAACATATCATCAAATACGTAGAAGATAATTTTCATCGTAATATCCCGATTGAAGAATTGGAGGATATTGGCTGTTATTCATACCGAAATCTGCATCGTGTATTTCAAAATATTTTCAAGGAAACTTTAGGTGCATTTCAAAAACGACTTAAACTTGAAAATGGTTATAAAAAGCTAATTTATACATCTGATACCATTACGGATATTGCTTATTCTGTTGGTTTTGAAAGTTTACAAGCTTTTACCAAATCTTTCAAAAAGCAATTTCAGGTTTCACCAACTGAGGCAAGAATCAGCAAGTTGAAAATTTTTGAATCTTTCTTGAATGAAGCCCAAAACAAACCATTAATTCAACCAGAAATTGTATACATCAATGCCATTAAAATTTATTATCAAAGCATAAAAACCACCAATTACAATAACGATGAAATAGAAAAACATTGGGATAAAATTGACCAATTATTTCATAAAAATAACAATGTTTCATATTATGGAATTATCGTTGACCAACCTTTAATTACCATTGAAAAACATTGCCGTTATGAAGCCTGTATTACCGAATCCCCGAACGACAAATCGTATTTAACAAAAGAAATATTGGGTGGAAAATACGCTAAATATATTCATAAAGGCAATTATGACCATATAGAAGACACTTACAGAATGATTTATAAAGATTGGCTTTTGAACGCAAAATTAGAATTTGATAATTCGCCTGTCATTGAACATTATCTAATTCATGATTTTGATACCGCCGAAAAAGACAGCTTTATCACAGAGATTTTATTCCCTTTGAAAAAAATATAAGTGAAACCAAATAGACCACAGATTTAAGAGATTAGACAGATTCAAACAGATTTTCATTCATTTTATCTCAATTCCATTCCAGTATAAATCTGTTAAATCTGTATCATCAGTGGTCTAATTTTGTCTTACGACAAAAGCTTTATAATTTCAGTAACTTGTCAATTTTGGACAACATGACCGTTGAGATGAAAGGTAATTTTGTATAAAAATTATCAACATTTAATCTCAAAAAAATGAAACGTATGTTAATCCCAGCATTATCGCTATTGATGTTATTGGCTTCTTGCGAAACAGAAGAAATTGGCACTCAAACTTCTACCAATGTAGATTCAAATAATCGGACGGTTACTGAAATTTTGTACACCATGCCCGACGAAGCCGACCAACACGAAGGCACTTGGTTGCAATGGCCACACCATTATCAATACGGCACTACTTACCGTAAAAGATTAGATGCCACTTGGGTTGCCATGACAAAAGCACTCGTTTCTGGTGAAAAAGTACATATCGTAGCGTATAATACTACTGAAAAAGACAGAATTCAAAAATTACTTGTATCGGCAAGTATTCCATTACAAAATGTGGATTTTAAAATTTATGCCACCGACGACGTTTGGGTTAGAGACAACGGTCCAATTTACGTAAAGGATAAAAACGGTCAATTATTGCTTGAAGATTGGGGTTTTAACGGTTGGGGAAAAAAGGCAGATTATCAAAATTGCAACGTAATTCCATCAAAAATTGGAAAAGACCAAAATCAAAAAGTTATTGATTTGAATAGCTTAATGACCAACGAAGGTGGTTCTGTTGAAATAGATGGAAACGGCACATTTATCGCTACAAAAAGTGCCATTTTAAACAAAAATAGAAATCCAAATATGACTCAGGCACAAGCTGAGGCGAACTTTACCAAATATTTGGGCGTAACAAACTTTATTTGGTTGGACGGTGTAGCAGGTTTAGAAATTACCGATATGCACATCGACGGCTTTGTAAAATTTGCCAATAAAAATACGCTTGTAACGATGTCGGAAGACGACCTTTTGAATTGGGAAGTTCCAGCCAGTGACATTGATAAAATTTATATCGCCAAAAACAAAGATGGTATAGCTTATAACATTGTAAATCTGCCACTTACACAGAAAAATGTGGTAACAGAATATGGTAAAAATCTGGGTTATCAGGGTTCTTACATCAATTATTACATAGCCAATAACAGTATTTTGGTACCCAATTATAATGACCCAAATGATGTAATTGCCAATCAAATTATCCAGAAATTATACCCAAACAGAAAGGTAATTGGGATTGATGTTAGGAACCTTTATGCCAATGGCGGAATGGTGCATTGCGTAACGCAACAACAACCCAAATAGGGGTTAGGGTTGGGGATTAAGCAACAAAATACTTACAATCAATTGCTTATTGAGAATGACATAACTTATCAGATAAACTTCCCGAAAGTAGAAAAACTTTCGGGAAGTTCAGTATTCCGATTTATCGAGTTTTAATTCTGATAAATTATGTCACAACCAACTTTTTATTAACGAATTATGAGAAACTTATCATTCATTTTACAGAAAGAATTTAGACAAATATTTCGGGATAAAACTATCTTGAGAATGATGTTTATGATGCCCATAATTCAATTAATTCTGATTCCATTAGCGGCAGATTATGAAATTAAACACTTATCAATCAGTGTAATAGACCAAGACCATTCGAGTTATTCAAGAAGATTAATTTCTAAAATCACCTCTTCTGATTATTTCCGATTGGTGCAATATGATAATGATTATTCAAAGGCTTTGGACAACGTTGGAAAAGGAAAATCGGACTTAGTTTTAACAATTCCTGCTCATTTTGAAAGAGATTTAATCAAAGAAAATACTGCTAAATTAGCCTTAGCTGCTGATGCTTCCAATAACGTAAAAGCAGGACTTGGCTCGTCGTATGCTGTACAAATGATTGCTGATTTCAACAATGAAATTCGTGAAGAATGGATACAACTGCCCAAGTTTGTGGATATGCCCCAAATTCAGATAACCACCGCCAATTGGTACAATCCGCACATTGATTATCACCTGTTTATGGTTCCTGGAATTTTGGCAATTTTAGTGACGATGGTCGGAAGTTTTTTAGCGAGTTTAAATATTGTTTCAGAAAAAGAAAAAGGGACAATTGAACAAATTAATGTTACGCCTATCAAAAAATATGAGTTCATTTTGGGCAAATTAATTCCCTTCTGGATTCTTGGAATGATAACCATGACCATAGGAATGATTGTGGCATTTGTCATTTTTAAAATAATTCCAAATGGCTCATATTTAACTATTTACATATTTTCAGCCGTATATTTATTGGCGGTTTTGGGCATTGGATTACTTATCAGCACCATTTCTGATTCGCAACAACAAGCCACACTTTTTGCCTTTTTCTTCATGATGATTTTTGTGTTGATGAGCGGACTTTATACCCCTATCGAAAGTATGCCCGATTGGGCGAAATACATTGCCAAATGTAATCCTCCCATGTATTTTGTAAAAATTATCCGAGCTGTTTTCATTAAGGGAAGTTCATTTTCTGATTTATTTCCCGACTTTCTCAAAATCATTGGATTTGCCATTTTTTTCAATGGTTTAGCCATTTTCAACTATCGAAAAAGAAGTGCATAAGGTTTGTTGAACCACTTTTTTGGGTAAAGTGCCAAGAGATTATATCTTTGTACTTTACCGAAGAAATTTCAACAAACATTAACATGAAAAAACTACTCTTTTTATTGGTCATCAGTGCTTTATCTTTCACGATAAATGCCCAAATGATGTCAACTGCACAGCAAGATTCTGCTTTCATTCGTGAAAATTATGTAAAATCGCAAGTACAAATAACGATGCGAGACGGCGTAAAACTCTTTACAAATATCTACACGCCAAAAGATGCCTCTCCTACTAATCAATACCCAATCGTGATTCAACGTACTTGTTACGACGTTGCTCCGTACGGCAAAGATGATTACCCAAAAATGTTGTACTATTCACGTTATATGATGCGAGAGAAGTTCATTTTTGTGAACCAAGATGTACGTGGACGTTGGATGTCGGAAGGAATATGGACAAATATGACTCCGCAAGTCATCAACAAAACCAAGAAAACCGATATTGACGAATCAACCGACACGTATGACACCATTGATTGGTTAGTAAAAAACACTCCAAATAATAATGGTCGTGTGGGTCAATACGGAATTTCCTACCCAGGTTTTTACACCGTTGCAGGAGCTTTATCGGGTCACCCAGCATTAAAAGCAGCTTCTCCTCAAGCACCCGTTTCCGATTTTTTCTTTGAAGATTTTCACCATAATGGAGCATTTACTGTTGGTTATGGCTTAACATTTCCAGTTTTTGGGGTTCAACATCCTAAACCAACACCTGATTCTTGGTACGATGATAAATTTCCTATTATCAAAACTGCTGATGGTTTTGAGTGGTATAAAACGATGACTCCACTAAAGAATTTCAATAAAGTTTATGGAGATAATTTCTTTTGGCAAGAACACACAGAACACCCTAATTATGATGATTTTTGGCAAAAACGTAGCATTATTCCGCATTTGAAAAACGTTAAAAATCTTCCTGCTATGATGGTAGTAGGCGGTTGGTTTGATGCTGAAGATTTACCAGGTCCGTTGAATGTTTACAAAAATATTGAGAAAAATAACACCAATGTTTACAATACTTTAGTAATGGGACCTTTCGGACATGGTGATTGGGCTCGTGAGCGAGGACATCATTTTCACTCAAATATTTACTTTGGTGATAGCGTAGCGACTTATTTTCAAAAAAATATGGAATTGAAATTCTTCAAACACTTTTTAAAAGAATCGGGGGATGGCAAAACGGGTTTACCCGAAGCATTTTTGTTTGATACAGGTAAAAAAGAATGGCGTGAGTTTTCGGAATATCCCGTAAAAACGGCTCAAAAAGTTGATTTCTTTCTGAATTCAACTGGAAAAATTTCAACAGGAATGGCAGAAAATGGCTTTAGTGAATATGTTTCAGACCCCTCAAAACCAGTTCCATACACTGAAGACCCCAAACAAATTTTAGGATTTTCGCCAAGAAATTATATGAGTGAAGACCAACGTTTTGCAGGTAGAAGAACTGATGTTTTAGTATTTGAAACGGATATTTTAACAGAAGATATGACTTTAGGCGGTGAAATCATGGCAAATTTAAAAATCTCAACTACAGGAACAGATGCAGATTTCTTCGTAAAATTAATCGACGTTTATCCTGGAGATGAAAAAAATAGTCCTTACACGCCAAAACACATTACATTAGGTGGTTATCAGCAAATGGTGCGTAGTGAAATTATGCGTTCACGTTTTAGAAATTCGTTTTTAAAGCCAGAACCGTTGATTGCTAATCAAAAAACTGACGTTAATTTCCGTTTGCAAGATGTTTTGCACACTTTCAAAAAAGGGCATAAAATCATGATTCAAGTACAATCAACGGCTTATCCTTTGTTCGATATTAACCCTCAGAAATACGTAGAAAATATTTACAAAGCTGAGGAAACAGACTTTCAAAAAGCAACGCAACGAGTTTATGCCGACAGTAAAATAACGGTTGAGGTATTAAAGTAGTTATTGGAAATTGGTTATTAGTTGATTGGTTAAAATACTCACCATAAAGTAATCTCCCTCTCTCCAATTAACACAAGCGAACTAACTAATCATTAACGCAAATATGAAATTATTCCTTCTTAGCATTTTCAAAATAATATTGCTTCAGAATCAACCACAAACCGCTGATTCTGTTAAAGTGCTTAGCCCCAAAGACGTCATTCAAAGGAAAATTGACTCGTTGGTTACTTCGCCCTTTTTAGAAAATGGATTCATTGGATTGAGCATAAAATCGGTAAATTCTGACTTAAATATTGTTGAGTATAATGCTAAGAAGAGTTTAACACCTGCTTCAACACTCAAGTTGGTATCATCCGCAACGGCTTTAATGGCTTTAGGAAGTGATTTCAAATACACAACCACACTGGAATATAGCGGAGAAATTAAAGATTCAATTCTAACGGGTAACATCATTATTAAAGGTTCTGGTGACCCTTCTTTGGGAAGTTGGCGATTCAAAAATCAGCCCGATTATAAGCAATTAACTGAAAATTGGGCAAAGAAAATAAAATCGCTCGGTATCAAAGAAATCAGAGGTCGAGTATTTGGTGATGGTAGTTTTTTCGATGAAAATGTCATTTCTGATGGTTGGATTTGGGGCGATATGGGCAATTATTATGGAGCAGGAGCGTATGGCTTGAACATGAATGAAAACTTGTATTGGGCAACTTTTAACCCTGCCAAATACATGGAAAATGCCCCTTTAGTGAAAACTGCCCCTGATTTACCGTATTATACAAAAATCAATCGAGTGCTAACCGACAAAGCGGGTACAGGCGACCAAGTTAATATTTACTCAACGCCCTATCAAGATGTTTTAATCATGGAAGGGTTTGTTCCTACGGGAGATAATTTCTCAGTAAAAGGTTCAATTCCAGACCCTGCCTTATTTTCTGCGTTTTTTTTGCATAAAAAATTGGAAGAATTAAACGTCAAAATTTCAGAAAGTCCCATTTCAATATTGGAAGCAAATAAGAAAAACATTTCGTTTCAAAAGCCACTCCAAAGCACGACAATAGATTCTTTATTATCGCCTCCACTCAAAGATTTAGTAAAAGAATGTAATCTCCATAGCATCAATTTATACGCAGAAGCCTTTTTGAAAACGCCTTCAATTATCTTGAATTTGGGCAGTACAACCGATGCAGCAGTCAAAGGATTAAAGCAAATTTGGCTCACCAAAGGTGTGAAGTTTGAAGGTTTAAAAATCAAAGATGGCAGTGGACTTGCTCCTGCAAATGGTATCACGCCCAACAACATGACAGATATTTTGAAAGCCATGTTTTTAGAAAAATCTTTTGATGCTTTTTACGAATCAATCCCAGTTGTTGGGGTTTCAGGAACGGTCGCTAATTTAGGGAAAAAATCAAAAGCTGTTGGAAATGTTCATGCAAAAAGTGGCTCAATTGATGGCGTAAAAGCTTATTCTGGCTATTTTACAGCTCGAAATGGAGAAATGATGTGCTTTTCAATGATGCTAAATAAATACAATTCAGACTTTGGTTCTGCTACAAAAGAATTGGAAAAGCTAATGATTTTGATGGTGGAGTTATAGTTTATTCCTTTCAGCTAAAATATTGCAAAACAAAAACGGTCTGTAAGTTCTAACTCACAGACCGTTTTTGTTGATGAAGGCTAAGTATCTAAAACCTAATTCCAGAAACCTAAAACCTCAGAATTAATCTAATTTCAACACTGCCATAAACGCCTCTTGTGGAATTTCTACGTTTCCTACTTGACGCATACGTTTTTTACCTTTTTTCTGCTTATCCAATAATTTACGTTTACGAGAAATATCACCACCGTAACATTTCGCTAATACGTCTTTACGAAGAGCTTTTACCGTTTCACGAGCAATGATTTTTTGTCCAATTGCCGCTTGAATCGCAATTTCGAACTGTTGTCTTGGCAATAATTCACGGAGTTTTTCACATAAACGTTTTCCCCATTCATAAGCCTTATCACGGTGAACAATCGCAGAAAGGGCATCGACTTTCTCAGCGTTCAACATGATGTCCAACTTCACCATATCGCCTTGTTGGTAACCTTTATATTCGTAATCGAGTGATGCGTAACCACGTGAAATTGTCTTTAATTTATCGAAGAAATCAAAAACTACTTCCGAAAGTGGTAAATCAAATGACAATTCAACTCTGTCAGAAGTCAAATAAATTTGATTTTTCAAATCTCCTCTTTTATCCAAACACAACTTCATAATTGCCCCAACATAATCAGATTTTGAGATAATTTGAGCCTTAATTATTGGTTCTTCTACATAATCAATTAAGTTTGGCTCTGGCAATTCGGAAGGAGCAGAAACCCAAATTTCTTCTCCATTGGTCATTTTTACATTGAATTTCACCGACGGAACTGTTGTAATAACCGTCATATCAAATTCACGTTCCAAACGTTCCTGTACGATTTCCATGTGCAACATTCCCAAGAATCCACAACGGAAACCAAAGCCTAAAGCCATTGATGTTTCAGGTTCCCAAACCAATGAAGCATCGTTCAACTGGAGTTTACCCATTGCATCACGAAGGTCTTCAAACTCAGTCGTTTCTACTGGATAAATACCCGCAAAAACCATTGGTTTTACTTCTTCAAAACCTTCGATAAAGTCTTTACAAGGTCGGTCACGATGTGTAATGGTATCACCAACTTTTACTTCTTTTGCTTCCTTAATTCCAGAAATCAAATAACCTACGTCACCTGCTTTGACAACATCTTTAGGCTCTTTTTCAAAACGTAAAGTACCAATTTCATCAGCAGAATATTCTTTTCCTGTCGCTACAAACTTTACTTTATCGCCTTTACGAATTTCACCATTGAAAACTCTAAACATTACCTCAATTCCACGATATGAATTAAATTCAGAGTCAAAAATCAAGGCTTGTAATGGTGCTTCTGGGTCGCCTTTTGGAGCAGGAATTCTTTCAATTACTGCTTTAAGAATATCAGAAATACCAATACCTTCTTTACCAGAAGCGTGAATTACGTCTGAACGTTCGCAACCTAATAAATCAACAATTTGGTCGGTAACTTCTTCTGGCATTGCCCCAGGAAGGTCAATTTTGTTCAAAACTGGAATAATTTCCAAGTCATGACCAAGTGCTAAAAATAAATTGGAAATAGTTTGTGCCTCAATTCCCTGAGCAGCATCCACAATCAATAAAGCTCCTTCACAGGCTGCGATAGAACGTGAAACTTCATAAGAAAAGTCAACGTGACCGGGGGTGTCAATCAAGTTAAACACGTAATGTTCGCCTTCATAGACATAATTCATTTGAATAGCGTGCGACTTAATAGTGATTCCTCTCTCCCGTTCCAAATCCATATCGTCAAGCAACTGGGCTTGCATATTACGTTTCAAAACAGTCTCAGTAAACTCAATTAATCTGTCAGCCAAGGTACTTTTACCATGGTCGATATGGGCAATAATACAAAAATTACGTATGTTCTTCACGTTATTTATTTAATGGTATAAATGTTCTGAAAGAATCTTAACATTTTTATATGTTTTTATTCTTAATTATATCCTAATACAAAAATACGTTCTTAACTTTGAAAAATATAATCTAATAGACTTTAAAAGTCATTTTAATTAATATTCTTACACTTAAAAATTTCCGCTAACTCTTAAAAAAATCCGCTAACCACATGAATTTACCCACAGACCTATGTCTTGTTCGTGAAAAAATTATGTCATTTGGAGTCATTCCAACAGAAGAAGACATTGCTCTACTAATACCCTATTTAAAGACAAAAGTTTTTAAAAAAGGTGAAATAATCTTAAAAGCAGGAGAAACCTGTACAGAAGGCTATTTTATTAAAAGAGGTATTATACGAACCTTTCAGATGATGCCAAACGGCAATCAAAGAACCTACATTATTACTCGTGAGTTAAATATTTTTTCTGAACACGTCAGTTTTATGTCTCAAAACCCTTCTACGGATTTTGTAGAGGCAATTGAAGAAACCGAAGTTATCGTATTTTATTACGAAGATTTAATGAATCTATACGCTAAATTCCATGTTTGGGAAACCATTGGTAGAAAAATTAGTGATATAAATTTTATTATTTCGCATCGTCGATTACGCTCAATGATGAACGATGATGCAGCCACTCGTTACAGAAAATATCAACACTCTTATCAAAACCTCCTTCATCGAATCCCTCAACACATTGTAGCATCTTATCTTGGCATTACCCCACAATCTTTGAGTAGATTAAAAAGAGAAATCGAAGGTAGCGGAGAATAAACATACTACGTGCATCTTTTTTGCGAGTGACATTATTCTCAGAAAAGATGTACTTATTACAAATTCATGACTACCCACTGCATCATTAGCCCTGTCAAATACCCTAAATATGTACCAAGTGCATAACCTAAAATGGCTAATAAAACCCCAACAGATGCCAAAGATGGATGAAAAGCCGCTGCCACAACCGAGGCAGAAGCCGCTCCTCCAACATTTGCTTGAGAGCCAACCGCAGTAAAAAAATAAGGAGATTTTGTAAAATAAGCAGCAATGAGCGTGAACGAAGCGTGAAAAAACATCCAAATAATTCCTACTAAAAATAATTGAGGTTTTTCTAAGGCAGATAATATGTCCATTTTCATACCAATTGTGGTAATTAAAATGAATAAAAATATACTGCCAAATTTAGAAGCCCCAACTTTTTCGATGTCTCGCAATGATGTTTTTGATAGTAGTAAACCGAAAAGTGTAACCAATGAAATTACCCAAAATGAAGTAGATGTCAAACTGAATTTCTTGAGATTGGGATAATTATTCTCAATAAATGGAACAATAAAATCTGCACATACATACGCCAAAGCAGTTGTTCCAAAGCCTACAAAAAGAATTTTCAACAAATCATTAAAACTCGGATTTCTCTGATTATCAGTATATTCTCTTTCAATTTTATCTCTAATTTCATCAACAGCACTCGTATCAGCCCCTAACCATTTATCTAATTTATGAGCATTACCAACACCATAAAGTAATAGTGCCAACCATAGTTCTGCGGTAACTACATCAACTGCAATTGCTTGCGAAAAAACCTCCGCAGATGGGTTAAAAACTTCTTTTAAAGCAGTCTGATTGGCACTTCCACCAATCCAACTACCTGCAATGGTGGCTAATCCACGCCATGTTTCACCTGCTACGGTGTCGGGACTTATCATTTTGACAATCCAAATTGATGCAGGTCCACCAATCATTACCCCTACTGAACCCGCTAAAAATACAATAATTGCTTTTGGCCCTAACCTTTTTAATGCTTGAAAATCAATACTTATGGTAAAATAAACTAAACACGCAGGTAATAAAAACTTTGAGGCAACATCGTATAATTTTGAATTTTCTCCTGAAATAATATTGAAAGAATTAAGCAATCCAGGTACAAAATAACAGATAAGAATACTTGGAAAAAACAGGTAAAAACGTTGCCAAAAACGACTCTGAAGTGATGAAGTATAAAAGGTGAAATAAATAATAGCAAGCAGAATTCCGAAAATTACGGCATCGTTTGTAATAAGAGTGGTTTGCATGATGATGGATTTGAGGTAATAAAAAAAGGCAAGAAAATCTTGCCTAATAATTTAATTTCAATTTACAGAAAAACCCTTATAACTCAAAGGTTTGCCCCATTTCTGGAATTTCAACACCACTATAACCATCTTTTTCTAAAACTTCTTTGAAAGCCTCCATACTATCCATTTCTCCATGAATCAAGAATACTTTTTTCAGTTTTTCCTTCGATTGTTTTTTTACAAAGTTTATCAAATCATTTTGGTCGCCATGTCCCGAGAATACATCAATTTTCTCTACATTCGCCAAAACAGTATGTTCTACATCTTTGATTCTCAAGGTTTTCTGTCCATTCATTAAACGCCAACCTAAAGTTCCTTCTGAAGCATAGCCTACCAAAAGAATGGTACAATAAGCATTATTGATATTTGCGGCAATGTGTTGCTCAACACGTCCTCCCGAAATCATTCCAGAAGCAGAAATAATAATACAAGGCTCACCGTAATTAGAAATGGCTTTACTTGATTTTTCTGACTGAATATATTGCAGATTCTCAAAGTCGAAAAGCGTATCATTATCGTGTTGAAAATCACGAGCTTCCTTATTCAATTGCTTAAGGTTTTTCTGATAAACCTTTGTTGAAGCATACGCTAATGGACTGTCACTGAATACTTTAATGGGTTGAAAACCACGTTCACTGTAAAGTTTATTCAAAGTAAAAAGTAAAGCTTGTGTACGTCCAACAGAGAAAGCAGGAATAATCAAACGCCCTGGCATATCAATACAAGTACGTTTAATAACATCGCCTAAAGCATCTTCGGGTGAAATTTTATCTTCGTGTAATCTTGCCCCATAAGTAGTTTCGCAAAGTAAATAATCTACTTCTGGAATTTCAGCAGATGGGTCAATATGGAGTGGATAATTATTCCGTCCAATATCTCCCGAAAAACAAATTGATTTTGTCTTTCCGTCTTCTTTTACTTCCAAAACAATATGAGCCGCACCCAACAAATGTCCTGCTGGAATAAACGTAACCCAAGCCGTATCAGAAACTCTAAAACGATGATTGAACTGAATCGTTACAAAATTAGACATCGAGTCTTCAACGTCTTTTTGTAAATATAAATCGCCCTTTACAAGCAATCTATCCATTTTTTTCTTCTTTTTCTTGCTATCTCCCTCCGCCTGCTTTATTTTTTTCAAATGCAAATTTGCCGCATCGGTCAGTAAAAGTCCAGTCAATTCTGCCGTAGGAGTCGTACAAAGCACTTGTCCTTCGTAGCCTTCACGGTACAACATGGGTATATTTCCAGAATGGTCAATGTGTGCGTGTGTAAGAAGAACCAAATTTACTTGCGAAGCCTCAAACGGAAAAAATGCTTTGTTTGTTACGGGTTGTGAATAGTCAATATCACGCTCCATATTTGTTCCACAATCAATCAGAATTTTATATTCATCGTCTAACTCAAGTAAATACATACTACCTGTCACCTGCCTCGTAGCTCCCCAAAAAGTTAATTTCATTCTATATTTAGTTATTCGTTTGTCAATTTAGCTTATGTTTGAAAACACGTTGGATTATTATTCCAAAATGATGGGTTTTACAAAGATACCTAAAATTAATTGTTGGTTATATTTTCTTAGATAGGTGTTGGTATTTTTATTTAATACAAACATAATACCACGAAGTAGAAAAAGGGTATTTACCCGCCAAAATCTTGTGTTAAACGGGCAAAAGGACTTCTTTGAGATTTGTAAGGATTCTTTGAAATTCGGCCAGAACAAGCCATAAATTTCAATTTTGAATCTAAAATATTGGCTCTATGATGTGGCGAATTCATCCATCCATTTACTACTGAACGAGCAAATTCGGCATAAGTCATCATTGGTAATGCTTTTTTTGTTTTACAATCATAATAATAAAAATCGCCTCCGCTTTTGGGCGGTGTAAAACAATACATATTACCCGCTGCCATCAAAACATCATGCTGTGCGATATTTTCTGCCAATTGTCGATAAACTTTTGTTCTTCTAAAAATTCTATCTGGCAAACTTTTATTGGTGGCATCAAAAGGATTGTCATGGTTATAAAAATCCTGATTAACCATCGCAACTGAATGCCCAATAGCAGCTTGATGAATAACTGAAGAATACTGAAAAATCGGCAAATTAAAAGCTGTCCTTTGTTCATTGGTTGCCTGAAAAAGAGCTGCATCCAAAAGCTCAAAGTCGGGATTCCGAACGTCGATTGGCTGATTTGCTTGTGGTAAACTCAAAAACTTTAAAGCAGACATTTTATAAAAAACGGAGTCTCTTTGAGCAAAAATGGTATTTGAGAGCAGTAGGATAAAAAAAAGATACTTCATACGGTTAATTTTCAGATTAAACGCATAAAGTACCTTTTTAGTTTATTTTTGCTAATTGGTGAATGGTTATTGGTTGATTGGTTATTGGTAAATTGGTAAATTGGTAAATTGATTTTATTCCAAATCAACCAATCTACTAATAACCAATCTACCAATAACCAATCTACCAATAACCAATCAACTAATAACCAATCAACTAATAACCAATCAACTAATAACCAATCAACTAATAACCAATCAACTAATAACCAATCAACTAATAACCAATCAACTAATAACCAATCAACTAATAACCAATCAACTAATCAACCAATAACTACTTACTTGCAGCGAATTCAGCAGCTAATTTGTTTAAATTTTCATCCGAAGCCGTTCCAGAAGTAATCACTGTTCTATATCTAAAAGTTACCGACTGATGAGGAGCAAGCTTATAGTTCAATTCTTTTTTCTCTTTGCTAAATACTTTTTCGCCTAATGGATTTGCTGCAAATAAACCATAACCTCTTGCGTGCCAAAAAGTTGGATAACTTACATTGGCAGGATGGTCGATAATGGCAACAGAAATATCTTCATTTTTGATTTTCCCAGTTAAATTCACCCATTTTCCACGTGTACTCCAAACGTCTTCTCCGTTGATTCCTTCACTACTATGATATTTTCCCGTAATTCCAGTATTGTCTAATTTGTCAACCTTTGTTTCAATTCCGTTTGCGTCAACAAAAACATCTGGTTTATCAGAAGGGTGTTCCAATTCACGAGCTAATCTAATAGCAAACATTCCATCTTTCACGTCTTTGAAAAGAACTTCATCATTTTGAGCCGTCAATGTCGTAATTCTATCAATTATTCTTTGATTTCCATTGGCATAAAAAACATATTTAGTCGTTTCTTTCAATAACGTTTTCCCCTTTCCATCAGTATCAATCCAATCAGCAGTTACCTCCAAATTTGCTTTGCCAACACCACTACTTGATTTTGTAATTCCTGTATGTTTAATCGTTCCGTATTTCGAACGGTCTTTGATAGCCGTTGAATTATTCCAGAAATCAAACCCATTTACGGATTCATAATTTAACCACATTCCTACATGGTGTGGATGGTCAACTCGTTCACCTGCCCGAGTAGCAAATGGATAACCACGAGTAACAGTTGTTCCTTGAGTAGTAACTATTGGGAAAAGAACTGGCTTTTTCAGAATAGAATCATTCGGAAAGAAATAAGCCGTAAATGGTTTATTATCTACCACGACTTCCACCTTATTTTCTTTCGTTTTTGTGATTAATTGAATCCGATTTTTTGACGTTTGAGCCAAACTATCTGAACCAAAAAAGGCAAGCGAAATTGCCAGACAAATATATTTTTTCATACTTAAAATTATGTTTTTTAAAAAAGCTATTTTTTTGCTAAAACTACTCGAAAAATCTGACAACTTTATGCTACTTGATTGATGATAATATCCATTAATACATCATTATCCATAAAAAACCTTACAATACGATAAAATAAATTAATACAATAAAAAATATAATTAAGACTATTTTAAGTAAAAATTTATGATTTCAAAAATTAATTTAAAATGACACGCAAAACCATAATTTTATCCATCATTTTCAGAATATTAACTATTTTTATTCAAGCATTTTTTTGAAAAACTTTGCACTTCAATATTTGCTTTTTTACATTATAAATTAAAAAATTACTATTAATTGTATTTACCTCAATAATAATATTAATTAAGAGTGATAGATTATAAATAAAACAACTCTAATTTATTTTCACTATTAAAATCATGACAAAACTTAGTATATTTTCGTGATTACAATCTTTAAGTATAATCATAAAATTCTATATTAATTTAACTTTGTTTAGCCAATTATGTCTTCAAAACTGCTCAGTTGATAATTGACAATATCCTCATTAAAAAAACTACATTAATTGCTTTTTTGCATTGTTTAATCCGTACTGTTGAATGTCGGTTTCTTAAAACTTAGGATGATAGTAAAATAATGGTAAAACAAGACACCTCTTCTTGTTTATAATCAAAAAAATATTAAATTTATCCTATACAATATTAACAAGAAGAAACAAATATCACTTTAAATGCAGAATAAACTAAAAGTAAATAAATCACTGTGTTTGCTTTAAAATAGAACTACTGAAAATTTAAAATAACACGATGCTTGGTCCTTCTGCAAAATATAAATATGGTCATTTTGCAGTCTATTCGATGAACATTTTAATCGGTTTGCTCTGTTCAAGACCAGTTAAGTCTGGTATCACAAAGATTTAAAAATCATACAAAATTTATCCAAGTCTTAATTAAACTATGAAAACAATTCTAACTCAAAGAATTCCAATTTTCAGAACAAAACTCTTACTCATGCTGATTGTAGCATTGGCAAGTTTTTCAAATGCCATTGCACAAAGTGTTACGGGTAAGGTTATTGATGAAAAAGGGGAAGGTTTACCAGGCGTAAACATTTTAGTAAAGGGAACTACCTCTGGAGCAATTTCTGATGCAAAAGGTGCATTCTCAGTAAATGCACCCAAAAATGCAACATTGGTACTTACGTATGTAGGTTTTGTAAGCAAAGAAGTACAAATTAATGGAAAAACGTCACTTACAATTAGCTTGACTCAAGACAATAGAAACCTTGAAGAAGTGGTTGTGGTAGGTTATGGTACTCAGAAAAAAGCTACCGTAACGGGTGCAGTTGTAGCCGTTCAAGGAGAGAAAATTTTACGTTCTCCAAACGTAGAAATCAGTAACTCTTTAGCAGGTCGTTTGCCCGGTTTAGTAGTAATTCAATCAAGCGGTGAACCAGGAAATGACGGAGCGAGAATCTCAATCAGAGGTACAAACACGCTTGGAAATAGCAGTCCTTTAGTAGTAATTGACGGTGTGCCTGACAGAGATGGTGGTGTTGGACGTTTAAATGGTAACGACATCGAATCTATTTCTGTTTTGAAAGATGCTTCTGCCGCTATTTATGGGGCAAGAGCTGCCAACGGAGCAATTTTGGTAACAACAAAACAAGGAAAAGCTGGAAAACCAACAATTACGTATAATTTCAATACTGGTTGGTCACAACCTGCACGTGTACCTCAAATGGCTAATTCATCTGAGTATGCACAAATCATGAATGAGTTGCCTATTTATAAAACTATCCCTGATGGTGAATGGGGTGCAGCTTGGAAAGGTATCCAAAGCACAGGAACTTTTACGTCTCCATCTGCTGGTACAACTATCAATGCCAATTATAGCCCAGAAGCTGTAAAAGGTTATGCAGCAGGGACTGACAAATGGAAATATCCAAATACTGACTGGTTTGGAGATGCTTTCAAAACATGGTCGCCACAGTCTTCACACAACTTATCCATTTCTGGAGGTAGTGAAACTATCCGATATTTTTCTTCAATTGGTTACGTAAATCAAGACGCATATTACAAAAACTCTGCTACAAGCTACCAACAATTCAATTTCAGAACGAACGTTGAAGCAAACATCAGCAAATACATTGTGGCAAATCTTGGTATTATGACCAGACGTGAGCAACGTCGTTTCCCAACCGAAAGTGCAGGTTCTATTTTTAGAATGTTAATGCGTGGTCGTCCAACAGAGCCAGAAGTATGGCCAAATGGTTTGCCAGGCCCAGATATTGAAAATGGACAAAATCCGTATGTAATTACGACTAATGCAACAGGTTACATTGACAATCCAGTTGATTATTTACAAACAAATGGTTCAGTATCTATAACTAATCCATGGATTGAAGGCTTGAAAGTTACGTTATCGGCAGCAGTTGATAAAAATAGTGGTACAAACAAAATCTGGCAAACACCTTGGAAACTTTATAGTTGGGACAAAGTTTCTTATGAAGCAGATGGTGTAACGCCAAAATTGGTAGGTGCCATTCGTTCAAATTTCACTGACCCAAGATTATCACAAGGTTATAGCTCATTATTGAATACAAACTTAACAGCACAGATAAGTTATGATAAACAAATTAATAAGCTACACAATGTTGGTGTAATGATGGGTGTTACTAAAGAAAATTTCTCAGGTGAGGGCTTTTTTGCTTACAGAAGAAACTATATTTCACCAGCAATTGACCAATTATTTGCAGGAGGTTCATTACAACAAAATACTGGTGGTAGTGCTTACAGCAGAGCAAGATTAGGGTATTATGGACGTTTACAATACAACTATAATGAGAAATACTTAGCAGAATTTATTGCTCGTTATGACGGTTCATATATTTTCCCTGAATCAAGTAGATTCGGTTTCTTCCCAGGAGTTTTGTTAGGTTGGAACGTATCAAAAGAAGATTTCTTTAAAGTACCTGCTATTGACCACATGAAAGTTCGTGCTTCTTATGGACAAATGGGTAATGACCAAGTTTTCTTTAACGGACAACTTCAAGAATATGCTTATTTATCAACGTATGGTTTCGGAAACTATCCAATCAATAGCCAAGTGGTAACTACTTTGGGAGAAACTGTTTTAGCAAACCCTAACTTTACTTGGGAAAGAGCGAATAACTACAACCTCGGTATTGACATGAGTTTATTGAATAACAAAATTGATGTTATTTTAGAATACTTCTATAACAAAAGAGACCAAATCTTGATTCAGAAAAACGGTTCAACACCTGCTTCATCTGGTATCAACTCATTGTTACCTCCTGTAAATGCGGGTATTGTAGAAAATAAAGGCTTTGAATTCAATATTGGTTATAACGGAAAAGCAACAAAAGACCTTACTTTCAGAGCAGGTGTAAATGGTGGTTATGCTAAAAACAAAGTTATTTATATGGATGAAATCCCGGGAGCTCCAAGCTACCAATTACAAGAAGGAAAACCAATTGAATCTTATTTAGTGTATCGTTCGGCAGGAGTTTTTAAAGACAAAGCGGACATTGAAGCTAATAAACTTGATTATAGCGGTGTAACTTCTAAGTTAATTCCAGGAGATATGAAATTTGAAGACGTAAACGGTGATGGCAAAATCAACGGTGATGATAGAGAAAGATTAGACCAAAATGCTACGCCTACTTTCAACTTCGGAGCAACTTTAGATTTAAAATATAAAGGCTTTGAATTGAATATCTTATTCCAAGGTGCAACTGGTGCGGCTATCCGTGTTCAGACAGAATCAGGAGATATTGGTAACTTCTTGAAATATTCTTACGACAACCGCTGGTCAATCGACAATCCGAGTAGCGAACACCCACGTTTAGCAAGTAGAGGTGATACTTATTTTACAGGTGGAAACTACGGAAACAATACTTATTACCTTTTCAGCAAAGATTATATTCGTTTGAAAAACTTACAGTTAGCTTATACAGTTCCAAAACATATTACTGATAAATATAAAATTGGAGCACTTAGACTTTATGTAAACGGTTCAAATTTACTTACGTTCGATAAAACAAAAGTATTTGACCCAGAGTCAACAGTACAAAGCGGTGTGTATTATCCACAATCACGTGTTCTTAATACAGGTTTAAGTTTAAGTTTTTAATTCATTCATAAAAGATAATAAAATGAAAAAATCAATCATAAAAATAAGCGTGCTTTTTGTATCAATGGCGTTTGTTTTGTCGTGCGATAAAGAGTTCTTGAACACTAAGCCGCTCGACAAAATCTCAAGTCAAGCCACTTGGGCTGATGGAGCACTTTCTGAAGCGTTCATCTTTAACGTTTATTCATATTTAGGTTACGGTGGTTTTGAAGAACAAGCACTTGCAGCCTATACAGACGAAGCAATGTTTACCCACGCAGGTAGAAATATCAATACATTTACGGAAGGTTCTGAAACGGCTAACAACAAAGCTTGGGAAAGTCCAACGTATGAATACGGTAGAATGTATTTAGCTATCAGACAAGCAAATGTTGCCTTACAGAGCCTTCCAACGGCAACATTTACAGATGCAACTTTAAAGGAAAAACTTACAGGTGAAGCTTATTTCTTGAGAGCATACTACTACCAACAATTAGTAAGATTTTATGGTGGTGTACCTTTAATTAGCAAACCTTATGGTTTAAATGAGGATTATACCATTGCAAGAAGCACTTACGATGAATGTGTTAAATTTATCATCAGCGACCTTGACAATGCTATCAAATTATTAGATGGCAAAAGTACAGTAGCTGGTAGAGCTACCAAAATTAGTGCAATGGCTCTTAAAGCTCGTGTACTTTTATATGCAGCCAGTGATTTGCACGATGCAACTGCCTTGAAAGCAAAAACTCCAACTATTGGAACTTTCACAAATCTTGAATTATTAGCTTATACTTCAGGAGATAGAGCAGCAAGATGGGCAGCGGCTAAAGCGGCAGCTAAAGCAGTTTTAGATGTATCGGCAGGTTATAAATTGAATTTGACAGCCCCAGCAACAGCGGCTGATGGAACGGCAAACTATATGTCAATTGCTATGGGAGGACAAAGTGCAGTAGGTGATGCTTCTGCCTCTTCTGAATTGATTTTCCAAAGAACTCATACAGGACTTTATACTGCTGAAGATAACTGGCCTTTGGGTGGTATTCACTATGGAATTAACAATGGACCAAATGGTTATCACAACTGGGCAGGAAATACGCCAATCCAGAATTTAGTTGATGACTATGAAATGATGGACGGTTCTAAATTTGATTGGACAAAAGCAGAACACAAAGCGGCTCCATATTCAAACCGTGACCCACGTTTTTATGCAACAGTTTTATACGACGGAGCAGTTTGGAAACCAAGACCTTCGGATGTAGCAGGACTTGACCCAGTTAACCAAATTCAAACTGGTTATTATGATGATGGTGCAGGCGGAAAAATCAACGGTATTGATACAAGAGAATCAGCAGTAGAAAACTGGAATGGTAGTAGAACTCACTATTATACTCGTAAATTTATTGATGCTAATCCAGGTTTAGCCGATAATCAATCAAGTGCTCAGGTTATTCCTTGGCCATTCATCAGAGTTACAGAAATGGCTTTGAGTTATGCAGAGGCAGCTCTTGAAACTGGCGACGAAGCAGAAGCATTGAAATGGGTAAACAGAATTAGATTTAGAGCAGGTATGCCTGCGGTAACTGATAAAGGAGATGCCCTTCGCCAGAGAATTCGCAATGAAAGACGTGTTGAATTGGTTTATGAAGAACACCGTTATCATGATGCACGTAGATGGTTAATTGCAGCAACAACCGTTGGTAGAGGTATTAAATCATTAAATATCGAAGCCAAATTGAAGACTGGTGCAAAAGCATTAAAACCATACAAATACGACAAAAATATTTATACTTATAACTATACAGTAGTTGATAATACAGAAAATGAAACCAGAAAATGGGTGGATAAAATGTATTTCAGACCGTTGAGTAGAGATGAAATGAGCAGAAACAATAAGTTGGTTCAAAACCCTGGTTATTAATATTAAATAACCTTTGATTATTAAAAATCTACCTCTATTTTGGGGTAGATTTTTAATTTTTTAGAGCATATTCAATAAAAGAAACGGAATTATCTACTATTTGTCGCAAGACAAAATTAGACCACGGATAGAACAGATAAAACAGATTTACACTGATTTTTCTTTAAATTTATCCGTGTAAATCCGTTGAATCAGTACAATCTGTGGGCTAATTTTATTCTGCGACAAATTGTAGATAGTTCCGTAAAGAAAAGCGATTTGCAAAAAAGTGAACAAATTAATTCACTAAAAATCAACAGATTACACATTTTCATAAACCTCTATCAGTTAAGTATAAACTTTAGTCTCTAAAACGAAAAGTAGAAACAACTTCAAAACTTCCCAAACCCAAGATATATGAGAATAAAATTACTGCTTTTATTATTTCCACTTTCCCTTATCATACTTTTTACCCGTTGTAAATCTGAACAACCCTTAACAGACCAAGATTTAACAACTAAATGGGCGGATATAACGCTCTATATTACCAAAAACACACCTTCAAATTCCCCTACCTATTCATCAAGATGTTTAGGATATATTGGTTTGACAATGTATGAATCTGTGGTAAATGCTTATCCAAATTATCAATCTCTATCAGGACAATTAAACGGATTAGACAATCTTCCAAAACCAGAAAAAAACAAAAAATACGATTGGAAATTATCTTTAAACGCTGCTCAAGCTACTATTTTAAAAAACATTTATAATCAAACTTCTGATAAAAATAAACTCAAAATAGATTCTTTGGAAAACACTATTTATGAGTATTATACAAAAAACCTTCAAGATAAAGCATTAATTGAACGGTCGGTAACTTTTGGAAAATCCGTAGCTGATTCCATTTTTGAATGGTCGAAAACTGACGGCGGACATCGTGGCTATTTGAAAAATTTTGACAAAAAAATGACTCACCCTCAACGTGCAGGCTCATGGAGTCCACCATTATTTGCCCAATCATTTAGTCACTATCCATTACATCCGCATTGGGGAGAAAACAGGACTTTTCTAAAACAAAATCATGAAATTACTGACCCTAAAATTATTCCATTCGATACTTTGTTCAATTCTGAATATTATCAGCAATTTCTGAAAACTTCCAAACAAAAAGATGCGCTAACACAAGCACAAAAAGAAGCTGCCATTTGGTGGAGTGATGACCCCGACGAGACTTTTACTCCTCCAGGACATTCTTATTATTTGGCTACTTTGGTCATTAAAAAAACTCAGCCCGATTTAATAAAATGTACCGAAACTTACGCAAAAGTAGGTTTGGCGGTGGCAGATGCCTTTATTAATTGTTGGAAATGGAAGTACAAATTCTTTACCGAAAGACCCAATAATTACGTTACTCAACACATCAATCAACGGTGGGAATCTTTTTGGCCTGACCCTCCTTTTCCTGCTTTTCCGAGCGGACACGCCATTCAGGCATCTGCAACCGCAACGGTCTTGGCGGGTATTTATGGCAATAAATTTACTTTTACAGACGACGCTCACGTGGGTAGAAAAAGAGACGAACTCCGAAACGTAGATTATAAACCACGAAACTATCATTCCTTTTGGGAAGTTGCTCAGGAAACGGCAAATTCACGCTTTTACGGAGGAATCCACATTCCACAAGACAATGAAAGAGGCTTAGAAAAAGGGGAAGAGGTAGGTGAAAATATTAACCATTTAATTTGGAAAAAATGAGATTTTTAGAGAATTTATTACAAAAAATATTATTGCTTAATTTTAAAAAACCTCACCCCCAACCCCTCTCCGATAAAGAGGGAAGCATTTGCCTCATTTTTACTCCCCTCTCTTTTGGAGAGGGGTTGGGGGTGAGGTTTTCATTAAAGTTATCACTGTTTATAACATCATTAATAATATCGTTAAATATAGAATTATCCGCCCAAAACAGCCTACCAACTGCTTTTAAAGACATCACAAAAGAAGCAGGCATAAAACACCAATTTCAAGTTTATGAAGGTTTTTTAGGTGGAGGAGCTTGCGTTTTTGACTTTAATAATGATGGTTTTGATGATTTTTTTTTAACAGGTGGAATGGCAGATGATATGCTGTATCTGAATAATAAAAATGGAACATTTACCAATATTTATCAAAAATCGGGACTTGTTGGAACAAATAATTTCGTCACTCAAGGAGCAGTTTCAGC
This sequence comes from Arcicella sp. LKC2W, assembly GCF_034931005.1. Classification (NCBI taxonomy): domain Bacteria; kingdom Pseudomonadati; phylum Bacteroidota; class Cytophagia; order Cytophagales; family Flectobacillaceae; genus Arcicella; species Arcicella sp. LKC2W. The sequence continues at coordinate 253,091 of NZ_JAYGIN010000001.1, forward strand.
CGATGTAAACCGTGATGGATTTGTAGATTTATACATCACGACAATCACCTCAAAAGGTGCAAAAAAACTAATTCCGAGAGCGATAAATTTACTGTATTTGAATAATGGAAATAGCACTTTTAGAGATGCCACCAAAGAATTTGGCTTAGATAAATTGAATTCTTTTAGCACGGGAGCAAGTTTTGGAGATTTTAATGCCGATGGTTTTCCTGACCTTTATGTAGGCAATTACTTCACGGAATACCCTGGTGATTTAAGTATAATTAATGATGCGATGATTGCGAGTGCCAACCAAATTACGGAGGGTTATTTGTTGATAAATGAAAAAGGAAAATCTTTCAAAAATGTATATCAAGATTATGGATTAAACCACAAAGGATTTGGTTTTGGTGGCGTTTTTACTGATTTTGATAACGATGGTGACCAAGACCTTTTTGTCAATCATGATTTTGGCTATAAACGCACACCAGATTTACTGTTAGAAAATCAATCGCCTTGGGATTCTTTCAAAGATATTGCTCCGAAATTGGGTATGGATTTGAAAATAAATTCGATGGGAACAGCCATTGGAGATTACAATAATGACGGTTTAATGGACTATTTTGTGACGAATATCCGTTTCAATAAATTTATGGTAAATCAGGGTGTTGGCAAGCCGTTTTTAGAAAAATCGCAAGAATTGGGTATGGGTATGATGACCATTAGTTGGGGAGCAAATTTTGCGGATTTTGACCACGATGGCGACCTTGATTTATTCGTAGCAAACGGAGATTTAAACCCAAATTGTACGCCCATTGCCGACTATCTTTTTGATAATGTTAACGGAAAGTTTATTGATAAAGCTCGTGAAAAAGGCTTGAATGATTATGGAATAGCTCGTGGTTCAGTAACTTTAGATATTGATAATGATGGAGATTTGGATTTATTAGTCGTAAATCAAAAGCCTGTTTTAGATTTTCCAACCGTTTCAGAAACACATTTATATCGCAACGATTCGGCAAAGGGCAATTGGATAAAAATTGCTCTGAAAGGCATTGAGGCTGAAACGAGAGGTTTAGGTTCAAAAGTTGAAATTGTGGTAAATGGCAAACATTTTTATCAAGAAATTGACGGCGGAGGGTCAAGCCATTTATCTCAAAATGCTCCGTATGCACACTTTGGCGTAGGAAATGCCAACCAAATAGACGAAATTATCATTCATTGGACAGGTGGCAATACTCAAACACTCAGCAATCAAAAAGTTAATCAATTTATCACCATTACTGAAGAAAAATCTACCAAAATTAATCCTTTTATCAAATGGGGACTAATTGGTTTAGTTGTTTTAATCGGTGGATATTTTTTAAGTAGGACAGGTTTCCAACCTGTCACAAAAACTAATTGACAGGTTGGAAACCTGTCCTACTCAAACCATGAAATTTAACCAATATATTCTCCTCATTTTTGTCATATTTTCTCTGAGTAATTGTAAAAAAACAGCTCAAAATGAGGAAAGCGATAGTGCTGAACCATTATTTCAATTACTGCCTACCGAAAAAACGCACGTTGATTTTCAAAATGTGATTGAAGAAGGGCTGAATACCAACGTTTTGATGTACGAATATTTCTACAATGGCGGTGGCGTAGCTGTTGGCGATGTCAATAACGATGGACTCGAAGATTTATATTTTACTTCAAATATGCAAGTAAATCGTCTGTACTTGAACAGAGGAAATATGTCGTTTGAAGACGTTTCGGCACTTTCAGGCGTAAAAGGTCGTGAAGGTCCTTGGAAAACAGGAGCAACTATGGCGGATGTTAATGGTGATGGATTATTGGATATTTTCGTGTGCTATTCGGGGGCAGTTCGTCCAGAAAATAGGATAAAACAATTGTTCATAAATCAAGGAAATGATGCCAATGGTATTCCCCAATTTGCGGATAAAGCCGCAGAATATGGTTTAGACAACGTTTCTACCAGTACGCAAGCCTCCTTTTTTGACTACGACCGTGACGGAGATTTGGATATGTTTTTGTTGAATCATAATATCAAATCATTACCCGTCCTCAATGTTTTAAACACGGCTGAAACCTTAAAAATTGAAGACCCAATTAGTGGTGTTCGCCTTTTCAGACACGATAAAGGCAAAGACGGTCAGCCACATTTTACCGATGTAACCAAACAAGCTAACATTTCGAGTTCGCCTCTCTCCTACGGTTTGGGCATTGGAATTGCCGATTTTAACCAAGATGGTTGGCAAGATATGTACATTTCAAACGATTATACAGTACCCGATTATTTGTACATTAATGATAAAAAAGGTGGTTTCGTTAATCAAATCAACGATAAAATAGGGCATAATTCTATGTACTCAATGGGGAATGATGTTTCTGACGTGAACAATGACGGCTTAATGGATATTTTCACGCTTGATATGTTGCCAGAAGATAATCGTCGTCAAAAATTATTGATGGCTTCGGATAGTTACGAGAAATTTAATTTCAATGTGCAAGTAGGTTTTGGATACCAATATATGCGAAATATGTTGCAAATAAATGGTGGAAACAACGCTGAAAATGAAAAGTCTTTTCTGTTTGACGAAGTCGGACAATATGCTGGCATTTCCAACACAGATTGGTCGTGGGCTGCCCTTTTTGCTGATTATGACAATGATGGTTGGAAAGATTTATATATCACCAACGGATATTTACGAGACTATACAAACCTTGATTTTATTAAATACATGAATGACTTTACGGCTCAAAATCAAGGAGTTATGAATCGTGAAAGAGCTTTGGAATTGGTAAACCAGATGCCTTCGAGCAATGTTACTAATTATCTTTTCAGAAATAATGGTGATTTAACATTCACGGACAAAGTTGCTTCGTGGGGAACAAATCAAACCTCAAATAGTCACGGGGCGGCATACTCAGATTTAGACAATGATGGCGATTTAGATTTAGTCGTAAATAATGTAAATCAATCCGCTTTTATTTATCAAAATCAGTCAAATAATAAAAACAATTACCTCAAATTGAAATTAGATGGCGAAGGCATGAACCGTCAAGGAATTGGAGCAAAAGTTACCGTTTATAGTCAAGGTAAAATACAATTTCAAGAGAAAATGCCTACGCATGGCTATCAATCAAGTGTAACTAATTTTCTTCATTTTGGACTTGGCAAAAACACACAAATTGACTCTTTAAAAGTAGTTTGGCTTACAGGAAAATCAGAAATATTGAAGTCCGTTAAAGCGAATCAAACCTTGACTATTTCGGAGAAAAATGCAAACAATAGTAATTCAAAAAATATAGAATCAAAAAGCAGTTTTCAAGAAATACAAACATTAGTTTTTGAGCATAAAAAAGATACTATCAACGATTTCAAACGTCAATCATTAATGACAAACCCGATGTCATTTTCTGGCCCTTGTATGGCAAAAGGAGATGTAAATGGTGATGGATTGGAGGATATTTTTGTGAGTGGAGCCACCAATCAAGCAGGTGAAATTTATCTTCAAAACAAAGCAGGTAATTTCACTAAACAAGTTCAAAAAGCCTTTGAAATTGATAAAGCAAGCTATGATACTGACGCACTTTTCTTCGATGCCAATGGCGATAAATTCTTGGATTTATACGTTTGTAGCGGTGGTTACGGCAATTTACAAGCAAACGACAAAACTCTACAAGACCGTCTTTACCTAAATGACGGCAAAGGGAATTTTAATAAAACTAATTTACCTCAAATGTTTACAAGTACGAGTTGTGTACGTGCAGGCGATGTAAACGGCGACGGAAAATTAGATTTATTTGTAGGCGGACGAGTTGTCATTGGAAGTTACCCAACTGCCCCAACCAGTTATATTTTAGTCAATAACGGTCAAGGGAAATTTACTAATCAAACACCCGAAGAAATTAAACAAATCGGAATGGTAACGGATGCAGCTTGGCACGATTTGGACGGTGATAAAAAGAATGAGTTAGTTATCGTAGGTGAATTTATGCCAATTACTGTTTTTAAAGTTGAAAAAGGTAAATTTGAGAATATAACTGATAATTATTTCGATAAAACTTATGCTGGACTTTGGAATAAATTATTGATTGACGACTTTAATGGTGATGGAAAAGCGGATTTAATTGTGGGGAATTTAGGACAAAACGCTCAATTAAAAGTATCAGAAAATCAGCCATTAGACCTTTATTTCAAAGATTTTGACGAAAATGGTTCAGTTGAGCCAATTCTTTGTTCATACATTCAAGGGAAAAGTTATCCGTACCTCACTCGTGACGAATTATTGGAACAACTACCTATCTACAAAAAAATATTCACGGATTATAAAACCTATTCAGAAGCTACCGTTGAAGATATTTTCAAAAATGGTGAATTGGATAAAGCAGGACATTTAACGGCTAATTACTTAAAAACGATGTATTTTACAGGGACTTCTTCTGGAAAATTTGAAGAAAAATCTTTACCAAAAGAGGTTCAATATGCCCCAATTTTCACGATTAATGCCCTTGATTTTGACCATGATGGCAAAAAAGATTTAGTTTTAGCAGGAAATATTCACCACGCCCGATTGAGATTTGGGAATTATGATGCCAACAAAGGATTTGTGTTCAAAAATGATGGAAAAGGGAATTTTAGTTTCAATACCTCTTTGGGAATTAAAGGCGATGTAAGAAGCGGGTTAGTCATCAATAATTTACTCTTCTTGAGCATGAATCAGGGAAAAATTAGAACGTTTAAGTTTTAAATAGAAAAAACGCTGGCAGGGTTAAAACCCTGCCAGCGTTAGGTTACCTAAAATCATTTCGTTTCACTCTTCAAAACCTTCGTTAACCAATAAATTACGCCTACAAAAACAACCATTTCTAAAGTGTATTCAACGGCAAATTTTGCTCCTAAAAGGTTATCAAATCTTAAAAAAGGTTTTCCAATTCTAAACCAAAACGAAGGTTGTACTGTTGCAAAAGATTGGACTAAAAACGTGATAATCAGGAATGTTTTATTCTTAAAGAAGTTAAAACCGAAAATCAAAGGCATAGCAAAAATGAAAATATAATTGGCATAAGCTCCAATTTGCACAACCATCATGACTCCAAAAATCAACATCCAGATTTTAGGCATAAATTGCTGAATATCAAGCGTTTTATCTTTCAATGTTTGCCAAATAGCAATCGTTAAAATAACAAAAAGTCCAATCCAATTTAATAATTTTATATCTGCTGTAATACCATAATCCCAAATCAAAGGATTAATAACCGACCACATATTTACTGCCATTGGCTCTTGTGCCAAACGAATTGGCATCAAGAAAGAAGTTCCACTCGAAATATACAAAATCAACAATACAGGCAATCCAACAATGGCATTACCAAGTACAAATTGTCCTTTATTTTTCAGTTTCAAGAATAACAATGGAAGCAACAACACAAAAAATGCCTTTGTAGCCAATAAGCCCAAACCAGTAATCATTCCCAATACCAAATCAGACTTTTTCTTTTGCCAAGCATAAACAACCAAACAGGCAAAACCCCACATCCAAATATCTTCTTGACCACCCAAAACACAAAAAATATACGGAGCTGGCAACAACAAATAAATCAATCCTTTGAACAAAGTTGAAGCTGAACTTCTATCTGGATACGTTTTCATGGTCAGCCATAAAACTGCCATTTCTATCAAAATCATTAATAACGTTACGGCACGAGCAGTGTCCCAAAAAACAAGCGGTAAAGCAGTTATATACGCAAAGAAAGGCGAATACAAAGACTCAAAATCACGATAAACCAATTTCAATTTTGCCGCTTCTTGAGCCGATTTCCAAAAAATCTGAACATCCGACTGTGCATCATAACCATAGTACACGTAAACCACTAAAAATGGAAGAATTCTGAGAAAAAACGCAATCAAAAAGAAGGACTTTCCTTTGCCAAAACGTGCAAAAAAACTCTCAATTTCATTCCTAAAACGAAATGCAATCAACGCCAACAAACATAAGGTTGCGGAAATGTACGCTTTATTATATACTACTTCGTAAAGTTCGTAATCTGTCATGTTAAAAGTAAAGAGTATTATTAAATCAATGAATCGCAAAATTGTCTAATTTATTGGAATCGTTAAAATCTATTCTACCACAATTTTTCTTGTTGAAATAGTTTCATTCTCCTCAAAAATTATCAAATAAGTACCTTTCTGATAACTACCGAGATTGATGGTTTTATCAGATATTTTTTTCAAATTTTCTTCAAAATATCTTTCTCCAGTTAATCCAATTAAGGTTAGTTTACCCGTAACAGGCTCTTTAAAGTTAATTATCAAATGGGTATTAGCAGGATTAGGATACAAATTAAATGAATCTTGAACTTCAAAATCAGCTACTAAAATCATACTTGTACTTCCCTGACTTATTTCATAATCCGACTCGGTATTATTTCCCAATGCTTTGAGGCGATAATAATAAGTTGTATTATCTTTCAAAGCCATGTCAATATATTCCGTTTTGGTTGCATCCAATTTAGTTAATTCTTTAAAAGAATCGGTCACTAATAATTTACGTTCTAAAATATATGACGTTGCGTTTGTTATTGCTTTCCAACTGATTTTTAATGACTCATACGATAAAGAATTTACAGACAATTCAATTTTTGTTAATTTAGCTGGTGTACTGCCTTGAGCTATTCCATAATCTGATTCGGGATTATCCCCCAAAGCTTTCAAGCGGTAATAATAGGTTGTATTATCTTTCAAAGCCGAATCTATATATTCGGTTTTGTTAACATCCAATTTAATTAATTCTTTGAACGAGTCTGTCGCTAATAATTTACGTTCTAAAACATAAGACGTTGCTTTTGCAACGGCCTTCCAACCAATTTTCAATGATTTGTAAGATATTGCCTGTACAGACAATTCTGGAGTAGCTAATGGCACAGTAGATGGGGCAACATAATCTTCAATCGTTACACCATCAAAAGAAAATGCCCTCATTCCAATTTTATTTGTTAAAAATGGACCTCCAAATTGTTGAAAAATTTGGTCATCATGAAAAGGAGGCAAATAGTTGAATTTATTGGATGGAGGTTCAGCGTTTAGAGTCAAAATAATTTTATTATTGGATGCTCTTCCATCAGTTACGAGGTCATTCTTACTATTAAAATCAAAATAAAACATATTTTTCATAAACTGTTTTACGGGATTTCCTTTTTTATCAATCAGAATGGTATCATTCACCCAAACCATTTGTTGGTCTGACTCAAACTCAAGCGTAATTTCTTTCTTATTGGATTTAGAAAAATAGGCTTTTTGAATGTTTGGAGAGTTTATATTTTGGTTATATTTTCCTCCATATAAATCTCGGTCAATCATTCTAAAAAGTTCTTTGGCTGTTTGTGAATGCCCTGATGTGTCATAATGCACACCATCATAGCCTTTTGTACCAACGCAAGCTATATTATCTACGTTATCATAAATTGTTTTTGTTCTTCTTTGATAATCTCTCAAGGCTCCTGCAAAACGTTCAGGCCAAGCAATTAGACTAACTTGAAAAATATAATATTTATTAATATCTGGATAATCTTTACGCCAGTAATTATACAATTGGTCGAATAAAGTTCCCCAAAATCCAGACCCACCAGATGACTCATTTTCTCCTTGTCGCCAAATAAATGCTTTAATTCCACCATTTAATAATCCTGCTTGTTTCACTCTAAAGTAAGTGATACCATAGTTATTAGTCAAATCACCTACATTACTTTCATTTCTGACCAAACTCAATCCAAGATTAATCCCACCAATCGCTTGATTGATTATGCAAACAGGAATTTTATATTTTTCAATAATTTGACGCTGAATACCACCTCCCAACTGTCCAACTCGTGCATTTCCATACTCAGATAGCTGCCAAATCATGTTAGGGTCATAAGGATACCCACCTCCAAAAGTTCTTGCGAACCTGCTACGATATGGAATATCTCCTTCATTAACCAATGCCAAAGCATTAGATTGTCCTCCGATGACAAAAGCATCTCCACAAACAATATGTTGCCGAGACACAATCTGAACAGAATCACCTTTATTATCAATGGCAAAGAATTTAAAACTGTATTCAGCCAATTCAGCTTTAATAATTATTGAATTAAACCGAAAACTACCAATTGAATTATTGTAGGTCAGATTTGCCCGTTGGTATCCAAAGAACTTATCTTCTCTGAAGATTTGAACAGAACAATAATTCCAGCCTAATGTCTCTATTTTACCCTCGATGGGAACATTAGATTCGTTCTTATCATTTCTTGGATACAACTGATAATCTTGAGGAAGTTTATCAAATACTGTTGAATAAAAACGTTGTGCTTTTGTCGAATTGATACTAATCAAAAGTAATAGAACAAATATTTTTTTCATTTTCTTAAAATTGTGTACGGGTTATTCATTAATAATGATAGCAACCAAAATCATAAATACGCTGTTTTACTTTTCGCAACTACATAACCTTTAATCATACTGCGTAAATTTCAAAATTACAGTTTTAGAACATAATCATTCACGGCAGAAATAGAAAGTTTAAATAGGTTAAGCCTCAAAGGGTCGAGATATTACTCTTTTCCACTTTTGACTGTCGTAAATTTCGCTTTTATCTTTAAGAATGGTTTCTCAAAATATTCGTAAGAAAGCCACCCAAAAATAATAGTCAAAATATAGGTTATAGGATACGATATCCAATTACTGTTACTTTGAAACATTAATGTAATTTTAAGTGCAATTACGATTGCGAGTGTATGATACATATAAAATCCATAAGTAATTTTACCCAGATAGTCAAAAACAGGATTTTCCAAACTCAAAATTGTTTGTGGATTTTTGGATAAATTCATCAATATCAACGTAAATATCAAAGAGTAAACTTCTTGATTAATACCTCTTAGATACACCCCAAAAGCCAACATAGATACCAACAATAGATAAATAGCTATTTGAAATCCTTTACTAAAGATAAATTTGACAATTTTAGAATCTATTTCAAAATGGATAAAATAAGCTCCAATTGCTCCCAATATCATACAGGTCAGCCTCAAAGACTTAATAAACTCCTTCAAGTACAACCACCAACCATTTTCGGGCATATATATCACTGTTAAAGAACGAAGTATATAGAACAATCCCAACAAAATACTCATGATGAAGAGTAGTTTTTTCGCTTTTGTTTGACGAATAACCCAAGGCCAGAAATAATAGAATTGTTCTTCAACGCCAATAGTCCAATTTTGTGAAAGGTAAGGTATATGAGTAAAAACACCCGTAACAACATTAGGCAATATCAACGTGTATAAAATTAACTTAATCGTTAAATTATCCCCGATAACTTCTGTTTCGCCTGCTATATTTAAGAAGGGAATTTGAGGAAAGATAAATAGACACAAAATCAGAGTTAAGTAGTAAAGCGGCCAAATTCTGAGTATCCTACGCATATAAAAACGTGGAATATTGACAGTGTCAGTTCGGTCTTTTTCTACCAAAAGTAACGCTGTTATCAAAAAACCACTCAGAACAAAAAACAAAAAAACGCTCACAGGACCAATCAACTTAATGAATCGAGTATAAAATAAATGGTTTTGAAATCCGAACTTTTCTTTGAATTGTTCCACATGATGAATAACAATTAAAAAAGCAGCAATGAAACGAACGCCATTGAGGTTTGGGAAAAATAATGAGTTACTATTTGTGTTTGAAGCCATCGAGTTTATTTTGTCAAAGCAACAAAAATAAGTTCTTTGTTTCCGTTTACCAAGTTATTCCTCGAATTTGCCGACACACGAGCTAAAAACAGTAAAATTTCAAGAAATTATCAAGACAAATTTATATTTTTTCAAGATAGCTTTTGAAAGCAATCGTTTAGCCTTATTTTTGAATTTTAAATCGAACAATATACTCAAAAGGCAAATATTTTGCTGAAAGATTAAATTCCTATACAAAGAAAAATGGTAGAAATTATAACCATGCCCAAAATGAGCGACACCATGACTGAAGGTGTTGTGGCAGAATGGCTCAAAAAAGTTGGTGATGTCTTAAAACCAGGTGATGGACTATTAGCTGAAATCGAAACCGACAAAGCAACAATGGAACTTGATTTAGACGAAAGAATGGATTTGAGCAACTTTAAAGATTGCCGTCTATTATACATTGGTTTAGAAAAAGGTAAAGCAGTTCCTGTTGATAGTATCATCGCTATCATTGGAGAAAATGGAGAGGCTTTTGAACACCTCATTGGCGGTGCTTCTTCAACTCCTGCCCCAGCAGCAGTTGAAGCTCCAGTAGCAGCAACAGTTGCACCAGTAGCAAGTTCTCCAGCGGTTGATACATCTTCAATTAAAGCTGAAATTATCGGAATGCCAAAAATGAGCGATACGATGGAAGAAGGAACTTTGGTTGCATGGCTTAAAAAAGTGGGTGATGTTTTAAAACCAGGTGATACTCTTTTGGCTGAAGTCGAAACTGACAAAGCTACGATGGAATTTGAGTTAGATAATTTCTTAGATGTTACAAAATACAATCCTTGTACTCTTTTATACATTGGTATCGAAGCAGGACAAACGGTTGCAGTTGATAAAGTAATTGCCATCATTGGCGAACCAGGTGCAGATTTCCAAGCATTATTAAACGGAGGAACACCAGCACCAGCACCAGTTGCGGCACCTGCTCCAGTACAAGCAGCGGCAGCACCTGCTCCAGTTGCTACTCCTACTCCAGCAGTTGAAGCAGTAGCAGTAAGTGATGCAGATGGACGTATAAAAGCATCTCCATTAGCAAAAGCTTTAGCGAAAGACAAAGGCATTAATATTGCCCAAGTAAAAGGTTCTGGCGAAAATGGTAGAATTGTAAAAGCTGACATTGATAGTTTTGTTCCGTCTGCAAAAACGGCTGAAACTCCTGCGAAAGAGTCTTCAAATGCTGTTTCTGGCGGTTTTGGAGTAGAAAGCTTTGAAGAGATTCCATTGAACCAAATGCGTAAGGCAATTGCAAGAAGTTTGGCAGAATCACAATCTTCAGCGGTTGATTTCCAATTAACAATGGAAATTTGTATGGACAAAGCCATGCAAGCAAGAGAAGTGATGAATAGTGCATCGCCAGTGAAAATTTCATTCAACGATATGATTTTGAAAGCCTGCGGTGTAGCCTTGAAAAAACATCCAAATGTAAATTCTTCATGGAGAGAAACGCATATCAGACGTAATAGCCATGTTCATATCGGTATGGCTGTCGCTATTGCTGATGGTTTAGTTGTTCCCGTAATTCGTTTTGCTGATACATTACCATTATCTGTTTTGGCTGCAACTACCAAAGATTTGGGTGGAAAAGCTAAAAATGGTAAACTTCAACCGAAAGACTGGGAAGGTAATACTTTCACAGTAAGTAATTTAGGAATGTTTGGTATTGAACAATTTACCTCAATTATCAATAATCCTAAAAACGAATCATCTATTTTGTCAGTAGGCGGAATTAAGGAAACTGTTGCGGTTAAAAATGGTCAATTTTATGCAACAAATGTTATGAAAATAACCCTTACTTGCGACCATAGAGTAGTTGATGGTGCAACGGGTGCTGCTTTCTTGGTAACTTTAAAAGAATTACTTGAAGAGCCTTATAAATTATTGGTTTAATTCAAGGACTTAGGTTTTAGGGTTTGAGCATCAGTGTTGAAAACGACTATTTCCTAAAATCATATTTACAAAAAGGGTGACGGGTAAATTTATCCTCACCCTTTTTTGTTTGATATGAAAAATTATTTTATTTAATCAAAATCAACAAATGAAAAGTCTTGAATTAAGAACCATCAATGTAACTCGCTATGTAACACCCTTACGTGAAGGCGGTTCATTGCCTGCCATCGTTGAAGCAGATGACGGTTTTTTGTACGTTTTAAAATTTAGAGGAGCAGGACAAGGCGTAAAAGCCTTAATTGCAGAACTCATTGGTGGTGAAATGGCTCGTGCTTTAGGTTTAAAAATGCCCGAAATCGTTTTTGCTAATTTAGATGATTCATTTAGCAAAACCGAACCTGATGAAGAAATCCAAGACCTCCTCAAAGCAAGTGTTGGCTTAAATTTAGCGGTTCATTATCTTTCTGGAGCAATTACCTTCGACCCTATCGTTACAACGATTGATGCAAAAACGGCTTCCAAAATTGTTTGGTTAGATTGCCTTTTGACCAATGTTGACCGTACCGCCAGAAATACCAATATGCTCATTTGGCACAAAGAATTATGGATGATTGACCACGGTGCGTCTTTATATTTTCATCATAATTGGGATAATTGGGAAGCACAAGCCAGTCGTCCGTTTACACAAGTAAAAGACCATGTACTTTTGGCACAAGCTACCGAATTGGATACTGTAAATGTGGAAGCCCAAGCCATTATTACGCCTGAGCTTATCAATGCCATTTTATCATTAATTCCAGACGAATGGTTAGAAAACCGAGAAGAATCTGCCGAAGAAGTAAGAAACGTTTACGCAAAGTTTTTAGAAACCAGAATTGAAATTTCAGATTTATTAGTAAAAGAAGCCAACCATGCAAGACAAACAAATATATGAATATGCCGTCATTCGGGTAGTTCCGAGAGTTGAACGTGAGGAGTTTCTGAACGTTGGTATCATTCTCTATTGCTCGAAGCAAGGCTTTTTACAAGCAAAATATCTCTTAGATAAAGACCGTGTTACCAGTTTTTCAAAACAAATTGATTTGGATGAATTAGAAACGTATCTGCAAACTTGGGAAAGAATCTGTAAGGGAGGAAAAACAGCAGGCCCAATCGGAGTTTTACCGATTGCATCTCGTTTTCGTTGGTTAACTGCTACCCGAAGCACCATTGTACAAACCTCAAAAGTTCATCCTGGACTTTGTGGAGATGCACAACAGACGATGGATTGTTTGTTTGAAGAATTGGTACTTTGAGGTAGTACAGGAATTTTTCATGTGAAAAATATGAAATTCTCTTACCAGAAAAAATCCTATGATACAAAAAAAAGCCGTCTCTTTGGGACGGCTTTTTTTTGCTTTAAACATAACGGAACTATAAACTCTATATGTCGCAGAAAAGATTAGACCACAGATTTAACAGATTCGACGGATTTACACTGGGACGCACAGTCAGATTATTCTTGATTTTATCAGACTGTGCGTCCCAGTGAAAATCTGTAAAATCTGTATTATCCGTAGTCTGATTTTATCTTGCGACAAACTCCTTATAGTTCCGAAACATAAAATCAAAATTATTCCTTCACAAAACGAACATCTACAATTTCAACACGTCTTTCTTTTGAAGGTGCTAAATCGTAAACCGATAATTTTACGTTTTTGTCATCATCACTCAAACCTGATACCGATGAATCTTCACCATTGGCTTGTTGAGTAATTGAAATTTTATCCATGTATTTTTTCAAAACTCCGTCTTCGTAACTTTCTAAATAATTCTGAATACTACTTACACGACGTTTCGTTAGGTTAATGTTATAGTCATTTTGAGCTAATGGACTTGCAAATCCTTTTACCGTAATATTTACTTTTTGTCCAGCCTTTACTGCTTCAACTATTTTACCAGATAATGCCTTTAAATCTTCATAGCCTTTTTTAACACCATCATCAAAGAAATTTTCAACTGCTGCTTTTGCTTCTGGGGTATCTTGTTCTTTGGCAAAAGTATTTTTCAATCTCATATATTTCTCAAATGTTTGAGTATAAGTCAATTGTGTACTTTCTGCTTTAGAATTTTTATTAGGTTGGTCATTGTCAAAATATAAAACAACAGGAGCAAAATTTTCCATTTGTGTTCCTGCGGCTATTGGCTCAACTGCCACTTTTGCCGTATCGGTAGTAGTTACTGCTGCCGAATCCACCATTGTAGGAGTTTCTCCAACTACGGCTACTGGTTCTTTCTGACAACCACGCATTAACCACCAAAGTAAAGCTGCCAATAAAGCAATTCCTAAAAGTGGCAATAACCATTTTGGTAAACCCCCACCTGCTACTGCACCATCAAGGTCTGTATCTGCCATTGCTAATGGAGCAACTTTGGGAGTAGCTACTACTGGAGGAACAATTTTGGGCGTTTCTACAACAGGTAATTTTGCATCAGGAATTAATGCTGAAGCTCCTAAAGCTGCTGCTCCTGCTAAACCTGCTCCAATTACACCCGCTCCGATTCCGTCTTCATCTTTTTTAACTTCTTCAATTTTTGCATCAGCTTCACCAGATAACCCACCTGCGAGGGCTGCTGCACCTGCCAAACCTGCTCCAATTACACCTGCTCCAATGCCGTCGCTTTCTTTTTCAACTTCACCTGCTAAAGCTGATGCCCCAGCAATTGTTCCTGTTCCTGCCGAAGCACCAAAACCAAGCCCTGCTAATCCTAAACCTAAAATCGGGAATAATGCCCAAAGTCCAGCTTTATCTTTTGATGGACAACTTCTGGCAATTTCTTGGTGATTTCCTGCTTTTAGAATAATATAATGTAAACCGTCTTCTTCTATTTCGGCATAACGTTCTTTAATTTCACGATTTTTAATCACCGAAGCTACGCCATTATCTCTTGCACCTTTGGTTGGATAACCTTCGCTTCTCATAACAACGTCACCATCGCTATTTACTACTGAGAAATAATATTCACCGTCTTTTTCATTTTGAAAAGTACGAATTCCATCAGCAGGAGAATCTTCATGTCCTTTATAGGCTTCGCAAGGTAAATAATCGTCAATTTCTCTATCCGATGAATCATCGCTACTCGTATCGTCAAATGAAATAGCAGCGGTTGAACCTGCAACCATAAATGGATACAAACCCAATAATTCGTCTTGACTTTCAAAAGGACAACTTCTGGCTATTTCTTGATGATTTCCTGCTTTCAAGATTATGTAATGCTTTCCGTCAGCTTCGATAAGACTATAACGTTCTCTTAGCTCTCTGTTTTTAGTTACAGATGCAATACCATTATCACGAGCAGCCGTAGTTGGATAACCTTCACTTCTAAAAACAACTTTCCCAGATTTGCTAAGCATGGTAAAATAATGCTCTTTATTTTCTGGATTTTGAAAAATTCTGAAGTCTTCGACTGGCGATTCCGAATGTCCTGCGTAAGATTCACAAGGTAAATAACTGTCAATTTGCATATTTGTATTTGGTTTGGTTGTTGGATTTGCCTCCACCGAAATTGGAGGTGGCATCTCTATGGTAAAAGATTCGGTATTTTCAGTTACAACTTTGGGGTTTCATAAATTATGCCATATTGTTCGGCATAAGAACGAGTATTGGCTAATAGCCACGCCAAAGTAGATTTTCGTTATTCTTTCGTTTCAAAATTTGTCCTTTTCACTATTTCCTGACAATTGCCTGTTCGGAGTATAAACGAAAACTTACCATTTTGGTCACTTTTTTGTATTTTGTTTACTCAATACTATTTTAAATAACGAACCTGTTTTGGATACCATTCATCGTCGCATTTTCAGAACCATACGTTGACTCAACTTGATAATTTACTCGATTGAGTAAGCCTCAATACAGGTTTCACGGTCATTGAAGCGAATACTCAACAATGCCAGATTGGCATCGTTATTAGTAAAATTGAATGAGAGTTTTCAGTCCTCTTGCGGAGTAACTAAGAATTTCATTGAACATTATTTACGAAGGCATGGGGGATTTGCAAACCAAGAATCACTTTTGAGTTTATAAAAAAGATTCATTCTTAATTTCACGTCCAAAATAGTGATAAGGTTCTCATTTACAAAGGATTATTGAGAAAATTTACATTAAAAAATGCAATTTTCTATCTTTATTCGTAAATGATAATGTTTTTGTGGCTTTGGTATAAATAAAAGGGTGAAATCATTGATTGTTTACGATTCTTTAAATTTAAGCAAATAAAAACAAGCACCTTACTGAAATTTCAAAATGAGTTGATAAAAGAAAAGCCCTCAATCAATTTCTGAATGAGGGCTTTTGAAATTTATTTAAAACGGTTACGCTTTCAAATCACCTTTTTTCAAAGCATTTACCGCAAAATCAGCCGCACGAGCAGTTAAAGCCATGTACGTCAATGATGGGTTCACACATGAAGCCGAACTCATGGCAGCACCGTCAGTTACGAATACGTTTTCTGCTCCCCAAACTTGGTTGTTTTTGTTCAAACAAGAGTTTTTAGCCTCAGTACCCATACGAGCCGTTCCCATTTCGTGAATACCGATTCCTAAGTGTTTCGATTGGTCATCATACGAACTAACATTTTTCAAACCTGCACGCTCTAACATTTCAGCGGCATCGTTTTTCATGTCTATACGCATTTTCTTTTCGTTGTCTTTGTATTCTGCATCAAAAACAAATAATGGCATTCCCCATTTATCTTTCTGAGTTTCGTCAAGATACATACGGTTTTCTGGATTTGGCAAAACCTCACCAAAGCCCATCATACCAAATGTCCATTTTCCTGGATAGCTCAATGAATCTTTGAAATCTGCACCAATACCTTCTTGTCCAGCACCACGTCCCCAATCATCACGAGAGGCACTTCCTTGATAACCAAATCCACGAGTATAGTCACGTTTGTCTCCAGCCCAATTGCGGTAACGTGGAATATAAATACCATTGGCACGACGACCATAGTAATATTCATCTTCCAAACCTTCAAACTCACCCGAAGCACCTACTCCTAAGTGGTGATCCATGATGTTACGACCCAATTGGTCAGACTCATTACCTAAACCGTTCGGGTGACGTTGAGATTTTGAGTTCAACATGATACCTGTACTACCAAAAGCAGAGGCATTCAAGAAGATAACTTTAGCAAAATACTCAATTGATTCTAAGGTATTTTGGTCAACGATTCTTACGCCAATCGCTTTGCCTAATTTATCGTCGTAGATTACTTCTTGAACGATAGCATCTGGACGAAGGGTTAAATTACCCGTTTTTACGGCTGCTGGTAAAGTTGATGATTGCGTTGAGAAATATCCTCCGTAAGGACAACCCATCATACAACGGTTACGGAATTGACATTGAGAACGACCTAAATCGTAAGCAATTTTAGATTCTCCCGTTAAGTGAGCAGTACGTCCCATAATGAAGTGACGGCTTGGAAATTCTTTTTCGATACGTTTTTTCATATCTTTTTCCAAAGCGTTCATATTCATTGCTGGCAAATAATGGTCGCCGTGTGGCAATACATCAATCCCATCTTTATTACCGCTGATACCCGCAAATTTCTCTACGTGGTCGTACCAAGGAGCAATATCTTTGTAACGAATTGGCCAATCTGTTCCAACACCTTCTTTTCCGTTTGCTTCAAAATCGGTTTCATTCCAACGGTATGATTGACGACCCCACATCAATGAACGTCCACCAACGTGATAGCCACGAATCCAGTCGATTGGTTTTTTCTCAATAATTGGATTTAATTTATCGTTTTCAAAATGGTCTCTCCATTGCTCATTTGCAGTATAACCAGTACGAATATTGATAAAATATTCTTCGGCAGTTTTGCTATCAACCCGACCACGATGAGGAAAATCCCAAGGGTTTTTAGTAGCGTTTGTATAGTCAGTTACGTGTTTAATATCACGTCCACGCTCAAGCATGATAACTTTTAACCCTTTTTCACAAAGTTCTTTGGCAGCCCAACCGCCTGATATTCCAGAGCCAACCACGATGGCATCGTAGGTATTAGCTTTTTGTCCTGTTCCTGTAATTTCCATTTTATATGTATCAGGTATTAAGTATTATGTACTATGTCTTCTCAGAGTTAAATACACTTACAAAATAGCCTTTTATATTTTTCTTTAAAATTTAACTGATAAGCGGAACACCGCCCGCTGTGTACTATTAACTGATAACTGCTTTTAAGACATTGCCCAAGCTTTTTGTCCTTTTTGCAATTTGATACCTTCGTATTTTCCAGGTACTTCTAAGTATTCCAATGCTTTAGTTGCTCCAGGTTCAGAAGTAAAGTAACCCAATACAGTTAAATCCTTCATTGTTTTCCAGAATTCAGATTTTTCTTTGGCAGAATCCTCCGCTTTAACCAAAGCCAATTTTTCTTCCGCAGTAGCTTTCATGAAACTACCTTTTGCACCTTCATTTAATTTATCTAATCCTGCAAAGAATGCTTTTTGTTGGTCTTCTTTATAACATTCTTTCAACATAAACTGAATAAACTCAGGCACTTTAGCCTCTTTTGCACCAGCAGTTGATGTTTTAGGTAAGATAATTTCTGCAATTTCTGCAATCATTTCGCCATGTTCTGGAGTAATAGCGAAATTAGTTCCAGCCGTTGAACCACCTCCTGACTTACAACCTTCTAAAACAGTTGCTAAAGTTCCAGCAGATAGCACTCCGCCCATCAGTAATGCTACTCGGGATATTGCGTCTCTTCTTTTCATATATTTGTTTTTGTTTATTTTATGCTTTAATCTTAAATTATTGGTTTGCTGATAGTTATTAAAACTACTCAAAAAGCAAATTGTTCTACCTGTAAAATTACACTTAAATTGTAAAATTTTGTACTATTTACCTACATTCTCCCAAAAATATACATACAAAACCACACAGATAATTTTACCGATAACGAATTCATCAAAATAATATTTGGTCGTTTTCGTTTTCTGTGCCTAATTGCGAAAATTTTAATTAAAACGACAAATGAAAGTTAAATTATTAATGCTTCTGTGCATTTTATGTTGCTTTACCACAATTGCACAAAAGAAGAAGCCCACTAAAAAAACTCCTCCGACAAAGAAAATTGCGGTTGATTCAACTGAGTTATTAAACAGAAATCAGTTAAAAACTGGTCAATTACAAGCACAAGATGAGATTGAAGCAAGTCTTACGGGCAAAGATTTGACGGCTTCTCAAAACGGCGAAAAAAGATATTATGATTCTTACAAATTATTCTTGCACGCAGGCGAAGAAGTAACCCTCGAACACTCTTCAGATAATTTCAGAGTGATGTTGAGTTTGAAAACACCTTCAAAAGATAAACAAGAAATGAGCTATGACTCAAAACCGTTTTCGGGAGGAAGTTATAATAAGTTTTTTTATGTAGCACCAAGCACTGGAACTTATACTTTGTTGGCAACTTCGATGGATGCAGGACAAACTGGAAAGTACAAAATCCAAAAAATGATTACGCCTCCCAATGCCGTTGAAGCTCAATTAGACCCTGTTTTCGCAAAACAATTTAAAACACTTTTGAATGCTAAACAGGATAATTTCAAGTCTATTACGGGTGAGAAAATCAAGAAGGACAAAAAGGATAAATCATCAGGACAAGAGCGTTTTAAGGCAACTTTAGAAATTGTAGTAGGAAAAGCTGCACTTTTAATTCAAGAAAATGCGGGGCAAGCAGTCAACTATAAATCTGTCATTTTTGAATCTGAAAATGAAGAAGATGCTAAACAATATTTTGAAAAAATCAAGAAGCAATTACAAGTATTAGCACGTAGCTGGACTGAACAAAGTAATACTGACAATAATTACAGTGCTTCAACAGATAAAGAAATTGTTACGATGACTATTTCGTCGGAAGAAAGAAAGAAAAAAAAAATGGCATATTTAGTTAATTTCGTTTTCAATTAAGGTAGGAATAGACCACTGATTTGACAGATTTTCTCAGATTTCATCATTATTCTATCCGTAAAATCAGTTCAATCCGTCAAATCTGTGGTCTATTTTTATTACTGATGCGAAAGCATCGGGATACATTTATGCAGGCATCGTTGGTCTAACTTCAATTTTACTTGGTAAAGTACGAGCTGGCATTTTGATTAAATCGGATACAATTTGTCCAATATCTTCTGGTTGAATTTTCCAAGCATCTTTATCACTTGGGGAATGTCCATTAAAATAGGTAGCCACCGAACCTGGCATTATCGTCGTTACTTTAATTCCGTCCTTCCGCAAATCCATCATAATTGCTTGCGAAAAACCAACTACTCCGAATTTTGAGGCATTGTACGCTCCGCCATTCGCAAAGAAATTAGTTCCTGCCAAACTCGAAATCGTAATAAAATAACCTTGCGTTTCTTTCAATTGTGTGTAAGATGCTTTGATAGAATTGAACGTTCCTGTTAAATTAATATCAATTGTTTCTTGCCATTGTTCAGAAGTTAAATCTTGAATTGGAGCAAAATATCCTACTCCAGCGTTTGCAATTACATAATCCAAGCGTCCCCAAGCCGACAGAATCGTTTGAACGGCTTTTTCTTGCGAAGCCAAATTTCTTACGTCAGATTCTATTCCGATGGCATAACCTTCTTTAATTTTATTCAATTCCGTCGCAGCTTCATCGGCACTTGCTTGCGTGCGAGAAGTAATCGCTACCTTGATTCCGTCCTTAATTAAAGCCTCCGCTACCCCGTAACCAATTCCTTTTGAACCACCAGTGATTAAGGCTGTTTTTATTATTGTTGACATGATTTTTTGTTTAGATTTAACTATATTTGAACCGAGTAATACCCTAAATAGTTTCGCAAAATAAATCTCAATTAAACGATAATATTAAATTTCTACAAAAATGACACGTTCTCTATTCTCAAAGCAAATCAATCATTTAGAAATAATAGAAGATAGTTTTACGCTTCAACATCAAAAAGAATATAAATTTGGTTCTCTCAAAAAACATTAAATATTCTTCAAGAGGAAAATAATAGAATTTTAGTTTCTGAAATTATAATTGAGAAAGTCAATCAGACTTTCAAATTAATGCCATCTCATGAGAAATACTTTGTAAAAATAAATCCCGAAAATCATCAAAAATATTTGGGTTTAATCGAAGAATTAGAAAACATCGTTGCTATTCCTTATCAAAAAGAAGCTCAAAAATTTAAAGGTTATCTAAAAAAAATACTTTCTATTTTGGTCTGGACAAATTTTGTTTTTTATTTCATTAAAGATTTTATTCCAACAAAATATGGCTCATTTGAGGATATTTATCACAATGCTTTCATCTGGATAAATATCGCAAGCATAATTTTACTTATTGCTACACAAATTATGTGGCAAGTAAAAAAACATAAAATGACTTCATTAAGAATATCATAATGCCACACGAAAAACTGAAAAACTACCTCCAACAAGTTTTACCAATGTCTATTGAAAAGGCAACACAAATTACCGAAACCTTTAGTATTAAGGAAGTTACCAAAAATACATATTTAATTGAAGAAGGGAAAATTTGTAATACTTCGCACTTTATAGTTGATGGTTTTGCACGAATGTACACTTTTGATACCAACGGAAATGATGTAACAACCATGATTTTTGGTAATTCAATGTTTGCCAACGATTTTACTTCTTTTTTTAAAAGAGAACCTGCCTCTGAAAATTTAATTACGATGACGGATTGTGTGACTTGCTATCTATCATTTGAAGATTTACAAAAGAATTTCCATACAATTCCCGAATTCAGAGAGTTTGGTAGAATGATGTTAATTAACAATTGTATTAATCTGAAAAAGAGAATGTTATCCATGATTCAGCAAACAGGAGAGCAACGCTACGCTCATTTAATGGAAGCTCATCCCGAAATTCTCCAAAATATTCCGTTAAAAAATATTGCTTCATATTTGGGTGTAACTGATACTTCTTTGAGTAGAATTAGAAGAGATTTTGCTACAAAAAACTAAACTTGTCTTATGTCAAGTAGTTTCAATATTGTGATTAATAATTTTGAAACTATCAACTATTTGTCGCAGACAAATTTAGACCACAGATTGAACTGATTTACACTGAAACGCACAGTCGGATAAAATAAAGAATAATCAGCGAAAATCAGTATAATCCGTTCAATCAGTGGTCTATTGTTTGTCTTGCAACAAGCCCTGTATAGTTCAGAATAATTTTGACTTAATATACTGTTTAACCAAATTATTAATCACGATGGAAAACTACTTTTCAAATCTTCCTGCTTGGGTTTTATTATTATTTATCCCAACTTTTCCGATAACCATTTATGTAATTTCTCAAATAATCAAACGTGGCGGAATTGATGCGGGATTATCACAAAAACAATCTAAAAATATTCAATATGGCATTTGGGGGTTTTTCACGATATATCTAATCTATACGTTTGTTTTGTCTCAAACAGGAATTTTACTTGAAAACTCTTTGCCGCCAAAAGTATTAGTTTTTACGGCAATTCCACTTTTGATAATTCTATTGGGCTTCATGTTCAACAAACCACTTTATGATAAAATTTTAGACAAAATTCCTTTAGAATCTTTAATCAGAATTCATCTTTTTAGATTTGTCGGATTGTTTTTTCTTATAGGAGCTTATTATAAAACTTTACCTGCTCATTTTGCTATTATAGCAGGTTTTGGAGATATTACAACCGCAATTGGGGCAATATTTGTTTCAAGATGGGTAATTGAGCAGAAATCTTGGCGTAGAAAAGCAATTATAATTTGGAATATTTTGGGTTTGGTAGATATTATTTCTGTTATTATTTCAGCGATACACACCACAAAAACTTCAATTGAAAATCATACAGAAGGTATTGTAGAAATGGCAAAATTTCCTTTCATTTGGATTCCTGCATTCGCTCCTGCGGTTATTATTTTCTTACATATTTCTGTTTTTAAGAAGTTGAAAAAAGACGCATCTATCTGAACGAGCCTATCTGAACTGGGATTTTTAGGATTTTATAATTTTTAGAACCAAGAATAAATTATTTAAAAATATTGATTTCATTAATTTGGTACTGGCGTATAGCATACGCCAACATTGTCATAACATTGGCGTATGCTATACGCCACTACATAATATCAAATAATTTTGTCTCATTACTTACAATAATTAATCCTTAAACACGAAAATCCTAAAATCTAAGCTCAGACAGGGTTGTTTAGAAAAGTATCTCTTACGCCTCCTTCTTCTTCCAAAGATAAAAAACAGGAATGCCCAAGGCTACAATTCCAACACCAATCCAAGACGGTACGGGCTTATAAATCAGCAAATTAACACAAAGAGCAGCCGCAAAAATCAAATAAATGGCAGGAATAATTGGATAACCAAATGCCTTGTAAGGGCGTGGCGTATTCGGTTGTTTTTTACGAAGAATGAAAACACCCGCAATAGTTAAAATATAAAATACCAAAATGGCAAAAACAGTGTAGTCTAATAAATCTCCATAAGTACCTGATAAACAGAGTAAACAAGCCCACGCACACTGCATAATTAATGAAGATGCAGGAACGCCTTTATCGTTCAATTCTCCTGCTTTTTTGAAGAAAAGTTTATCTTTTGCCATCGCATAATATACTCTCGCTCCTGATAAAATAATTCCATTATTACAGCCAAAAGTAGAAATCATGATAAAAATCGCCATGATTATCGTAGCAGGATTTCCAAAAATCATTTCTGCGGCAGCCGTTCCCACACGGTCGTTGGTTGCCCACATGATACCACGCCCCAAAGTATCAACTGCATTCGGATGTCCTTGAACAGGCAATAACATCAAATACGCAATGTTTGCCAAAATGTACAGAAAACTAACTGTTAAAGTACCGTAAAGTAAACTCAACGGAATATCTCTTTTGGGGTTTTTCATTTCACCTGCCGTATAGGTAACGTTGTTCCAAGCCGATGATGAAAATAGTGGTCCAATCAAAGCTAAACCCATTGCCGACCATAAACCGACACCAGACAAATATTCATAATCAATGATTTTACCTTTTTCCCAAATAATTTTCACGGGACTCCAAAAGTCAATACTATTGATTGCCCACATTCCTTTTTGAGGATTTAAACCCACAATAATTCCGACAACCGCCAAACCCAATAATGCACCAATTTTAGTTACCGTAAAAATCAATTGAACTAATTTGGCATTTTTTACGCCTTGAATGTTAATAAAAGTTAGCAATAAAATTAAAGCAATCGCCAATAATTGTTGGGTATTGAAAATCAGAAAACTATGTTCAGTACCAATATAATCGGGCAAAAGTACACCAGTGTATTTGGCAAAAGCTACCGCAACTGCTGCAATTGTTCCTGTTTCAATCACCAAAAAGGTAGTCCAACCAAAGAGAAAACCAACCAATGGATTATAAGCCTCCCGCAAATAAACGTATTGTCCACCTGCTTTGGGCATCATTCCTGCCAATTCACCGTAAGAAAGTGCTGATATTAAGGTTATAATTCCTGTAATTATCCAAGTAAGAAGCAAATAGCCTGGAGAGCCTAAATTTCGGGTTACGTCTGCTGAAACGATAAAAATACCTGAGCCAATCATAGAGCCAATCACAATCATGGTGGCATCAATAAGCGATAATTCTTTTTTGAGTTCTTGAGGATTTGATGAAGTAGTTTTTTCCTGCATATTAGGGGTTATTTTTTATGTATAACAAACATAACGATTTAGGCTCAAAATCCCAAAATTGCTAAACTGGTGTTGAGACATACCCTTCAAATTGGTACTTACCCAAAAGAATAGCCAACCCTTTTGAGAGTTGGCTATTCTAATCATCATTTACTTGCTTGAAATCATTGTTCAAAAAACAATTTTACGATAAATATCTGCTATTGAAATACTTGCATCTTCAATTGTAAACGAATCTTCAAGTCTATAAAATCTTGATTTATCCAAACACTTTACTCCTCCTCACAACCAATTGGAGCTCCTGGAGCTAATTCTTTATGCACCGCCACTTTTGCTGCTGAGGGGTTTTTCATTCTTTCCAAAGCATAATCCAAATGAGCCTGATAATCAGCATCTTTAGCGGTTTTCTTGGTTTCTTCCAAATACGTTTTTAATTCTTTCAGAGCTTTTCCGCAAACGGCTTTTACTTGATAATTGGCAGCTTCATTGGTACTTAAAGCCATTAAATGTGTCAATACAATTTGCTCGGTTTGGAATTGTACTTTACGATTTAATCCTTGATTTTTAGCCGTTTTGAAGGTCTTATCTAACACTTGCGTAATCATTTCTTCCAAACCTAAACCACCATTTCTTGCTTCATATTCTATCATGCGAGAAGCTCTTTCTGGATGAAATAAGAATTGTAATGGAAAATCAGTCGCTGATTCTGCCGCCGCCAATGGGTCAAATGCTAAACCTGTACGCTTTTTAAACAATTCTCTCGATTGCATAAATCCCGCTGGACGTGGAGGAATCAAGGAAATAATGTTTTCTGGCAAAGTCAAAAAATCTGCTGAAAGGCATTTCAAGGCAGTTTCTAAGGCTTTTTGTTGTGTTTCTTTTGAAACGGCTTTGGTACTAAATTGACCATCACCACGCACCGCATAATGATAATCCATCGAACCAACCAATTTAGAAACGGCTTCAATTTGATAACGATGAATGTTGTATAATGGTACTAAAGCATCTTCTAAAAATGCCATCGGAACGCCCGTTCTAAT
Organism: Arcicella sp. LKC2W; assembly: GCF_034931005.1. Classification (NCBI taxonomy): domain Bacteria; kingdom Pseudomonadati; phylum Bacteroidota; class Cytophagia; order Cytophagales; family Flectobacillaceae; genus Arcicella; species Arcicella sp. LKC2W. The sequence continues at coordinate 278,473 of NZ_JAYGIN010000001.1, forward strand.
CGTTTTTTCGCCAAAACTTTTAAGCCCTTTTTCTCTTACTTTCATCAAATTTTCTAATTCATCGACTGGATTTTTTCCACCGTCCCACAAATGAGCCGTTGGACTCACCGAACCTGCCGAACGAGCATCTTGGTCGGTCAAAAATAACAATCCTTTATCGTGTGAATCCTTCAAAATTTTGTTCAAAGCCACTTTTTCGTCCGTTCCTTTCGGGAAATCTTGATAACCGTAAGTAATTGAAACTTTATCCCATTCGCCAATTCCAACGGCATAAGCATCGCTTAAATCTACTTCGCCTTTCGCATCTAACTTCACAGTTGGGTGCGGGTAATCCATCACCGAAGCACGACTGTTGATACTGGCGGTGTAATTGTGCATCAAACCCAAAGTATGCCCAACTTCATGAGCCGCCAATTGACGCAAACGAGCCAAAGCCATTTTGAGCATTGGGTCTTTTTCTATATCAAGTTTTTGACCATTTTCAAAAGGGGAAAGCAAACCTTGGGCAATCAAATAATCTTGACGAACCCGCAACGAACCCAAACTCACGTGTCCTTTAATGATTTCGCCCGTGCGTGGGTCTGTTACAGAAGCCCCATACGACCACCCACGAGTAGAACGGTGAACCCAGTTGATAACATTATAACGACAATCCATCGGGTCGGCATCATCGGGTAATAATTTAACTTGGAAGGCATTTTTATAACCTGCCGCCTCAAAAGCCTGATTCCACCAAGCCGTTCCGTCCATCAAAGCCGAGCGAATTGGTTCGGGCGTTCCGTTGTCCAAATAATAAATAATGGGCTTAACGGCTTCCGAAATTTTAGCCGTTGGGTCTTTTTTCTTCAAACGGTGACGGACGATAAAATACTTTTCAATCGGTTCGCTCACAGGCGTTGCGTAATCCATGTATCCCAAAGCATTGAAACTTGAACGTGGGTCAAAAACTCGCTTTTCAAACTGATTATCAGGCAATTGCACAAAACTGTGATGAACTCGCAAGGTAATCGCATCCGAACTTGGCGTTACTGATTTTACGAAATTTTCCACATCGCTTCCACCTGTGAAAGTCAAGGTAACTTCAAATTCAGAATTTAACGGAAAGTTTTTGGTACGGCCAAAATACATCGCCGAACGAGATTTATCGGGAGCGTAAATGCCTTGTTTGGTATCCTTCAAACGGTCAGGAATTCCCATGGGGTCGTTCATTAAAAAATCCGTTGCATCTACCAAATATTTGCCATTTTCTTCGGCTTCGACGGTAAAACCCCAAAGCGTAGATTGGGCAAAAGATTGTTCGATGGCACGTTTTTCATTGGCATCGTTGGTGATGGCACGGTATCTCAAATTGGGTTGAATGAGCATAATTTTGCGTCCAACTTTGTTGAAAAATACCACTTTTTCATCGCCCAAAAGTCCACGGTCGAGCCCAATATCATTTGACCCCAAACCCGCAGGAAGCGACGAAACGTACAAGAAATCTTGATTAAGAGAAGAAATTTCAAGCCAAATTTTACCCGAATCTTCATCCCAATAAAAAGGCATAAAACCTTCATATTTCTTCAAATTAGCCGTTTTTTCGGAAATGGATGGCAGTTTCTGAGAAAACCCTTGCAAGGAAATTAGTAATACACAGAGGAATAATAGTTTTTTCATAAATGCTGATTTTGTTGATTTGTTTGTTAATGTGATTTTACATCAGTCTCTCGCCTCTGGCGAGAGACGATTATTAAAAGGCTTCCAGCCGTAAATAGTCCAGAGGACTAAAAATAGGTGTCACTCGCCAGAGGCGAGCGACCAATGTCATTAAGTTAAGGGATAATCATGTATTTATTTTTCTATTTTTGATCATTTTAGGCTTTTTCTTGGTTCTATATTGGTCTGTTTTTCTGACAAAAGACCTGTCTGGACGTACAGGTTCAATGTTTTGAATAAATACTTGTGTCAAATAATCTAAGACCTTTTGAGGATGCTGTCCCAAAAGTAAATCTGCTATTTTATCTCTCAATAAACTCACACAAGAACTAATATTGACTTGATACTCATATTTACGAAGCGGATATTTGGCTTTAACCTCTTTATTGACCTGTTCTCGAAGAAGAGCCTCCATATTAGCAATTAAAAGTGTAATGAAAAAATCTTGTTGAATAACTATTTCACTCAAACCTGAGAAATTCTCAATCCGTAAACTGTTTTTTAACACATCATATCTTGTTTCTATAGCCCAACGTTTAAAGTAGAGGGACATAAATACCGAGTTAGGGTATTTTATTTCGTCTAATAGTGAGGTAATTAAGATTTCAGTCTCACCTGATGATAGAGTTACTCGTACAAGTCTAACCCTAAGTTTAGTTTTGTAGCCATATAATTTACCCTTAATAGGTTCATTATCAGCTATCATTATATCTACCTGTTGAGTTTGAAGTCCTGATTTTACAAATACCTTCACTACATTATTCCAACCTACTTTGGCTCTCATGACAAAATCCACTCCTGTTTGCTGATGTTCAAAGATAAAATCGAATGAGGGATAACCTCTATCATATAAAATCAAATCATTATTGGATGCTTGAGTTAAATGAGATAGAGCCATTTCTCGTTCTCCTCTACCAAACTTTTCTAATAACCCATCAATGACCATTTCATTGAGAACATCATATAATATAGAAACTCTCGCTGCAATACGTAAAGTCTTATGTTGATTGGCATAAGTACCATATTGTTCCTCAAACACCTCTGTATGAGGAAGTTCTATAATACTTCCATCTACTGCTAATAGTCTTTTGCCTTCCCAAAGTTTTACTCGCTCATCATTATCAGTGTAAAATTCATGGGTAAAATGACGAAGCCCATCTCTAAAAAATGAAGGCTTTAATTTTTGACGACTTTGACAAAAGGCACTCGCTGTCAAACTTGCTTGTTCATCTTCAAGTGCCATCGAAACTAATTTCTCGTAAAAATGGGTTAGTTCAAGACTTATTTTCTTACGAAGTGCTTTAAGCATAAAAGTAACTAAACGTGGAAATGGTAATTTACGATTACGAGTAAAATCTGTCGGCTTTTCTTTGTAAATTGAAGGAACTTCTGTCAGCAATAAAAAGGCTCGAAGGCTCTCAATAATAACTAAATTAGACTTTTTTTCATTAGACAAAGTTCTACTTTTTCCTTAACTTAATGACATTGGCCGAGCGACTGCGGGGTTTTATTAAATTATATCTAATTCCAAAACATAATTTTCTAACGGCTTAACTGTCTTTAATCGGTTATATACTTTTTCAAAAACTTCTGGGAAATTTTTTTGATAGTTGTTTCGATTTTCCAATGGCATACTATTTAACTTCATGACAATTCCTCTGTTAAATTCACAAATTTCTTCGTATAATGGATTATTTGTTAGCTTTGCCAGTACCATTCTTCTTAGCAAAATTGCAACAATGTTTAAAAAATAGTCAGACGCATTACCACCCAAATATTCGACCTTACTATTAATTGTACTGTCCAAAAATTTTAAGTCTAAGGTTTCTTTAAGTTTAGGAATAAATTTTTCGTGATAGAATAATTTAAAAGTATTTTCCAAATTCTCGAAACCTTCTTTGGAAATTTTGAACATAGGTAATGCCTCATGTAATTCATCAATTGAATTAAAACAACTCAATGGACCCATTATAAATGTTTCTGGACCGTCTAAAACTTTTAATCTATCACTTTTATACTCTACATCAGGAACAGTATTGAAATCTAATAATGAAGCCATATCATCCCAATATTTTTCTATTTCTATGATTCTGACAGAGGCATTTAATGAAACTTTAAAATGGTCTGAGTGTTTTGAATATCTACTTAATCCCAAATGGAACTGCACATAGCCCCAATTAGTATAAGCATAAACATAATTCATCTTATCGTTAGGAAAATTTGTTATTTTTATTAAAACTTCTCCTAATTTTTTTTCTATTTGAACATCACTCATGATTAATACATATTAAAAAATTGTTAAATCTAAATCTGAAACTTTTACTGATAGTTTTTCAACAGAAGTAATAGTTAATTGCCCATTAGTATTGGGTATTGGTAACCCAGTAATTTCATTTATTAAGTTCATTCCAGTAGTATTGGTTACATTAGCATTACCTGTAGCCATTGCATTTTTTATTGCTGTTTGCCCACCTGGGTTATATGGCACATCATCCAAATATTTAATGTCAATATATTTACAATCAGTAGTGATATTACCTAATCCATCATCTATTATTTTCACGAATAACAAGTCGGGATCAAAATTTTGGTTAGCATAGCTTAATCTGTGTCCGTGGTCAGTGTCACACTGACCAACTGGCGACAGCAAAAACCCGAACAATAATTATTTGCTTGTCAATATTTTAAATAAACTTGTATAAATGAGACAAGAGGTGATAATTTTAAAATCTATCCAAATAATGTGTCAAGAAACCAAAATCATCAATACCTGTTTCATAAAATCGTGCTGATGACCAATAATAATTCTCAGGTCTATCCGCTAAATTCCACCGTTCGTGTAGCGGATTCATGTGTAAATATGCTAACTTTTGCTGGAAAATAAAACGGTCGTACATTTCAATTGCCAAAGGGTCTCGTTGCCAAAATTGATGGTCTCGCTCTTTTTTATTCACTTCAAATATGGCTAACACTGCTGGATGATTTGCCTTCAAATCTTTCAAAAATTCATGAGCAGTAAACTTCAAAAAACTTGAATGTGGTTTTTCTTTTCCATTCAGTTCTTTCATTTCCCATAAAATGTGAACATGATTTGGCATTATGACGAAACCATAAACGACGATTTTTTGCTTTTCAACAAGGTGTTTTAGGCTATCAATAATCACTTGTTTATATTTATCTTGGGCAAATAACCGCTTCCATTGTACAACCGTTGCCGTCCAAAAATATACTTCATTCAAAAACATTTGGGAATTACGGATTCCTTGCTGCGATGTATTTTGGTTACTCATTTATCTTATTGGTAATCAATCGTTTATGTTGTGGTTTTTGCTGTTGTCAGTTGGTCAGTTTGACAAAATAGTTTATGTTCTGGTTTTGCTGTCGCCAGATGTTCAGTGTGACAAAATTGTTTATGTTTTGGTTTTTGCTGTCGCCAGTTGGTCAGTGTGACACTGACCACGGGTAGAAGTCTTATAAAAATCAAAATCTTTTTCGATATTCCGAACTAAGCGAGTAGTCTGTATGTAATTTTGTTTCTCCATAATATTTCTTGCCGTTGTTTTTCTCGCCGTTGTTGTGTGTTTTCCACCAACAACTGGTGCGAAAGCAATCCAACAAACAATCTCAATTAATAAGTAATCATACATAAGACTATTTGTCTCATTATTGGTGGATAGCACCAACAATTAAAACCTCAATTCAACTATTTTTTCATGAAAATTATAAATTGCTTATTGTTGAAATTCTCTAAATATCGCAAAAAAACGCCAATTTTGTGTCATGAATAATCAAAATCAACAACTAAAAATCTGGGCGGGACTTATTACGCTTTATATTATTTGGGGTTCTACTTATCTCGGTATTCGGTTTGTCGTGGAGAGTTTTCCTCCTATGCTAATTTCTGGATTTCGTTTTTTCTTGGCGGGTTTTACCCTTTTAGTTTTCTCGATATTGACAAAAAAATATCAGAAACCAAGTCGTAAAATGATTGTTACGAACATTTTATCAGGATTCTTTTTACTTACACTTTCAAATGGATTTTTCACGATTGCTGCCAAATGGATGCCTTCAAGTTATTCTGCTTTATTCTCGGCATTGGGTCCTGTCATTTTAGTGATTTTACTTTGGATTTTTGAGGGAGAAAAACCACAAAAGAAGGTGGTTTTTGGAGCTTTTTTAGGAATTATTGGCGTTGGTATTTTGATGAGTTTAAAATCTTTAGCGATAGATGGTTACGAAAACTATTATGTAAAAGGAATTTTGACTCTTTTCGGGGCGGTGTTATTCTGGAATATCGGTGTTGTCATTACCAAAAAAGCGAATATAACAACCTATCACGCTGCTCAATTGGCAGGTACGCAAATGATTTTTGGAGGTTTAATTTCTTTAGGAATTAGTTTTATTATTGGCGATTTTGACAAATTAAATCTTCATCAAGTCACACCAAAAGCCGCTTGGGCATTTGTATATCTACTAACATTTGGCTCAATCATCGGCTTTTTAGTGTTTAGTTGGTTATCAAAAGTGGCTTCTCCGACGTTGGTCGCCACTTATACGTATGTCAATCCTTTAGTAGCTATGTTTTTAGGTTGGTTATTGGCGGGTGAAAAATTGCATCCTTTAATGATTGTATCAGGTGCAATTATTATTACGGCTGTTATTTTGATTACTTCGGTGAGTCGTAGGTCGTAGCCTTTTTAACCTCTCTCCTTTCAACGCAGGTAGGGTTTGAACCCTGCCTGCGTTAGACGGATAAATTCCTTAATAAGATAGATATGTTCAGCTATACGCCAATACAATTACGTAATATCAACTATATTTATTCTTGATAATTGCTTAAAAAAATCCATAAAATCTGTGTTACTTGTATCTGCGTCATCTGCGTGCTAAAACCATTATCAATCTATCGAAACGGTCTGCTTCCCTCCTTTCAATATTTCTGTTTTTCCATTCCAAACAAAACGCCCTTTTAGCTGTTGTGGTAAATTAATTTCTGCCGAAATTCCTGTTTTACCCTTACGCTTTAAATTCACTTTTATTTCTCCTTGTGGATGTGGCATTTTTCCTTCGGCATCATCCAAAATGCCCAAAGCAGGCTGAATAAGCACTTCTTCAAAAGCAGGGGCATCGGGCATGATACCGCAAATAGTCGCTAAAAAATCATAATTTGGTGAAGCCGACCAAGCGTGACAATCGGAACGAGTGGGTTCTTCTTTTTCTGCAAAAGTTGTCAAACCCATATTTATCATTTCCCTCCACGGTTGTAATGTGCCATGATAACGGTCTGCCATTCCCACTTTCTTGAGTGCTTGAGTCAAGTAAAATTTGAAATAAAAGGTAGCTTGAATGAGTGAATTATCATTGAGAATTTTATCCATCATTGCCTTTTCATTGGCTTTGGGAACGCTATTCGATAACAAAGCCATGATATTGGCGTGCTGACTAAATATCTTTTTTTCGGGCGTATCAGCAACTTCGCCTTTAGTCGCATCATAACATAATTCGTAGGTCGATTTTGAGATTAAATCGGCTAAAGTTCTATAATAAATTGCCTTTTCTTTTTGTCCATAAGTTTCAAAAATTGCCGCTGCCTGACGAAGTGTATAAGCATATTGAAATGATAAAATAGAAGAATTGCCCTTCGTTGCTCCACTCGGAACACCACCAATACCTGCCATTTCGTCCCACTGCCAAGGCTTTGCCCAATCTACAAAAGGCCACCAATTAACAGCCCCTAACATATTTTTCTGAGCATCAAATTTGCGTTCGTACCAAGCCAAAACCTTCTCCACATTCGGCAAAAGCGATTTTATAAATGTATCATCTTTGCGGTGCATCCAATAATCATAAGTCATTGATACCCAATACAATGAAAAAGGAGGAATTAATTGAGCTGTATTTGAGGGATACCGACTTTGGGTTAATCCTTCCGAAGTGGTAGAATTATCAAAATCCATCAAAGCCTTTCGCATCAAGCGGTCATCGCCCGAAACATACAAACTAATCAGCGACTGAATACGAGTATCGCCTGTGTATTGCAACTGCTCATAATACGGACAATCATAATAATTTTCACCTCCGCAAAGTCGAGCGGTTTGCCAGCCAACTTTCCAAATATTAGTCAAAGACTGGTCGTCTTTACTTGAAAACGACGCTTTTTCTTCAAAGGGATAACCTGTCTTTAAACCATAAAAAGAATTAATGATAAGCGGTTCGGTTTTTGTTTCAATTTCTAATTCAATATATCGGAAAGTTCTAATCCAAAGTGGTCTAAATGTTCTTTTTACGGCTCCATCTGGTCTAAAAATATCGGTATTTCCAATTATTTTCCGTCCCGAAATTTCATTTCGATTACCTTTTTGACGTTTGTCATCAATCAAAGCCTCTGCGTAAGTAAACTGAATAGAAGAGCCTTTCCCACCCGAAACCGTCATTTCAGGATAAGCCACCGTTTCAAAATTTTGGTCGAGCAAAATAGTCGTTTTTGTATTGGCTGGAATCGTTAATATTCCCGTTCCTTTCAACCATTTATCCGTCATATTGGCATCGGAAATATTGGAAAATCGGCGAATTTCTTTCATGGGCTGATAAATTTCCTCCATTTGCGGAATCGTTCTTGGTACTAAATACCAACCCGCTCCCGAACCTGAACCCGTGGCAAAACCCGATTCGAGCGACTTGGCATTTTCCCAAGTTTTATCATCATAATCGGTTTTCTCCCAACCAAAAGGATATTTTGAAGCATCCACCTCTTCACCACAACCAACCACGATGTACGTTTGCAATTTTGCACCATCAACAGGTAAAGCTTTGTACCCTTTATTTTGGGTTACTTTCCATGATTTATTGGTATTTACAATTTCCTCCGTACTCGAATTTCCCTGTAAAATAAAACCAGTTTTGTTACTCATTTGAGCAACGGGCATATAATCTCCAAAATTCCAAACAACGGCTGCAATCGTGTTTTTGCCTTGTTGTAAATATTGGGCAATATCGTAAGTCTCAAAATTCCAGTGCATTAAGTCGCTCCGAGCGGGCCCAGCTCCAATATAATTTCCATTTACAAAAACTCGATAACGGTTATCTCCCGAAACGTTGATAATAAATTGATTTGGTTTTTGGGCAAGTTCAAAGTTTTTACGGAAATGATAAACGCCAAAATCCTTTAAATTGACATTTTGAGGAGCAATCCAATCGGCTTTCCAACGACGATTTAATAAGTTGGGATTGGGTTGTTGAGCAGTAAGTTTTTGGGTTAAAAGAGCGAAAAATAGCAGGAAAAAGCAGTATTTATTCATCATGTTTTGAGATTAGGTAAAATCAATGCCCTAAAATAATCTTTATTCCGTGAATTTGTGTACTGATGATTCATGTTTTGAGTATTACAAAACCAACAAACCATAATCTCGTAAAGTATTGACAGATTTGCTGTACCAAAAAAGTTCAAAATCGTCTAAACCAAAAGTTTCAAAATGTTTTTTTACTTCTTGAAACGTATAAATTTTAGCATTCTTGGTAGAAATCAAGTTTAAAATTTCAACGAGCCAATCTCCATGAATTTTATTGACCTTGATTGAAAACGTTTCTTTTTTATCATGAAAACTCAAGGTAACAATTTCTCCTTTCTTGGTAGTCGAAATTTCAGTAGCAGGTTTTTTTCCCAGCCAAACGATTTTAGAACTTGGCTTTACCATAAAATCATCTTCTTCCGAAAGGGCATTTTCAATATAATTTTTCTGGATTTTAGTTCTTGGAATTTTAAATTCAAACCAATCCTGTAAAGGTGAATCAAAGCCAATTCCGTGCATATAATTAAGCAAAGATTTCTTTAAACCGTAGCTAAAAGTATCGTGTTCTGTGCCTTTTGGGTCGGTAAAAACAAGGTCGTTATTGGCAAAAGTTCCGACAGAATTACTATCTTTTTTCACCGAAAATTGTTCTGGATACATCCCAACGGGACTGTGTGCCGTCATGGCAAATTGATGCCAAAATCCCGATTGCAAAATGCCTAATTCAAACATTTGACGCACCATTTCCAACGAATCAACCGTTTCTTGGGCAGTTTGCGTTGGAAAACCATACATCAAATACGCATGAACCATAATGCCTGCTTCGGTAAAATGGCGAGTTACTTGGGCTACTTGGGCAACCGTTACGCCTTTCTGAATTAAGTCTAAAAGTCGGTCAGAAGCCACTTCCAAACCACCCGAAACCGCAATACAACCAGAAGCTTTCAACAACTGACACAAATCGTGGGTAAAACTCTTTTCAAAACGAATATTTGTCCACCAAGTAACCGATAATTTTCTACGAATAATCTCCAAAGCCAACGCTCGCATGAGGGCAGGCGGTGCGGCTTCGTCCACAAAATGAAAGCCATTTTCACCCGTTTGGGCAATCATTTCTTCCATTCTATCGCACAATAATTTGGCAGTTACAGGCTCATAAATTTTGATATAATCTAAAGAAATATCGCAAAATGTGCATTTTCCCCAATAGCAACCGTGTGCCATTGTGAGTTTATTCCAACGTCCATCGCTCCACATTCGGTGCATTGGATTGACAATTTCAATCACTGAAATATACCTATCCAACAATAAATCTGAATAATCTGGCGTACCTACTTCCGACTGTTTGTAATCTTTTGTAATGCTATTATTGATGTATTTTACAGCACCGTTAATTAAGGTAAAAGTGCGTTTCAGTTGAAACCCCACCCCCTGCCCCTCCCCAAAATGGAGGGGTGTTTCAATCGTTTTTAAGAGTTCTTCAATCGGAGCCTCGCCGTCGTCGAGTGTAATAAAATCGAAAAACTCAAAAACTCTTACGTCAGAAAGGGAACGTAATTCGGTATTTGGAAAACCTCCACCCATCGAAACTTTTACACTCGGATAATGCTTTTTAATCCATTGTCCAATCCGAAAAGCACTATATAAATTCCCTGGAAAAGGCACAGAAATCAACACTAATTTTGGCTGAATAACCACCATTTTTTCTACCAAAATCTTCATTAATAGATGGTCGATGTAGGTAAAATCCTGTTGTAAAGCACCATACAATTCATCAAAACTATTGGCAGAACGCCCCAAACGCTCCGCATAGCGACTAAATCCAAAATGAGCATCAACACATTCCATGATTAAATCAGAAAGGTCTTCCAAATAAAGCGTGGCTAAATGTTTGGCTTTATCTTGCATTCCCATTGAGCCAAAAGCCCAATCCAAATCTTCTTCCAATTGAGTAAAACGTGAGGCTTCGGGCAAGAAACTTTCTTGACAAATCACATGAGAAAGCGTTGGATTTTTGCCTTGTAAAAACAAAATAACTGCCTCAATTGAATGAATATAATCATCTTGAAGGGCTACAATTCGTTGGGAATTCTCGGATAAATCGGTGGAATTCTGCTCTATAAAAGCAAATAAATCCGTCAAACCCTGCTTAGAAAACAAGGCTAAAATGACCTCAATGCCCAAATCAGCGTGAAAACAGGAAATATTTTTAGTATTCAAAAAGCCCTTAATGTACGCCGTTGCTGGGTACGGCGTATTGAGTTGGGTAAACGGTGGCGTTATAGCGAAAACGGTCTTTTGCAATTTCTTAATTCTATTTATAAGCTTTTGTCAATTTGTTATTTTACCAAAGCTCTGATATTTTTCTCTTACATTTCAAATAATATATTGACATCAGATTTCAAAAAGTTTTGCCAAGGGATACCACTATTTCCAATTAATAAAACTTTGTCATGACGAACTTTCTTCTCAAATGCAATAATTCCTTTGGCACTTTGCGTCCTTCCACTTTTCACTTCGATACCAATCACTTTATTTGATTTTTTTAATACAAAATCAATTTCATCATTCCCTTCACGCCAATAAGTTACTTCTGTTCGTTGTAAGCGTTGCGACCTAATTAAATGAACACCCACCGCAGTTTCCACACAACGTCCCCAAATATCTGGATTTTGCTTAGATTGTTCAAAATTGTATGGATTATAAACAGAAGAGAACGCTGTATTTTGAACTTGCCATTTGGGAATAGACATTTTTTGTCTGGCTACATCAGGAGCGTACTTTTCAAGACCAGTCAATAAACCTGCTGAATCTAATAATTCCAAATAATGCGACAATGTGGTAGTATTTCCTGCATCTTGAAGTTGTCCCAATAATTTTGTCATTGATAATATTTGACCCGAATAACCACAACCTAATTCAAACAATCGTCTCAGCAGTGAGGGTTTATCAACCCTACTCATCATTAAAATATCCTTTGAAAGTGTTGTTTCTATTAAACTATGAAGAACATATTCTCGCCATCTTTCTTCATCATCAATCAACGAAGCAGCCCCTGGATAACCTCCAAAATAAACGAATTGTTCTACCGAAAAATCAAATGCTTCTTGCATTTCAGCAAAAGACCAATGCGTCATTTGGATAATTTCAAACCTTCCTGCTAAAGATTCACTCAATCCACGTTGCAATAATAGTCGGGCTGAGCCCAACAAAACCAATTTAATATTTTTATTTTCAATACTATCTTTATCCCATTCCATTTTGATAACTTCTGCCCAGTTATCAATTTTTTGAATTTCGTCAATAATCAAAATACACTCTTCTGCTCCGCTACTAAGCAACTGAAAACGAGCCGATTGCCACTGCTGACTAATCCAAACACTATTGGCAGAAGCCACTCCATCAGCCGCCACAAAAACCGTTGGCACTTCCAATTGAGCAATCAATTGTTTGACCATTGTAGTTTTCCCAACCTGTCGAGGTCCCATGATAACTTGGATAAATCGACGGTTATCCACCATTCTTTTTTGAAGAATTGATATTTCAGATTTTACGAACATAATATTTTACTCAATGTATTGAGTAAAATTACTAAATGTATTGAGTAAAAACAATTTCTCCTATAATTCTCAACTAAATCCGTTGAATCTGTACAATCTGTGGTCGAATTTTAGTTTGCGATAATTTGTAGATAATTCCAAAATAAAATCCCTATTTTTATATCAATAAATACCTCACCCTCAAACCATCTTGCCCATGAAAAAGTGGTTTTGGCTTCTGATTTTTCTTTTTGGTTTTGGTAAAATATATGCCAATTCTATCTTTATCCCGATGGATGAAAGACAGGCTAATCACCTCAAAGCCTACGGAATTGCTTATTGGATTTTGAAAGCTGACCAAGAGGTAAAATGGCTTGTCAATTATCAAGGTGGCAGTTTTTTAATGAATTTTACGGCTGAATTAGAAACGGAATGTCGAGTACGGGGCGTTACTTATGAGGTTATTTCTTCTGCCGATGAAGTGGCTTTGCTCAAATATATTGCTGACCCAAATCTCAATATGGATGCGATTAATTTGGTAAAATCTGCCAAAATTGCGGTGTATTCTCCCATCAAAATCAGCAAAGCGAGTTTTGAAGATACCGATGCCGTTTTATTGGTTCTCAAATATGCAGAAATCCCTTTTGATGTGGTTTATGACGAAGAAATCATGCGAGGCGATTTAGTAAAATATGATTGGCTTCACCTCCACCACGAAGATTTTACGGGACAATACGGCAAAAATCTTTGGCGTATTTCTCCCGAAGACATTAAGGCTCAGGAGAATATCGCCAAGAAATTCGGATTCAAGAAAAATTCAGATTTAAAGTTGGAAGTCGCCAAAGCTATCAAAGCTTTTTGTGCGGGTGGTGGGTATTTATTTGCGATGTGTTCGGGAGCAGAAACCATTGACGTAGCACTCGCCGCCGAAGGTATCGACATTGTTTCAAGCGAATTTGACGGGAATGGCATCGACAAAGAAGCTCAACAAAATTTAGATTTTAGCAAAACCTTAGCTTTCGGAGATTTTCTATTGGAATTAGGTAATGATTCGGGCGAAAGACGCATGAGGTCATTTTCAAATATTAATTCTTCCGTAGGAGGAAAAGGATTTGGCGGTTGGAGCGAAGACGAAAACGAAACCTATTTCAATTTATTTAATTTTTCTGCCAAATGGGATATTATTCCTGCATTATTAACCCAAAACCACGAATTTCAGATTCGGGAATTTATGGGACAAACTACGGCTTTTAACAAAAAAACCGTAAAACCCAATGTGTTGGTTATGGGCAGTAGCAAATCCTCAGACCGTTATATTTATGGGGAAGTCGGCAGAGGACAATTTGCGTTTTATGGCGGTCACGACCCAGAAGGTAGAAAAGGTTTTCACCGTACTCCTACCGATTTGAATATTCATCCTCATTCTCCAGGTTATCGTTTGATTTTAAACAACGTTCTGTTTCCTTCGGCTCGAAAAAAGAAACGAAAAACGTAGATTTCATTGATGGATAATTCCTGCTGACTTATGACCTAAAGATTTACACCCTATCTTTGTAAAAAAAAACAAATGACCAATCAAGAACGCATTGCCCAATTAAAAGCCTATAAACTCAAAGAAAAATTCTTAGTAGAGGACTTGGAAGATTATGAAGATGTGCCTCCTCCTACCCAAACAGTTATCAGAATGCGAAAAGAAGTTGACCGTTTTACGGACTTCTTAATAAAACGTTTGGAAAAAAACGTGGATAATATTCAAGAACAAACGCAACAGTTTTTTAAGGATTGGGACAATGAAGAATTTACCCAAGAAGAAACCGAATTTATTGTAGAAGTTGAATACGAAGCTATGCGAATGGCAGGAGTAAAAGCGGATGATTTATTAATTTAAGGTTGCACTAAGGTTAATAAGCTGAACTAAGATTTAAAGGATTCAAAATTTTATGATAAGGGAAATTGTAAAATTAAAAGTACCAACTATTCGCCGCTGAACTTCCCGAAAGTTTTAAACTTTCGGGAAGTTTGTCCAAGCCAAATATGGTACGTTATTTTTTACAATTTCCCTAAATTAAAAAAATTGAATCCTTTAATCTAACAAATCTTAGTTCAAAGACGAAATACCACATCCCTTACTTAAATCTCGGGTCAACAATCATTTCTTCCTGATTTTTCAAGAAACGAAATGAAAGCATGATTTCGTGAGAACCACTGTCGTATTGTCCTTTGGTTGTTGAAATATTATAAGCGTATCCAAAACGGATTTTTGGTGTAATTTGCACTTCGGTAAAAGCTAAAAATGCGTCTCCCAATCTTGTTTGTAAACTTACTTCGTTAAATTTTGCATTTGAAGTTCTGAGCGAACCTCCCAAAATAAACTTGTCGTTAAAACTTGCTTTCAAGTTATAGTCGAATGCTACTGGAGCATTTTCCACTACTTTTGCTAACACATTTGGCGATATTTTAATGGCTTTATTCAATCGGAAATCATACCCAAACATTCCAAATAAAAAGCGAGAATTCGCCGTACTATACGTTGCATTTGGATTTTCAACTAAACTCAAATTTGTTCTAATTATCTGAGGAACAGACAGTGCAACAAACCATTGCCCATTTGATAGATTTATGCCTGTTCCAACACTTGGCAATACTTTATTGATATTTTGACCAAAATTTGGGTCTTTGGGGTCAATTAATTGGACACTTGTTAAGTTTGCTCGATAATTGGTAATTCCTGCTTGAATGCCCATCGTCAAACTCAATTCATCGTTAAATTGAGCTTTGTAGCTATACATTCCATATCCACCCGTCGATTTTATAATTCCTGCAATGTCATTATACAATTGAAAACCCAAGTTCATTTTTTCGTTACTCAATGGTAAATCTACTACTACTGTTTGAGTTTGAGGGTCGCCTTCAAAATCTCCACCCATAAATTTTTTACGGTAAATTATTTTGGTAGTTGCTTCGTTGGTAGAAGAGGACATGGCGGGATTAATTGCCAATGGATTGAACAAATACTGAGAATACATGGCTTCTTGTTGAGCCTGTACTGTATAAATACTGAGAAATGCGACGATAGATAAATATAACTTCTTCATGTTGGCGGCTTGAAAAGAATGTAAAATTGGAGAATGGAGAAAATGGGTATTAGTGCAATAACTCACTATTAATCACTACATTACCAGATAAACTAATTTTTAAGGAATACTTACAAAAAAAGATTTGACAAACTATGATTCATTATTCATAATTTGTCAAATCATTACGGAATTATCTACTATTTGTCGGAAGACAAAATTAGACCACGGATAGAACAGATTTACACTGATTTTTCTTTAAATTTATCCGTGTAAATCCGTTGAATCAGTACAATCTGTGGGCTAATTTTATTCTGCGACAAATTGTAGATAGTTCCGAATCATTATTTCTACGAATCTTCAAATTGAAAGATTATTTCTTTGCACTTTTTGTCTTCATTACTGCATAAGGTACGCACAAAGCAGGTTTGCAACAGTCAACTGGTACAAATTCTGCTGGGCAACAACCACCCGCAGGACAAGTTCCTTCTAAGGTTGTGAATGTATAACTACCCACTGTGGTTACTGTCAAAGTTGTTCCAGTTTCACCGTTCATTGGTGTTCCATTTTTATACCATTGAATTCCAGTATAACCTGTTGGTACTGAAATTTCATAAGTATCTCCGCTACCAGTACACAATCCGATTGGCACATAGAAACAAGCAGAAGCGTTATCATCTTCTAAAATTGGATTCGATGGTTGTCCAGTCAGTAAGGTATTGGCAGGTTTTGAATCTACGTCCGTTTCATTACAAGTCCATACTTCGGCACGGTTAAAGAAAGTTCCTTCACCTTGAGCTTGTACGGTAATTACTAAATTGATAGTTTGTTGTCCAGAGATATTTCCAATCGTCCAGATACCCGTAGCATTGCTATAAGTACCTGTTGAGGTAGCATAGCTTTTGTATAAAACTCCCGCAGGCATATAATCTTTTACGCTTACACCTGTGGCAGTCGCTGTACTTTGATTGGTGATAGAGATTGTGTAAGTAATTAAATCTCCGACCGCTGCTTTTTTGATACTAACTGTTTTGATAAGTGATAAATCAACTTGAGCTGATGGAGGAGTTGCTCCATTTACCGTAAATACAACCCATGCTTTTGCACAAACATTATTTCCGTTACAAGCTTCATATTGAATTGAATCTTTTCCGATATATCCAGCCGTTGGCGTATAGGTAAATGCTCCGTTGGTTGATAATTGCAAACTTCCATGTAAAGGTGTTGGGAATGGTAAAATTTTCACAGTTAATCCCCCTGTTGGTGTGTCATTTGTCAATACATTACCCGAAACTGGCATTCCTACGTTCGTTGAATACGTGTCAGGATTCACCGCTGGAGCTGGGCCTGTAATTGTAAATACTGCCCATGCTTTGGCACAATTATTATTGGCATCACAAGCTTCATATTGAATAGAGTCTTTTCCTACATAACCTGTTGAAGGCGTGTAAGTAAATGTTCCATTGGTTGATAATTGCAAACTACCATGTAAAGGTGTCGGGAATGGTGAAATCTTAACAGTTAATCCACCTGGAGGAGTATCATTTGTAAGAACATTGCTCGTAATTGGTGTGTTGATTGGTGTTGTATAAGTATCTCTATTGACTGCCAAACTTGGTCCAGTCACGGTAAATACTAACCATGCTGTTCCACATACATTTGCAGCATTACAAGCTTCATATTGAACTGAGTCTTTTCCAACATAACCAGTGGTTGGCGTATAAGTATATGCTCCATTGGTTGATAATTGCAAACTTCCATGAAGTGGCGTTGGAAATGGAGAGATTTTAACGGTCAATGTCCCCGTTGGAGTGTCATTAGAAAGGACATTACCACTAACAGGCGTATTCATGGCAGTTGTTGCCAAATCTTTATTAACTGCTTGAACACAAAGCGTATTGAAACATACATTATTGTTTTCAAAAACACCCCCTGCTGGCACTGACGGATTGGTATAGTCGTAAGGGTCTGCTGAAGTTTGAATGATTTCATTCATACCCGTAATCGGGAAATCCGTTGCTACATCGTCGGTATGCCATTCAAAATTAACGCATCCATTAGTCTTAATAACATCAAACTCAATACAGGCAACCGTAATATAATCGACACCTACTTGTTTTGCTCCTGCGTTGCTACCCGAATAAAGTACATTCAACGACACAATTCCTTGAGTGCCATCGGTACTTACTTTTGAACCAGTTAGCGTTTGGGCTGTATAGTTGGCATCACTTGCGGGAGCAGCATTTGAAAAATTTTCTTGACTAATATTTTTAGGATTAATTACAACGGTTGGGTCATAATCAAATCTAAAATTGGCATCTCCTAACTTAAAAGTAGAGTTGGCATCGTGAGCTTTAACTTGAACTTGCAAGACTACCTTTTTAGCAACGCAATCATTGCTTTTCAGTTTGAGTCTTACATCAAATTTACCCACTGGTGTTGTTTGTGCAAAAGATGGTATTGCCCAAAGCAACACTATCAGACAAGTTAAAGTGGCGGCTAAAACTTTTCTCATGTTTGTATGTATTTAATTGTAATTAAGCTATATGCTTTTCTAATTTTAGGCTATCAGCAATATGCTTTGAGCTTCAATAATATTGTTTACGAAGGCAGATTTAATACTTTCCGAAAGGTTTTGAAACCCATTCGGAAAGTATTTTACTATTCATTTCTTAATAATTAACAGTCATAAATCGAGTAAAAGTTGCACCATCAGCACGTTTTACTGCGTAATAATAAGTACCTCTACCAATTGGACGGCTGTTATCAAATCCTTCTTGATTTGGTTTTCCATCCCAATCATTTTTATAATCGTCTGATTTATAAACCAATTTTCCGAAACGGTCATAAATCGAAACTCCCATATTTATTCCTTGTGGATTTTTGATTTCAAAAATGTCATTTACACCATCACCGTCTGGAGAAAATCCTTCTGGGATAAAGAAACTTTCATTATTAGAATTGGGTTTTGAATCTGCCGAGCAAGTCTCAGCCAAATTAAGTTTCAAACTTTCAAAAGCTCCTGTTGGATTTGTGTTATACAATTGATAATCAACCTCTCCACCTGCATTTTTTGAAAATTTCACTTCATTCATTCCCGTTGCTGGAAAACTCTTACCAACACCTTCATTCCAGTTAATTTCTAATGCTGATTTCAAATCAACGAGGTCGAAACTTATCGTTGATACAGTCATATATTCTGTACCGACATCCGTAGCATTTTCACCCGAACCACCATAAAAAGTATTCAAAGAAACAATACCTTCTTTCATTCGAGCAACACTTCCGTTCAAATTATGAGTACCATAATTTGGGTCTGAAGACTCACCTCTTGAAGAGAAAAAACCTTGTTTTTCGAGGGTTGGATTACTCAGAATTGAAGGATTGTATGTGAAGCGATAATTGGCATCACCCATTTTGAATTTTGATTTTTCGTCATGGGCTTTTACCTGTACATCCACCAAAAGTTTTTTGGCGGCACAGTCTAATTTATTCGTGGCGATTCTAACATCGAAGACACCACTTTGAGCTTTCAAGGTCTGAGAACCTATTAAGGAAAGCCCCAATATATAAAGAATTTTTTTGTTCATGTCCATTAATTTTTGTGCCTTCTGGCGGTTCGAGAACAAAGTTCATGGTCGGTATAAAGAAAGCAAATACCAAGCCAATTTTTTGATTGATGAATAGTTAATAGAGAATAGTTAATAGTCGTTGCAGTAAAATACTGACTTCTGCAACAAACTATTAATTATTCTCTTTCAACTATTCTCTTTTTTAGTGTAACACACCAGAGAAACGTCCGCTATTAGCTTTCCACAAACTGTTATCCATAAAGTTTGAATCTGCATCAAGGTTGAAGTCACTCAATAAATACACATCAAAACTTCCTGATAAAGATTTCCATAATAATGAATCTTTGAAGTTGACATCGTAGTTATCATTAATTGTAGCTTTCATACCTTCACCTGCAAACATTACGAATTTGCTACCAACTGCTTTTTGTCCGAATGATGGAGGGTTTGTCAATTGATAACTTTGTGTTGCTGTAAAGTCATAAGTTATTTTACCAGAAGTCACAGGAACTTTCGTTGCCGACATCACACCCATGTGGTTACGATGTTCTACTACTACATAATATGACCCATTTGGTACAACAAAACATGGATTTGTGAAAGAAATGTGTCCGTCATTATGTAATAAACCTGCTGCCTTAAATACCTGACCCAATAAAGTTGAGTCTGAACGAAGCGATACCAATACCCAGTCCACAACTGTACTTGCATAAGCAGTCATTACTTCTACGCCAGCATAATTGAATGGTGCAAGATTAAATGGTTGTCCGCCAACTGTTGGCACTGCAAAGCTTCCAACAGGAGTTTGTCCAGGTAATAATCCACGTTGATTTAAAACAGTATTCATCAATCCAGTAGAAGAACTATATGGCCCTTCAAGCAATACTTTAAAGTCAAACGTAATACATGGTTGGTCAAGCACGGTAATATATGCAGTAGCATTAGTACATAAACTTGGGCTTCCATTATCACAAACTTTATACGTAAACATATCAGTCCCGATAAATGTGGCATTGGGCGTATAAGTGTACATACCATTTGTTTGGAAAGTAACACTACCATTTGTTGGATTTGTCAGTTTAGTAAACGTCAACACTTGTCCAGCATCTGGGTCACTATCATTAGCAGCCACTGTTGATGAAACAGGCGTATTCTTAGTTGTCAATTTATAATCGTCAATGGCAACTGGAGGGTTGTTTACTGTTACTGGTACAGACGCATTAGGGTCTTTCACAAGGATTGTCACCACAGCCGTATCACATTTTGCTGTATTTGAAGCATCACAAACTTTATATTTGTATGAATCTATACCCACAAAAGTTGAATTTGGCGTGTAAGTCATTGTACCATTCGCATTCGTAACCACTGTACCATTTGTAGGATTAGTAACCGCTGTTGGATTACCCAATAAACCAGCCAAATAAGTATCATTTACTTTTACAGGAATACTTACCGCAGTACCTTTTAGCGTAGCCGAATTATCATCCAAAGCAACTGGTAAAGTATTAACAGGCAATGGTAAAAGAGGGTCTATCACTGTAAAATATGCCGTTGCATTAGAACATAAACTTGGCGTACCAGAATCACAAACTTGGTATGTAAATGAATCATTACCGACAAATCCAGAATTTGGAATATAAGTATAAGTTCCATTTGGAAGGAACGTTACTGTACCATTTGTTGGATTTGAAGTATTGCTATATGTCAATGTCTGACCTGGGTCAACATCATTGGCAGAAACAGAAGAAGTAACGGTTGAATTTTTATTCAACGTTTTAGCGTCATCTGTAGCAACTGGTGGCTCATTTTTAACAATATTATTTGGTTCTGTTACAGATATAACCACACTTGCCATACTACAAGCCGATGGAGTACCCGAATCACAAACTTCATATTCAAGAACATCCTCACCTGTTGAACCTGGATTTGGCGTATAAGTAAGCGAGCCATCAGGATTTACAACCACAGTTCCTTGTGTTGGAGGAGTCGTGATTGTTGGTTTCTGTAATGGAGTTCCTTCAGGGTCACCATCATTTGGCAATACATTCACAGTAACTGGCTTATCCTTTGGTGTTGTCGTCACATCTGGATTGACAACTGGAGGTAAGTTTGTACCTGGCATTAATTGCTGAGTAATTGTGATGGTTACTTTTGCCGTGTCACACAATGAAGGCGTTCCATTGTCACATACTTGATAACTGAAAGTATCCGTTCCAGTAGCACCTGCATTTGGTGTGTAAGTATAAGTACCATTTGGCATTACTACCACTGTTCCTTTTGTTGGTGTACTACCAGCAAGTGGTCCAGTTACCGTCAATGGATTACCATCTGGGTCAGTATCATTTGTCAATACACTACCAGAAACAGGAACTCCAACTGTTGTTGAGTTCAAGTCATTTGTAGCAATTGGAGCATCATTTACAGGTGTTACCACAAATGGAACATTTACTGTTGTACAATTTCCAGCGGCATCACAAACTTTCACACAAACAGTATCTTGTCCTGTATAATTTGGAAGTGGCGTATAAGTCACACAAATTTTATGAGGTATTGTGCTATTATTTACCGTGATACTGCTTGAACCATGTTTAGGAGCTGCACATAAAGTAACCGTATGAGTGTCGTTAGCATCAGGGTCAGTGATTGGTAAACATACCGTTACTGTTCCATCTTCAGGTACTGAAGTTGGAGCTGGCGGTGTAACCACTGGAGGGTCTGGTACTGCTGTTACTATTACAGGAACTTTGATGGTAGTACAATTTCCATAATTATCACAAACTTTTACACACACAGAATCAGTACCTGTAAAGTTTGGATTTGGCGTATAAGTAGCACAAACTTGGTGCGGAGTTAAAGCATTATTAATGCTATAAGTCACTGTTCCATTCAATGCACCGCAAGGTGTCACTGCATGAGTATCACCAGCATCTGGGTCAACAATATTCATACAAATCGTTATTGGCGTTCCATCTTCAGGCATTGTAGGCGTTGTTGTTGGAGGAACAATAACTGGTGTTGTCGAATTAGTATTTGTTACTGTCAAATAAACAGTAGCATTACTACACAAACTTGGCAAACCATTATCACATACTTTATAGGTAAATTGGTCTGTTCCAACAAAATTGGTATTTGGTGTATAAGTATAAGCACCAGTTGTTGGATTAAAACCTGTAATTGTACCATTAGTAGTAGTTGTTAATTGCGTAAATGTCAATGTCTGACCAGCATTAGGGTCTGAATCATTGGTAGCTACTGTACCCGAAATTGGTACATTTTTAGATGTTTGCTTACTATCATCAACTGCAATTGGAGCTTCGTTTACTGTTCCTGTACCTGTATTTTTAGGCGTAAGCTCTATTGTTACAGTGGCAGAATCACATTTTGATGGCGTACCATTATCACAAACAACATATTTGAAAGTATCAGTACCTGTTGCCGTTGGGTTTGGTGTATAAGTTACCGTTCCATCTGGATTAACCGTTGCTGTACCTTTTGTAGGTGCAGAAGTAGGTACAAGCGTTGGCATTCCTAATGGATTACCGTCTGGGTCTGTATCGTTTGCCTTTACCGCAATAATAATTGGTGTTCCAGTTAGCGTAGTAACGTTATCGTTCAATGCCACTGGGTTTCTATTTACACCAGGAATTGCGATTGGGTCAGTTACTTCAATAACAACCGTTGCTGTATCACAAAGCGAAGGAGTACCGTTATCACAAACTCTATACTTAAACGAATCTGTACCAACAAACAATAAACTTGGCGTATAAGTATATGCACCATTTACACCTAATGCCACTGTACCATGAGCTGGAGCAGTTACTGGAGTTGTCGAAACAGTCAAAGTTTGTCCTGCATCAGGGTCTTTGTCATTTGTCAACACATTACCAGATACTGGCGTTGCTTTATTGGTCAAATTAACATCATTAATTGCCAATGGTTTATCATTTACAGATGTTACCGTGACAGGGATTTTCACGTCCGTACATAAACCAGAAGCATCACAAACTTTTACACAAACTGTATCCTGACCAAAGAAATTGGTAAAAGGCGTGTAAGTAACACAAAGTGTGTGCGTTGTATTATTAATGGTTGTCGTTACTGTTCCATTTTTAGGAGTTGCACATGGCGTAATTGTATGTGTATCTCCTGCATCTGGGTCTGTAATTGGCATACATACCGTTTTTGAAGCAGAATCTTCTGGCATCGTAAACGGAGGAACAATTACAGTTGGAGCGTCAGGTGTTGGTGTAACTGTAATTGGCACCATCACATTTGAACACTTTCCGAACGAATCACAAATTGTTAAACAAACTGAATCTTTTCCTACGTAATTAGCATTCGGCTTATAATTCAAGCATACTTGATGTGTTGTGTTATTTACTGTTGGCGTAGCTGTTCCATTCATCGGAGCACCACAAACGGTTACTGTATGTGTATCATTTTTATCAGGGTCTGATATTGGTAAACACATCGCCGTTGTTGGAGCGTCTTCTGCAACTGTTTGAGGAGTTGGAGCAACCACTGGGCTATCTGCAACTGGTGTCACTACTACAGGAATCAATACGTTTGTACATAAACCTGCGGCATCACAAACTCTTACGCAAATAGTATCTTGACCAACATAATTAAGTGCTGGAGAATAAGTTACACAAATTTCATGCGTAAGGTTATCTACTAAAACAGTAGCCGTTGAGCCAGATTTTGGCGTAGCACATAATCCTGCGATATGCGTTTCAACAGGTAAATCTGGGTCTGTAATTGGTAAACAAATAGTTTTTGCGGCTGAATCTTCAGGCATTGTTATTTGCATTGGAACTAATACTGGAGGGTCATTTACAGGTGTTACTGTAACTGGAATTTTCAACGTAGTACATCCTCCACTATTATCACAAACTTTCACACAGATAGAGTCTGTTCCGCTAAAATTAGCATTTGGTGTGTAGCTCAAACATACTTGCTTCGTAACAGGGTTTGTACTTGCAATGGTTGTTGTTCCGCTATTTGTACCACAAACAGTTGGTGTGTGAGTATCAGTTGCATCTGCATCTGAATACGTTACACAAATCGTAATCGGTGCTGTTGCATCTTCTGGCGTTGTTGGTGTAACGGCAGGAGGCGTAATCACTGGTAAATTATTCGGAGCTGAAGACACCGTTAAATATACCGTTGCCGTATCGCACAATGAAGGCGTACCATTATCACATACTTTATACGTAAACTTATCAGGGCCTGAATATCCTGTATTTGGCGTATAAGTATAACCACCCGTTGGCGTAATTGTTACTGTTCCGTTTGTTGGAGCCGCAATTGGTGTGGTTGTATAAGTTAATGTTTGCCCAGCATTCGGGTCTGAATCATTACCAGACAACGTACTTGTCAAAGCTGTATTTTTAGGAGTAACTCCTACATCATCGCCTGCAATCGGCTTATCATTTGCCGTAGTCGGATTATTATCTACTGTTACATCAATCGTAACTGTGGCATTAGTACAAGCCTGAGACGTACCATTATCACATACTTTATAAGTAAAAGTATCTTGTCCACTAAAACCTGAACTTGGCGTATAAGTATAACTTCCATTTGGTAAAATAGTTACAGTACCATTGGTAGGGCTACTTACAGGCGTAGTGCTTGCCGTAAGTGTCTGTCCCGCATTTGGGTCAGAGTCATTAGATAAAAGATTTCCAGAAACAGGCATACCCACAGTTGTCTGATTTACATCAGGCATTGCTACTGGTGGAGCATTTACCCCACCAATTGGAGGATTGGGTAAAACTGTAATTGATACCAAAGCAGTATCACATTTCTGAGGAGTAACGTTATCGCATACTTTATATTTGAATGTATCTGTACCTGTAAAACTTGCATTCGGAGTATAAGTATAAGTTCCATTAGCATTCAAAGCAAGCGTACCATTCATTGGACTGCTCACTGGAATTGTTGTTACTACTAATCCCGAACCAATATCATTTGTCAAAACTTGACCACCAACTGCTGTATTAATCTGCGTAATATTAATGTCATTTACTGCCAAAATGGGCGAACAATACGTAGTCATACATGAACTAACATTTCCAAAATATCCACCTGCCGCTACATTGGCTTGTTTAAAGTCAAAAGCAGGGTTAGTTGAAATGTCATAAACCTCATTCATACCTGTTACTGGGAATGTCTTGTCGTCATCCCATACTAAATCAAAGCAATTATTACCTGTCACCACGTTAAATTTGATACAGGCAACTGTCATCCATGATGTTCCTACTAATTTTGCTCCTTGATTTGAACCAGAGTAAAATGTATTTAACGAAACTATCCCTTCCGTAGGACCTTCTCCAGAGCCGTTTAGGTTCTGAAAACCATAATTAAAATCGCTTGACGGAGCCTTTGCCGAAAAATTTTCTTGACTTACCAAACTTGTGGCAAAAGTGGGTGAAGTACCCAAAAGCCTTAACTGAGTAGTCTTAAATCTAAAACGATAGTTGGCATCTCCCATCAGGAAGGTGTCGGCGATTGATGTAGCCCGAACTTGTACTGCAATGGTGAGCATTTGGGGTGAGACAGAACAATCAACATTTTTGACTGTAAATCTCACATCGAATTTCCCCGCTGCTACGGGATGCGCACCACTCTGAGCCCGGGCGGAACTAATGACTCCCCAAAAGAGAAGCATAGCTGGGAACAGCATTGATAGCAGTTTTTTCATGTGAACGAATTGTTTAGGTTGTTACTAATTGTATAAAATATCCACTTTAATCTGGCAGGAAAAAGTGTTGGATATGCAGTTTTAGTTGTGAATTATGATTTATGAATTAGTGATTTTACCCAAATTCATAAAATAGCATTTATTAAAAACGCTTGCATAAATCCACAAAAAGAAAAGATGTTAAATTTTTTAATGAATATTTAGAGAGGAAAAAATTGATTTGAGAATTAGTGATTTGATAGAAACCTACAAATCACTAACTCACAAATCTTAACTTATTTTAATGCACCACACCCGAGAATCGTCCATTATTGACTTTCCATAAGGTATTATCGGCATTATTTACGTCAGCATCAAAGTTATAATCACCGTACATGTAGCGGTCAAAAATACCAGACTGTCCTTTCCATAAGTTTGAATCAGCCGCATTAATATCAAAATTGTCATTTGTCAGAGCCTTTTTAGGGTCGCCTGCATAAAGAACATATTTTGTACCAACCAATTTCTGACCATAAGATGGTGGATTTGTATGAGCGTAAGAATCCTTAACGGTAAAGTCATACGTCAATGTTCCAGAAGTTACAGTCACTTTCTTATCGCTCATTGCTCCCATGTGGTTACGATGTTCTACTAAAATGTAGTAAGACCCATTTGGAATACTAAAACATGGACTTACAAAAGTAATTGTACCATCTTCACGCAATAAGCCTGCTGCTCTGAACACTGGTGTACTTGTCAATGAATCAGTTCTTAATGATACCAAAACCCAGTCAACTACATTGCTCGGATACCCACCTATTGGCATAGCTTCTGTACCCGAATAATTCCAAGGTGCCGTTGAATATGGCTGTCCATTCGGTGTAGCCACACCATTAATACCGATTGGCGTTTGTCCTGGTAACAAGCCTCTTGTGTTGAGGAATGTACTCATCAATCCAGATACTGAATTTAAAGGCCCTTCCAAAATTGCTTTTAGCGTAAATGTTACACAAACCGTATTTAAAGGGTCAGTAACATTGATATAAACCGTTGCAGTATCACACATCGCAGGCGAACCATTATCACAAACTTTGTATAAGAAAACATCTGTACCTACAAACGTTGCATTTGGAGCATAACTGAATGTACCATCAGAGTTTACAGAAACGATACCATTAGACGGTAATGAAATAGTGGCATAACTTAACGTTTGTCCAGTATTTGCATCATGGTCATTTAATGAAATATCACCATTTACTCCTACTCCTTTGCTCGTAGTATAAGCGTCATCATTGGCGACAGGTTTGATGTTTCCGCCTGCACTATTGTCTGGCGTAACTTTGATTGTCACATTGGTAGATGCACATTGTACTGGCGAACCATTATCACAAGCTTTATAAGTGAAAATATCAGTTCCTACAAAACCATTGTTTGGCGTGTACGTATAAGCACCAGTGATAGTATTAAATGTTACAGTACCATTGCTCGGATTCGTGAGTTTTGTATAGCTCAATATTTGTCCAGCATCGGGGTCACTATCATTGTTAGCCACTGTACCACTTACAGGCGTATTTACCAAAGTCTGATTTACGTCTGCCATCGCAATTGGTGGATTAGTAGGCGTTGCACTTGGTGCATCAGTTACAGTAATATATACCCAAGCTTGGTCACAAACGGCAGGAGTTTGGTTATTACAAATTTGGTAACGT
Source organism: Arcicella sp. LKC2W (assembly GCF_034931005.1). NCBI lineage: Bacteria > Pseudomonadati > Bacteroidota > Cytophagia > Cytophagales > Flectobacillaceae > Arcicella > Arcicella sp. LKC2W. The sequence continues at coordinate 306,033 of NZ_JAYGIN010000001.1, forward strand.
ACTGAATCTTTACCTACAAAATTGCTATTTGGCGTGTAAGTATAAGCTCCCGCAGTTCCTAAAGTAAATGTACCATTTGCCGCAGGTGTTAATATTGTAATTGCTAATGGCAAACTACCTTTATCATCATTCGTTAAGATATTTCCAGTCGTAGCTGTATTTTTTGGCGTAATGTTTATGTCATTGATAGCCAAAGGATTTTCAACATCTAAACACGTTGCAGCACCACGCATTACATTACTACAATATCTTTCAACTCCATCAAAACTGATTGCTTGACCTGGGTTATAACTCAAATCTGCACCCGTCCAAGTATCAGGAGTTGTTGAACCTTGATTTTCATACAATTTCAAGTCTCCTGTACAAGTGTTCGGGCAACCAGTCATTTCAAATAAAACATATTCAGTATTCGAAGTAATATTTTGCAACACAGGAGCAGACGATTTACCAATCACAAAATAATCATCTGGTAAAGCCGTTGCACTTGCCGTAGCAGTACGAATACTGGTAAATAAAGCAGTAGAAGCAGTATTTGGATTTGTATTATTTACTACCGAAGTAGCTCCACCCCAATCTCCAATTTTTGTATTGACATTACAAATACTGAATTGTTTTCCACCAACACCTTTCGGAGCTTTGATGGTTACTTGTCCTGTATTGAAATATACATTGTTATACGTATTTGGAGAAATCATACCTACTTCAAAGGTATTTGTCGTTCCTGCTTTTGTTCTTACAAACAAACTAATCTCACAAGTTGGAGCTGGCCCTACCTGAATATTTACCGTAGCCGAAGCACAAACTTGTGGTAAAGGAGTATTCTTACAAACTTGATAAACAACTGTCACAGTTGAACCTGCTTCTGCTGCTGTTGGCGTGTAAGTCATCATACCCGTAAGCGGATTAAATGCTACTGTACCTGCCGCTGTACCACCTGTTTTGGTAATACTTAGGTTTGCACCTGCCAAGAAATCATCATTTGTCAAAACATTTACTGTTGAAGGAATTCCTAATGGAGCATTCAACGCATCATTCGTTGCCGTAGCTGTTCCTTTGTTAGGGTCAGTGCTATTTGGATTACCGTCATTGTCACAGTCAGCAGAATTCCAAGCAACCGAAGGCGTTAAAGTTTGGCTTGAAGGAATGAAGCTACACATATTTAATGGGTCTGTTCCATCAATTTTTTCTTTACCGTTGGTTACACCGTCACCGTCGCAGTCAGCAATATTCCAAGCCGTAGATGGAGCAGTATTTTGATTAGCCAAAACAAAACTACATGAGTTTGTAATGCTTGTTCCATCTAATAATTCTTGAGAATCTGGTACACCATCACCGTCTGTATCTGTTAATAAAACAGGGTCTGTACAAGTGGCTGCACCTCTTTGAACGTTACTACAATATCTATCAACACCATCAAAACTAACTTCTTCTCCTGGATTATAATTTAAGTCTGTTCCAGTCCAAGCATCTGCATTAACTTTCCCTTGATTTTCATATAATTGTAAATCTCCAGTACAGCTATTCGGGCAGCCAGTCATTTCGAATAAAATGTATTCTGTATTAGGCGTAACGTTTTGCAGTACAGGAGTAGCGGTTTTACCAACGATAAAATAATCGTCTGGCAAAGCACCAGAAATACCTGTTGCATTTCTCACGGTAGTAAAATATGCCGTTGATGTTACACTCGGATTGGTGTTATTAGTTGTAGTTGTTGCACCTCCCCAATCACCAATTTTTGTATCAACATTACAGATACTCAGTTGTTTACCTCCTGAACCTTTCGGTGCTTTAAAAGTAACTTGACCTGTATTGAAATAAACATTGTTATATGAATTAGGTGAAATCATACCTACTTCAAATACATTTGTCGAACCCGTTTTTGTTCTAATAAAATAACTCACTTCGCACGTTGGCGAAACGGCATCAAATACTCTTGGGTCAGTTTCGCCAGCATCAACAATACCATTATGGTTGGCATCTTCTGCTCCATCCAACAATCCGTCGCCATCAGTATCAATAGCTAAAGGATTGGTATCACCAGCATCAATTCTACCATTTTTGTTGGTATCTTCTATTCCGTCAGGCAAACCATCACCATCGGTATCAGCTTTGGTTGGGTCTGTTTTGGTTGTTGGGTCGGCATCAATAATAAAATTGCCTGCTCCTACATTTGTACCTAATAAAGGCCCAGCACCGTCAGGGTCAGCAATAGGAGTTACTACGCCTACTTCTGTACCGTCTTTGATGCCATCACCATCGGTATCAGCTAATAAAGGATTGGTTTTGGTACTTGCCGTTAATGGCCCAGTGCCGTTTACTTCATCCCCATCACTGATTCCGTCATCGTCTGAATCTAAGTCATTTGGATTTGTACCCAAAGCTAATTCTTGGGTATCAGTTAAACCGTCTCCATCAGTATCAGCTAATAAAACCGAACACGCTGCCGTGCCTCTTGTATTGTCGTTGGCTTGATATTGGTCAATACCGTCAAGGCTGATTGATTGACCTGGATTGTAGCTCAAATCACTACCATTCCAAGTATCTACACCATTTTCGTATAAACTTAGTGTACCCGAGCAAGTGCCTGGGCAAACCGACAATTCAAATAAAATATACTCAGTATTAGCACTGATATTGACAGCTAATGGGGAACTGGTTTTGCCGATGATAAAATAATCATCGGGCAGTGCAACACTACTGGCGGTGGCATTTCTAACTGTGGTGAAATACGGCGTTGCAGTAGTATTAGGGTTTGTATTATTTACAACAGAGGTAGCCCCGCCCCATTCTCCTATTTTGGTATTGACACTACAAAATGCCATACCAGATTTGGGAGCTTTAAGCGTAACTTGTCCTGTATTAAAATATACATTTGAATATGAACCAGAGGCAATCATACCCACTTCATAGACGTTTGGGCTTGCAGCTTTACTTCTGACAAACAGTTTTACATTTTGGGCAAAACCTGCTTGTGCTAATGCCAGAAAGCTCAGCAAAAGTGCAAGACACCAAGACTTGATTATGTAAAAAGGACTTTTCATATCTTGGAACATTTTAGATAAAACCAAAGGTTCATGGTATTTTAGGCGTTGTTTAGGGAAATTGTAAAAGCATTTTTTGAACTTCCCGAAAGGTTAAAGCTTTCGGGAAGTTGCTATACGAACTCCCCTAATTTCTAAGGAATTTGTTCTAAGATTATGAAAGATGGACTTTTACTAACCAAGTTGGCTGGGTGAGTAAGAATATTTACCATAATCATATCTACTTCGTTTGAAGGTCCTTGATACACAACTGTTCCAGTTAAGTTTACATCATTGCGAGTATATGCCGTTTTTACAAAAGTGGTTGTTTTGGCAGTATTGCTCAGGTCGTTATAGATATAGTTATAAATTGGTGAAACATCACTTGATGTTCCTGAATAAATAACTTGGTTATCTCCTGTTGTATTTCCTGCCCAAAGTGCTAATCTTCCATCACTCAATACTTTTTGAGGATTTGTACCATTTGTCAAAGTTGATGGTAATGAAAAGTCAATTAGACCAACTGCTGTGGCAAAATTCAATGCCGTTTTAGTCATTACACCCAAGTGATTACGATGTTTTACCGATACGTAATAATTGCTTACTGAAATCCCTGTAAATGTTACCGCCGAAACGCCATCTGTGGCACTTACAACGTCTCCATCTTTCTGAATTAAAGCTGATTTACTCGCAATTACGGTGCTTGGTGTTGTTGCATCTCTCAATTCAACTACAACCCAGTCAACAATCGCATTATTTGGGTCTGAAACCGCTAAAACTGAACTTGATACAGTTTCGCTACCACCTCCGCCTGAATGGATATAACCCAATGCAGTATATGGTTCTGTGGCAGGAATCAAGCTTTTTGTACGTAATTGGTCTCTCATTAAGCCTGCACTTTGGTAACCTCCTTGTAATAAAGCCTTTACACTTACTACTGTATTTCCTGCTACAACCACTGCAATTGGAGTCATTGGTGTTGCTGGATTATTTGTGGCATTGTTAGAAGGTTCATTTGGAGCACTCGTTGTGGCATTAAACTGAGGATTTGTACCAACTGTGCTTGCCAAAGGAGTTACAGGAATATTAATTAAAGCTGTATTATTTGGCAAAACATTACTAATTGGCCCTGGGGTTGAACAAGTTACCGTTTGTCCAGAAGTTGTACAAGAACTACCATTACTCAAAAAGCTTGCAGGAGCAGTTGTTCCTGTTGGCAAAGTAAAAGTTGTTGTTATAGGCCCTGTTGCTGGAGCTGAACCAATATTTGTAATTGTTACAGGAATATTACTCGGCATACCCACCGTCAAAGGTGTTGATGGCTGACCAATCGTTGTTGTTAAATCTGGTACACCTGCAATTGGCGTTAAAGGTGTCATTGGCGTTGCAGGGTTGTTTCCTGTATTTGCAACAGGTTCATTAGGCCCTGTTGTTGTAGCCGTAAATTGAGGACTTGTGCCTGCTGATGCTGGTAAAGGTGTTACGGGAACATTAATTAGAGCAGTATTCGTTGGTGAAACATCACTAATTGGTCCTGGAGTCGAACAAGTGACAATTTGTCCAGAAGTTGTACAAGAACTACCGTTACTCAAAAAACTTGCTGGAGCAGTCGTTCCAACAGGAATATTAATGGTTGTAAGAATTGGTCCAGTCGCAGGAGCAGTTCCAACGTTTGTAATCGTTACAGGTATGTTACTTGCTTGTCCGACGGTAAGTGGTGTTGAGGGTTGACCAATAGAAGTTACTAAATCTGGAGAAGTAGTAACAGCCACAGGACAAGCGGCACTCATATTATAAGTGCTTGCAAAATGGTTTGTACCAATTCCGCCTGTATAACCTTTTACACTAAAATACGAACCAATATTCAATGTACCTCCAGCTGCGGTTTGGCTTCCTGCTGGAAGAATATCCAAGCTTCCTGTACAAGTACCAGTAACATCAAAATTAAATAATTCTACCTCAGTTCCAGAGGTGTAGTTAATAGCGGTAAAGTCACCTGCTGGGGTAATAACAAAAAAGTCCTTTGCCAGCGGAGCTCCACTCACAACATCACCATTATTTCGGGTGGTGGTTGATAAATCCCAACTTCCTGAAGGACTGACCGAAGTAACTGTACCAATGGTCAAGTTTCCTGTAGAAGCCATCAGGGTAATTTGAGAACTACCATCTGTTAATTTAGGATTGGTAACCGCAGCTAAAGCCGAAGTTGGTGTCAAATACACGTGGTATTTATTATCAACAGCGAGATATCGGAGCGATAAAGTAACTTGACCAAATGTTTTTCCTCCTAAAAACATAAAGAACAAAATCAATAACTTATTGAAATTGAGTATGTATCTTAATTTTTCCATTTGAATATCAATTTTAATATGATTTTAATTATTGAAATAACTGGGTGCATAACAGAAGCTATACACCCAGCATATACATTAAGGAAGTTGTTGTGTGATAATAAATACGTTTGTACCAGCTGTATTACTAAGATAACCTAAGATGATATTCAAGATGATTGTATTATCAGCATTGGTTCCTTTCGCAATTGTTTTACCGTCCATATTCACGTCAGTAGGAAGATATCCATTTAAGATAAATGTATTCACACCTCCTGTATTTCCTCCGTTATTAGTAACTGCATTTGTCACAGCACTTCTATCACTATTACTTCCTTGAGCAATCACATTACTATTAACATTCGCATTTCCAGCCCATAGATAATTTTTACCTCCGATAATTGCCTGTGCATTCGTACCATATACGGCAAGCGTATTAGATGTGAAATCGACTACTGAAGGAATTAAATTCAATGGCATTGCATTCAATGCCATTACTCCTAAGTGATTTCTATGACGAACCGACACAAAATAATTACCATTCGCTACATTTATCGTAAGCGGCGATACTCCATCAATATCAACGATGTCTCCATCTTTTTGTACTAAACCTGCTTGACGAGCCACAATTGTTGTTGATAATGCGGCTGAACGTAATTCAACCAAAACCCAGTCAACAATTGCATCATTACCCGTACCTGTAAACACTGGTGAGCCTGCTTTTACAGTTACTCCTGTGAATCCTAAACCTGTGTAAGGTTCAGTAGTTGGTAATATTGCTGTCAAATCTGTACGCATCATACCGTCAACGTTGGCTGTGAATGGAGAGTTTACTAATGTACCTGCACCTTGTAAGAATACCTTAGCGGTAATTTTCACAGAGCTTGAAGTAATTCCTAAACCACCAAATACACTTGGTTTATCATCTAAACCTCCATTGTTAGCAATACCATCACCGTCTGGGTCAAGTGGGCTATCAATTTTACCATCACCGTTTACGTCTAATGCACCTTTACCTGCGTCAATGATGTCTTTTGTTCCATCATTATTACTATCTACATCACGATAGTCTGGTTGGTCTGTTCCATCTGTGTTTTTCGGAGCTGGGTCATTCAAGTCTCCAAATCCTACTTTCGCATCAGCCGAATCAACAATACCATCTCCGTCTGCATCTGGACCTTCTGCCACTCCGTCTTTATCAGCATCAGTAGCATTACTACCACCTTCAACTAAATCACTTTGTGCATCATTGTCAGAATCTAAATCTAAATAATCTTTCACACCGTCTCCGTCTGTATCAGGAGGAGTAAGACCACCAATTACTGGCGAACCTTGTGCATTTGGTGTTCCATCGGCGATACCGTCATTATTTGTATCTGTTCCATTGACTTCACGTACATCATTGATTCCGTCATTGTCAGAATCCAAATCTCTATTGTTTGGAATACCGTCTCCGTCTGTATCAATTGTACCTTCTACTGTATCCAAAATACCGTCGTTATCGTCATCAATATCCACATTATCAGGAATCAAGTCTCCATCTGTATCAGGTGAAGCTAAACCTCCGAATGCTGTTGGTTTGAAATCTAAACCACCATTATTTGCGATACCGTCACCGTCTGGGTCTGTTGGAGTGTCTATTCTACCATCACCATTTACATCTAAAGCGGCAAAGTTAGTTTTCAAAATATCTCCTTGAGAATCATTGTTACTATCTAAATCACGATAATCTGGTTGGTCAGTTAAATCAGTATTTCTTGGAAGCGGGTCATTTTGGTCTCCAAAAGATGCCTTCATATCAACTGTATTCATAATACCATCTCCATCATCATCTGGCCCATCAATTACACCATCATTGTTTGCATCGATAGCGGTTGTAACTCCACTTTCAAGTAAATCACTTAATGCGTCATTGTCTGAATCCAAGTCTAAGTAATCTTTCACTCCGTCTCCGTCTGTGTCTGGAGGAGTAAGACCACCTACTACTGGTGAACCTTGTGCATTTGGTATTCCATCTGCAAGACCATCGTTATTGTTATCAATACCATCAGCTTCACGAACATCATTAATTCCGTCATTATCAGAATCTAAGTCGATATTATTTGGTGAACCATCGCCATCTATATCAGCAAATCCTTCAACAGTATCAAGGATACCGTCATTGTCATCATCTGTATCAACTGCATTTGGAATACCGTCTCCGTCACTGTCAAGTGCTACAATACCACCAAAAGTTGTTGGTTTTGTATCACAACCACCGTTGTTAGCAATACCGTCACCGTCTGGGTCTGTTGGAGTGTCAATTCTACCATCAAGGTTTACATCTAATCCACCTTTACCAATTGTTACGATGTCAAATTTACCGTCGTTGTTACTGTCTAAATCACGGTAGTCTGGTTGGTCTGTGCCGTCTGTATTTTTCGGAGCAGGGTCACTTAAATCGCCCGTTCCTATTTTTCCATCAACACTGTTCATGATACCGTCTCCGTCAGAATCAGGCCCATCAACTACACCATCATTGTCTAAGTCAGTGCCATTGCTTCCACCTTCTACTAAGTCTCCAATACCATCGTTATCAGTATCTAAGTCAAGCATATCTTTCACACCATCACCATCAGTATCAGGAGGAGTAAGACCACCTACAATGATTTCACCTGTTGAGTTTGGCGTTCCGTCTGCTAAACCATTGTTATCTGAGTCAACGCCATTTGCTTCACGAATATCATTGATTCCGTCGTTGTCAGAATCTAAGTCTAAGTTGTTAGGCACACCGTCACCATCTGTATCTGTTGTTCCTTCAACTGTATCCAAGATACCGTCGTTATCGTCATCATTATCCAAATAGTTGGCGATACCATCACCATCAGAATCTGGGGCAGGTAAGCCTCCGAAAACAAGTGGTAAAGTATCCAAGCCACCGTTGTTAGCGATACCGTCGCCATCTGGGTCAAGTGGAGCATCTACTTTTCCGTCTGCATTTCCATCTAAACTACCTTTTCCTGCATCAACAATATCAAATCTTCCATCGTTATTGCTATCTACATCACGGTAATCAGGATTATCAACTCCATCTGTATTTTGAGGAGCTGGGTCATTCAAGTCACCATAACCAACTTTAGCATCTGCACTGTCAACGATACCGTCTAAATCTGTATCTGGTCCATCAGCTACACCATTATTGTTAGCGTCAACGGTTGGATAACCACTTTCTGCTAAGTCACTTAGTGCATCATTATCAGAATCTAAATCTAAGAAGTCTTTTACGCCATCACCGTCAGTATCTGGAGGTGTTAAACCTGCACCCACAGCACCTGTTGGCGAAGGTATTCCGTCCATAATACCGTCATTATTGGCATCAGTTCCATTTGCTTCACGTACATCATTGATTCCATCGTTATCAGAATCCAAATCTCTATTGTTTGGCACACCGTCTCCGTCTGTATCAATTGTACCTTCCACTGTATCTAAAATACCGTCATTATCATCATCTGTATCTGCAATATCAGGTACTCCGTCAGCATCAGAATCTTTATCATCAGCAGCAATCATTGGATTTCCTCCGAAAGTAATTTCTGCATTATCTAAAATTCCACCATTATCAGAGTCTGTATCCATTGGGTTTGAAGGCATTGAAACACCGTTTCCATTTACTTCAGCTCCATCAGTCAATGTATCACCGTCTGAGTCTGAATTGGTTGGGCTTGTTTCACCACTTCCAACAGTTAAAGAGTTTCCAATAATTGGAGCATCCTGCATACCATTTTTGTTAGCATCTTCTATTCCATCGGCTAAACCGTCACCGTCAGTATCTGCTACCGTTGGATTTGTTTTAGTTAACGGGTCTGCATCAGCTACAAAACCGATTGTGCCTAATAATGGGCCTGCACCGTCTGGGTCAGCTACGCCAGCAGTTAAACCTGCTTCGATACCATCTTTAATACCGTCACCATCTGTATCTGCTACAACTGGATTAGTTGCTCCAAAAGCGGCTAAAGGTCCTGTTCCATTTTTCTCTGTTCCGTCACTTAATCCATCATCGTCAGTATCTGCATCTAATGGATTGGTATCTGTTCCGATGTTGTAAATTTTGTCTGGGCCAACTTCAGCTAAGTCATTGATACCGTCACCGTCTGTATCTGCTACATTTGGATTTGTACCAAGTGTTGCTTCTTCTACGTTTGTCAAGCCATCTCCATCATTATCAGCGTCAAAGTCATCAGCTCCATTTCCAACTGAAGGATTAGTACCGTCTAATAATTCTTTATTATCATTAGTACCTCCGTTGTCAGAATCTTTATCCATTGGATTTGTGATTTTTCCAACACCATTTCCTGATAATTCAGCACCGTCTAATAAAGTATCACCGTCTGAATCTGGATTAGTTGCATCTGTTTCTCCACTTCCAACAGTAGCAGTCGTACCAATTACTGGGTTATCCTGTTTACCGTTTTTATTGGCATCTTCTACACCATCTGCAATTCCATCTAAATCAGAATCTGTAACTTTAGGATTTGTTTTGGTTGTTGCATCAGCATCAGGTACAAATACTAATGGGTCTGTTCCTGTGAAAGTTACTGCACCAGAAGTACCACCTGCAATTGGTGTCGTGATTCCTAATTCAGTACCATCTTGAATACCATCACCATCTGTATCTTTATTCAGTGGATTGGTTGTACCCAATAATGCTAAAGGTCCTGTACCGTTTTTCTCAGTACCATCACTCAATCCATCATCATCTGTATCAGCATCTTTTGGATTGGTATCAACACCAGCGTCATAAAGTCCATCAGCACCTACTTCAGCACCATCTTTTATTCCGTCACCGTCGGTATCATCAACTTGAGGATTTGTACCAAGAGCAATTTCTTGTGCAGTTGTTAAACCGTCATTATCTGGGTCACCTGCATAATCATCGCTTCCGTTTCCTGCTGCTGGGTTTGTGCCATCTGTGATTTCTTGACCGTCTGCTGTACCACCATCATCTGTATCTGTATCCATTGGATTAGTGATTTTTCCAGCATTCGTTCCTGTTCCATTTTTCTCATCACCATCTTTCAAGCCATCAGCATCAGAGTCGGCATTTGCTGCATCTGTTTCACCACTTCCATTTGTACCAGTTCCACCAATAACAGGTAAATCTTGTTTACCGTTTTTGTTGGCATCTTCCAAACCATCAGTAATACCATCGTTATCACTATCTGTTTTGGTTGGGTCGGTCTTTTTAAGTGGGTCTGTATCAATCACAAAGTTTGGACTTGTAATTAATGTACCTGCATAAACTTTACTACCTGGTGCAGAAATACCTCCATTTATTTTAGCGGTTACGCCTGCTTCAGTACCATCTTTGATACCGTCACCGTCTGTATCGCCATTTAATGGATTTGTTGCTCCAAAGGCAGCTAATAAACCTGTTCCGTTTTTCTCATCACCATCGCTTAAGCCGTCATCATCAGTATCTTTATCTAATGGATTTGTATCAGTTCCTACATTATAAATGCCATCTGCTCCTACTTCAGCTCCGTCGCTAATTCCATCATTATCAGTATCAGCATTTTGCGGATCTGTACCAAGTAAAAGTTCAGTTCTACCACCAATACCATCACCATCCGAATCACTGTCTAAGTCGTCTGCTCCAAATCCAGCTATTGGGTTTGTACCATCAATGGTTTCTTGTTTATCATTAGTACCACCATCGTCTGTATCAGTATCCATCGGATTTGTAAGTCTAACCAATACTTCATTACCGTCGCTCAATCCGTCTGAATCTGAGTCTGGGTCAGAAGGGTCAGTTTCATAACCTGCCGTTGGAGAAGTTCCTGTACCACCGACTGTACTGTTATCTTGTCTACCGTTTTTATTCGGGTCTTCAATACCATCTGTCAAACCGTCATTATCAGTATCATTATCCAATGGGTCTGTTGTCGATAAAGTATCTGCATCAGGAACAAAAGTTAATGTATTTGTTCCAAGAAGTGGACCTGCACCATCAGGGTCAGCTACTGGTGTAGTAATACCTTTCTCAGTACCATCTTGAATTCCATCACCATCAGTATCAACATTAAGTGGGTTTGTATCAGTACCAATAGTATAAACACCATCAACACCTGTTTCTGTACCATCACTTAATCCATCATCATCGGTATCAGCATCTAAAGGATTTGTATCAAGACCTGCTGTATAGATGTGGTCAACACCAACTTCTTTTAAGTCATTGATACCGTCACCATCTGTATCAGCATTATTAGGATTTGTTCCTAATGTGGCTTCTTCTGCATCTGTCAAACCATCATTATCGATATCAGATGCAGTAACTGTTACACTCGGAGTACATACGCCTGTTCCTTGAGTAGAAGTCACGGTTAATATTCGTGAACCCGCTGCCCCTGTTCCATCATAAGTGATTGGAATGGTTACAGATGTTTGTCCTACTGTAAGTGTTGTTGTTAACGTTCCTGTAAAGCCAGCCGCACTTACATTGAATGTTGCTGAACCTGCTGTTGTACCTATCAAATTAATGGTTACACTTCCTGTTTGTCCACCTGTACTACTATTAACAAATGTACCAGTAGAAGTAGCCCCCACACAGTTGAATGTAAAGGTTGCCATCAACGTAGTAACTGTAACTTGTGGCGTACATGAGCTTGAACCTTCAGATGAAGTAATATTCAACGTTCTGTTACCTGCTACGCCAGTTCCATCATAAGTAATTGGAACGACTACCGAAGTCTGTCCAGCCGTAAGGGTTGTTGACAACGTTCCTGTAAATCCTGTTCCAGTAACATTAAATGTTGCCGTTCCTGCTGTGGCATTTATTAATCCAATCGTTATTGTACCATTTTGTCCTGCTACTCCACTTGCTACAAATGTACCAGTAGTGGTTGCCGACGAACAATTGAACACAAACGAAGCAGCAGCATCACGATAATCTACTTCTGCCGAAGCATTATTATTCGGATAGTTAGAAGCAGGACTTGTAATACCTGCATTGACAGGCCCAAAAGCTGCATCATTAGAATCAACTGCATTATCTAAACCGTCACCATCTGCATCTATACCTGCTAATGTAATTCCAGCTTCAGCAGTATCATTACCTTGTGCATTGTCAGAATTAGTATCTGTATAATCAGGATTGTCTGTACCATCTGTGTTGACAGGCGTAATACCTACACCATAAGCGGTTAAACGTCCTTGTGCATCAACTGCTGTTCCTGGAGCAATATATCCTGCCGTTGTTTGGGCTTCAATATTGTCTGGAATACCATCACCGTCTGAATCAAGGTCTAATGAGTTGGCAATGCCGTCATTGTCAGTATCAGCACTACTTTCCACACTATCCAAAATACCATCATTGTCATCGTCTAAGTCTGCATTATCTGCAATTCCATCACCGTCTGAATCTCCGTTTACACGAGTCTGTACCGTATTTGAATTGTAGGTAGTTTGCAAATATGTTCCTAATTCTGAAGCATCAACCGTTATTCTTGCTGAGTTTCTGATAGTATCACCAGTAGCGGTTGCATTAGCATCTACATCAACTGTAAATGATAATGAGCTATTAGCAGGAATCGTTAAGTCTCTGATTGTAATACTATTTGCTCCTGCATACGTACTAATCTGTGGACTTGTAGCACTTGCCGAAAGTGAACTTAATGAACCCGAAACATAAGTAGCATCTTTGTCAAGATTATCTTCAAAGAATACCGTCATGTCTGTTGCTTCACTGTTGTTCAAAGTGAACGTATATTTCATTACACCACTTTCTTGAACGGTTGTTTTATCTACCGTTTTCTCAACAGATAAAATCGCTTTAGTTGCTACCAATACTGTTACAGGAGTTGGGTTTGCCGCCCCTGCTGTATATGGTTCGTCCGACTGATATGTATTACCATTTACCGTAAACGATGCCTGATTATTCAATGTACCTGTACTGCTTGCTATTGCTTCAGCATAGATATATGAAATACCTGCTGGTACTGTGATATTTGAAAGATTCAAATTAGCAGAATTACCATAAGCATTTGTCGTTCCAATGGTCAATGATGTTACCAATGTACTGTCTTTCCAAGTGATTCCCGCAGGAAGTGCATCTGTCAAATTCACCGTTTTAGCATCACAGTTTAAGTTTTGCAAAGTGAATTTGTACGTAAATGGTTCTCCTTGACGTACTGTTTTTGGAGATACTTCTTTCGATAAATAAACGTTATCTGGTGTGATAACTTCTGGTATTGGTGTACCACAAGTAACGTTAATATGACCGATTGCTAAATCATTGTATTTTTTCCACGATGGGAAAATGGTGTTATTTTTAGAGTATTCGATGTAAATTTCATCTATTGGAGAATCAAAGTTTACATACGCATCGCCAAGAACCGTCCAGTCCCAAGGAATAATTGAACCTGTTGCTACAATCGGGTTCGACCCAGAAAGTGTAATACCTGTCCATTTGTTCAATGAAATTTTTGGATAAATAGTAGCTCCTGCCAATTTACCATAAACACTCACAACATCTTTACCCCAAACCCAACCATCAATATCTTTCAATTTGAAATCAACTGATTGAGCAGGTTGTTTTGTTGTCAAATCCGTAGTATTTACCAACTCAATTTTTGTTGTAATTTTTGAAGTTGGTTGGTTATCATATCTTGGAATGAATAAATAATTACCAAGACTTACTGGATACCAGTCATGCGTTGGTTGATACAACATAACGTTGTTAGGGTCACTCACAGTAACTTTCGCTGACTGTCCTCCGCCTAAGTTATAATTCTTAGTTGAAGTACCCCATTGCCACCAATCAAATGGAGCAAATGACAACCAATTCAATGTTTTACTACCACCAGTACAAAGGTTTGTCAATGGTGTAGTATTTCCAGAAAAAGTAATATATGTATTTGCATTAGCAGGGAAATCATAATTTACTTCAAAGATTGTTCCTCCTACGTTAGTCATCGGTACTGAACTATAAGTAGCCATTGATGAAGTAGTTGAAACCAACATATATACAGGCATTCCTGCATTAAAGCCAAAACCTGCTGCATCAAACTGAACTTTTGAAGATTCAACAGTTCCTGTTTCAGTAGCTTTCCAAACACGGTTGAGACGTTTGTCGTTGCTCGGAGGAGGAGGACAAGCACCTGCACCAGTTGGGAAGGCAGCAGTACCAGTTAAATTATTATCACCAAACATCAAAAATGTTTTGTCAGTATCAAACGTTCCTGTATTGGCAGCATTTGTAGCAACAATCTGATTATCAATACCAATCGTAAGAATTGTACTTGATACAGAACGAGATTGTTTTTGGTTTAAATCTTGACAGTCATCACGACCAATACCAAATACATTTGCGTCAAAATCTGTGGCAGTGCCTCCGTTAGCTAAAAATACGGTTGCTCCTGCACCTGATAAGTAATTGTGATTGAGCGTCACACCATATTTAATACCAAGGTAACTCTGAACTTTTTGGATTTTGGCATCAGTCATCGAAGAGTTTTTGTAAACAATCATCTCCATGATGTCTCCATTAAACATTTCGCTACTTGCTAAACCGTCGTTTGTAACATCATTACCCAACCAGAAATTAGTAGCGTTATAGAAGTAATTTCCATTACCGTTATAAGTAGTTTTATTACCATTCCACCAAATATCCTGACTTGTTAATCCTGCTGCTCTTTTAAGATTGAAGGTATTAATACCATACAAAATATTAAGGTTAGCAGATGGGTTTGTCAAATATGGATCATAACCACCTGTTAAATAAACCGATGGGCGACCTAAATACCATTGTGGGTGTGTAAGGTCTCTTGCAAAACTATACAATGCTCCCCAGTTTGATGTATTATTCACTTTAGACATCGCAAATACAACCAATGTATCAGTCCCAGATGCAAACTTTGGTACACCAAGTGTGTTATATCCACCATCATAAGAAACTGATGGGTTGAAGTTGAAACCACTATTTTCTTTAAATTCTGGTGACGTTGCAAGTGAGCTTGTAGATAATTTAGTATGATTATTACCATTACCTGAAGCATCTTGCCACGAAATCACATCTTGTCCATTCGTCGTTGTATTAGTACCTTGGTTGGCTTTCAACCACAATTGTAAGCCTGTTGCTACACAACCTGGAGCTGTAATATCATTTCCGAAGGTAAAAAACTGACCACTTGTAAAGTTTACATCAGCATAAAGGTTACCATTTCCATCTGATAAAAGAGCTATCTCTTGAGTACCTGCTCCAAAAGTTGCAGAACTACTCACTAATAGTCTATCAACTCCTGACGGTACCGTTATACGTACATCTCCAATAGTACCTGTTTCGTTTATAGTCCACACACGATTCATTCTATAAAAAACGCCTGCTGGTGTAAAAGTCGTTGGTGTATAAGCAACGGCATAATCTTTTGTCAGACCATTGTCGCCTATCATCTCGAAGCTTTTATCAGCCGTAAAGTTATTGGTATTAGCAGCATTTGTAGCAGCTAAAGCACCATTACTCACAGTTACGAATCCATCAATAGTCGAATTTGATTGCTTTTGATTTAATCCCTGACAATCATCACGAGCGATACCGAATACATTATTATCATAATCAGTAGCAGTTCCACCATTGGCAGCATACACTGTTGTTCCATCACCGCTTAAATAATTGGCTGATAATGTTGAACCGTACTTGATTGCTAAGTAGCTATCTACTTTTTGTTTTTCAGTTGCACTAAGGTTTCTGTCATAAACAACTACCTCATAAATTTTACCTTTCCAGATTTCTACGGCTTCCCAACCACCAATAGTAAACATACCATCGCTTGTTCCTCCGTTACCCACAAGGGTGAAATCCATATTTGCAAAATCTTGTGCATTACTATTAAGTCTTAATTGACCTCCTCCATTTGATCCACCAGTCCAGTTCCAACCATAAACTTGGTTCAGATTGGCAGTGATTTTTGTGGCATGGTCAACTTGTGGGCCTGGTAAAACACTACCATTCATCCACATCATTAAACCATCATTCAAAATTCCCATGTGAGGGTTGTCAATTCCAAAATCGGCAAAGTTTTCGTATCCACCGTTATCTATCTCATTACTACCCGCCCCAAAAACACTGGCAGATGAAGTTGTTGACATGAAACGTGCTAATTTGTATTCTAAGTGGTCATTTACACCATCGAATTTCAAATAAGGATTATAATTACTCGATTTGTCAGCCGTTTGTAACGATGGTTCTTGACCCGCAGTTGCTTGAATTACGTCATAACCATTAACTTGGTCAGCCCATCTTGTTACTGCTGTTGTTCCTGTTACGCCTGCATCAGCTTTATACCAAGTAGTAAGATTGGCAGCTACGCAACCAGGTGTTACTAAATAAGCTCCAAAAGAATAATAATCATTATTATTGAAATCAATAGTTGCGGTATAATATTCAATACCTCCTATTGTTTCGATATTCATGGCAATCATACCATCTGAACCATCAAAAGTAGCATCTGTACTACGTAAAAGATTTATCTGAGTAGCGTTACCTGGTACATCTGATTTTTGAAGGGCAACTTTAACAGAACCAACTGTTCCTGTCTCTTGAATTTTCCAAACACGTGTAATACGATTATTCATCGCACCAAACACAAATGGTGTTCCGAAAGCTGCAGTTCCATTATCAGAACCAGACATTTCAAAAGATTGATTGGCAGTAAAACCTGCTGTATTGTCAAGATTAGTTGCTGCAAAACCAGTAGTTGAAATAATAGGTTGAAGACCAGCAATTCCTGAAACAGACTGTTTTTGCAACAAATCCTGACAGTCATCCCGTCCAATACCAAATACGTTATTATGGTAGGTGGTATTAGCGGTTTTATCCCAAAACTTGATTAATCCATCACCTGCAATATAATCTTGAGAAATGGTTGTTCCGTATTTAATCGCCATATACGAATTAACTCTTTGCATTTCAGCATCAGTTAACTGGCGGTCAAATACCATAACTTCTGGGATTAAACCTGTATATTCAGCATCACCACTTGAACCTACAAAAAGCCCATTACCAAATTGAGCATTTTGGTTAGCAGATAATGTTGTATTTTGTTTAAATCCATTTACATAACTAATAATATTATCTGAACCTCCTACAATATTATTAGATGTCAATGCTACAAGGTTTCCACTTTGATTGGTAATACCAGTTCCTAATGAATACAATGTAGCCGTTCCACCATTCCACTCTCCGTCAATACTTGACCAAGGATTCCAACCATTTGGCGATACACCATCTGTTTGAAAGTCTATTGCAGGATAGTTTCCATCAACGCCCATTCCCATAATACCATCCAAATCAACAGTATTTGTTCTACGGTCAACACCGAGCCCAATCATTGAGAATGCAGAAGTATTCGGCAACAATCGAGAAAGATTGTACAACTCATCTAAGTTATCAAAACTTAACGTTGGGTTGAAGTTTACTAAATTATCATTAGTTGTATTATACAGTGTTGGCTTCTGAACTGCCGAAGACTGACTTACATTAAATGAAGGGTTTGCTAAATTTGTCCAAGTAGTAACAGCACTTCCGTCAGCTCCTGAGATTCCTTCATCAGCTCTAAACCAAGCCTTTAAGTTTCCTGTTACACAACCTGGCGTTTTGTCAATACCAACCCCAACATTTACAGAACAACTACCAGACCCTTGTGAAGAAGTTACACTTAAAGTGTGTAATCCATACGTACCACTTCCATCATAAGTAATTGGAAAAGTTACTGAAGTCTGTCCAGCCGTTAGGTTGGTAGCATACGTACCAGTAAAACCTCCCCCAGAAACTGTAAACGAAGCTGAGCCAGAGGTTGCTCCAGTCATATTTATTGTTACATTTCCTGTTTGTCCACCTGTACTATTTGCGGCAAATGTGCCAGTTGCTGAAGAATTAGTACAATTAAATGTGAATGAAGCAGGTGGAGGCGTTGCATTGGCAACTAACCAACCTTGCGTTTCTACTTCAATATCAGTTTCGCCAACGGCAGGAGTGCTACAATTAGCACCTCCTTGAAAAGCCAAGTTTCGACAAAAACGATAAGTTGTATTTGGCTGAACACTATAATATTGAAAATTTCGAGTTCCACCATCAAGGTTGGCACCTAAAAATGCAGGAGTATTGCCAGCAAGCGAACAAGAAGTATAAGTAATCGTTGCTGCAGCAATACACGGACTAACTGATACGGCTAAATGTCTTACCGCCACACGTGTTTCGTTTGCACCTGTTGTATAGTTTGTACAAAACTCATAGGCTTTCGGAGAACCACTTACATCAAGGTCAAATGCTTCTAAATCTTGTTGAGTGTAAGTTCCACCATCCCATGCAGAATGAGCGGCTGTAATACTTGTGTAAACATTTTTATCACAAGAAGTTCCGTTTGCACAATTACATGGAGATTGTGGAACAATGTTTCCGTAATAACCGCCATAGGTGTTCGCAAGGTCATTACAACTTGAGCCTACGGTAGTTTTTACAATCACAACATAATCAGCATTTGGGGTAAGTCCTATCCATTCAGGGTTTAGTGAATTGCTCTCACTTCCGCCGTGACTTATGCCACCATTGTTTACTGTTGGTGCAATGGCTGTACCTGTACAGGCATTACCCGCATAAGAGTATAATGCAAATTGTCGAGAGTTTGAGGTATTATCCAGACAAGTCTGCCCACTAAAAAAACCAGCCGTAATTTGTAATCCATGAAAAAAGCCCAACTGTCCATTAGCATCTGCTTTTACTTTCCATGACTCAGTTATCACCGCACCAACTCCTTGCGTTCCTGCATAAGGTTGTGCAGTGAGATTAGAGTAGTTGGTTGTAGCTTTGGTCAAAGCATTCGCATTATGTGTTGTGGGAATACAAGACAAACTTGCAGTATGACTTGGAACCTGTGCCGTAATACTACCAAGCCCAGCAGCCATCATCATGGTTAGTAACGATGCTCTACGCAAAGTCATTGAAAAGGAACGATACTTTAATCGTCCTAAAACTACCAAGAGCAATACTCCCATAGCAAGCAGGGCTGTATTTTGTTCTGTGGTGTTTCCGCCTGTATGCTCACTGGCGTTTGATGATTGTACAGAACACAAATTGATTTGTGCTTGTACAACTCCTTGAATTTGTTCGTTTTGCCATCCTTGCTTAGGCACAGGAGTAAGACCATTATCCGAACTATTCGGAAATGCTTGAATGATGGTCAGAACGGTGGCAAAAATGAGTAAAAGAGTCTTTCTCATAGCTCAATTATTAAATTTTAATACAATTACTATTTTAAAACAGCTCATTGTCAGCTACTTATACCAACAATTGCTTCTCAGAATTAACAGAAAGAAAACACTTCTAACCTGTACTAAAATCAGTAAGGTGTAACTGATACGATACTCTAATACAACTTTTAAATCTATATTTTAGGCTTCTCAATAGGCTTTTAAAGCACTTCTCAGAATCAAATAATTGAGTTTTTTGTAAAGATTTAAGCAAATAATACCAAGACTGTAAATAAAAAAAACACACAAACTCAAGACTACGGAGTACCGTGTCCTGTGCTTGTGTGTTGGTATCTAATTCATTGTAAGAAAATAAACGTAAGGCAATTTTCCCACGAGAATCAACTATGGCGGTAGTTGTTTTACTCATTGTAATTAAATTTTTAAAATATGATAGAATCGTCAAAAAAAGACAATAGGATATAACTAAGCCTTGAAGGGCTTTGAAAATTTCAAAACATGATAAATCCTACTTAGAAATTGTACTTTCGGAGATTAATAATATTAAAACCGAACTTATAAATGTATAAATACTTGGGCTGTTGGATATAAATTAATGGTTAAGTAACGATGGGTCGTGAAATGAAAAATCCTCATAAAATCACTACGGCATCAATTAAATCTCTACCGTTATGATTTCATGAGGATGCTATAAAAAATCCAATTGCTTGGACAGTCAACAATCTCAATCTAATTGCAATAAATGCAAAATCTTTTTAGCGGAAAAGATTATATTCTAAAAGAACTTTTACTTGATAAGTTATTACACAAATTACGTGCCGAACAAACACTGGTTATTCAAAAACGACCGATATTCTTCTTTTTATCCTATTGTTTTATACTGCTTGAATCAAAGTCTCATAAAAAAGGGATATTTTTATTCGTATAGATATGCGGTTCAAATATCATACCACAAGAATTATCTCAAAATAAAAATGCCTTTCTCTGATATAAAAGGTCATATCAGAGAGAGGCAAACTAATGAAATTCATAATTTTTACTTCGTACCGTATTTCTCAGAATATTTACGATAAAGTCGTTTTTGCTTATCGTCTAAATCTACCTTACGACCTTGAATAAATGCTTGCTCAATTTTAGCAGTACGCATATCTAAAGCGTCTCCTGCCGAAACAATTAACGTTGCGTGTTTGCCAACTTCAAGTGTTCCTACCATTTTATCAATGCCTAAAATTTTGGCATTATTAGCGGTAATCAACTTCAAGGCTTCTTCTTTATCCATTCCATGACCTGCCACTGTACCCGCTAAGAAAGGCAAATTACGAGTTCTCCAGTTTAAACCAATGTAAGCCAAACCTACCAAAATTCCTTTTTGAGACAACAATTGTGGCAATTTGTAGGCAATATCAGTATCGTCATCAACATTATTTGGTAAACGGTGCGTTGAACTTACAATAACCGAAACGTTGTTTTCTTTCAAGAAATCAGCGGCTAAAAGTGCTTCTTCTGCTCCAATAATTACAATTTTCTTCACGCCTTTCGACTTCGCAAATTGTACGGCTTCAATGATTTCTTTTCCGTAATCTGCACTGATATAAAGGTTTTTTGAGCCGTCAAAAAGTCCTTTCATTGCTTCTAATTTTACATTAATTGTTGCTGGATTTTTTACTTGTGCATAAGCAATGGCATCATTGAAGGTTTTGTCTAATTCACGCACCATATCATCCCGTTTGTCGTTTCTTTTGGTGCTGGCAGTACCTGCGGCAAAGTCAAACTCACGCTTAAAATAGCCAATCCAATTTAAGTGAATGCCATCATCTTTTTTCAAAACGGCATCTTCCCAGTTCCAACCATCCATTTGCATAACTGATGACATTCCGCCGATAATTTCACCTTGTGGTGTTGGTTGTGTAATTAAAATACCGTTACTTCTTACGGTCGGTATTAATTCTGAATCTGTATTATAAGCAATCAAAGACCTAACGTGAGGATTTATTCCGCCAATTTCGCTTAAATCATTGGTCGAACGCACGGCTTCAATTTCTACTAAACCCAAACTGTTTACGGGTGAAATTAACCCTGGATAAATACTTTTTCCTGCTACGTCAATGGTTTCGGTGGTTACTTTATCATAAGCAGTACCTGCTGCTCCAACTGCCGTGATGATTCCTTTGTTAAAAACAATAACGCCATTGGCAATTACCTGACCATTGGCAGTATGAATCGTTGCTCCTACCAAAGCAATGGCTTTTGCCTGTGGATTACCTGCTGCCTGGTTTTGGGCAAAAATGGTATTCGAGATAAACACGAATACTACTATATATATGTATTGTAAGTTTTTCATTTTTCTTGTTTTTTATTGGCCACTAAGGCACAAAGACGCTAAGGGAATTTTGTTTTTAGCCACTAAAACGCTAAGAAAATTTTGTTTTAGCCACTAAGGCACTAAGACGTTAAGAGAATTTTGTTTTATCGTAAAATCTAAGATAAGGTGATACGAAAATTCATTAAAATATTTGTGCCTTCGTGTCTTGGTGGCAATACTATATTTTACTTGTGCCTTTGTGTCTTGGTGGCAATTCCATTTTTTATTTGTGCCTTTGTGTCTTGGTGGCAATACTATATTTTACTTGTGCCTTTGTGTCTTGGTGGCAATTCCATTTTTTATTTGTGCCTTTGTGGCAAAGTACCTTATTTAGTCATTATGTTCAGTATGTGTTTCTTCTGCAAAAATATCACCTTCTGAATTACAGTGCATTTGTCTTGGTTTCTTCGCTTCTGGTTTTGCCGTTGGCGAACCACCTGCTTTAGCCGCTAACATTTTTTGAATAATACGACTACGTTCTGCGGCAATGTTAGCACGTAAAACTTTGTCTTTTTCAATATCAAAATATACAGCTCCGTCAATGACAACTTTTTCAGGTTTAGCGTAAACTGACAATGGATTATTATTCCAAAGTACCACGTCTGCATCTTTGCCAACTTTAATACTTCCCAAACGACTATCTAAGTGCATCATTTTGGCAGGATTCAAGGTTACCATTTTCCAAGCCTCTTCTTCAGTCATTCCTCCGTACATAACCGTTTTTGCAGCTTCTTGATTTAAACGGCGAGCCATTTCTGCATCATCAGAATTGATTGAAGTATTAACCCCAACTTTTGTCATTAATGCTGCATTGAATGGAATCGCTTCTTTTACCTCCATTTTATATGCCCACCAATCAGAGAAAGTTGAACCATTTGCTCCGTGTGCTTTCATTTTATCAGCTACTTTATAACCTTCCAAAATGTGCGTAAATGTATTTACTTTGAAACCAACTGAATCAGCTACTTTCAATAACATATTAATTTCAGACTGAACATAAGAGTGACAAGTGATAAAACGTTTTTTGTTCAAAATTTCAACCAACGCATCTAATTCTAAATCACGTTTTACAGGAAGACCAGCCGTATTTTTCATAGCCTTCTCATATTCTTTTGCTCTCAAGAAAGCATCCATCATTACTTGTTCAACGCCCATACGAGTTTGTGGAAAACGGACTCTGGCACGGTCGCCCCAATTGGCTTGTTTTACGTTTTCACCTAAAGCAAACTTAATAAAGCCTTCCATATTTGGAATTTTCAAAGCGTCTGGAGCTTCACCCCATTTCAATTTAATCACTGCCGATTGTCCACCGATACTATTGGCAGAACCATGTAATAGTTGAGAAGAAGTAACACCACCTGCTAACTGACGATAGATATTTACATCTTCAGAATTTACAACGTCTTCCATTCTTACCTCCGCAGAAACTGATTGAGTTCCTTCATTAACCGCAAAAAGAGCAATATGTGAATGTTCGTCAAAAATTCCGTTTGTTAAATGCTTTCCTGTTCCGTCAATAACTTTTGCCCCTGTACTTGGCAAGTTTTTACCTACTTGAGCAATTTTTCCGTTTGAAATTAAAACGTCAGTATTCTGAACAATTCCTGCCGACTCATTTGTCCAAACCGTCGCATTTTTCACTAAAATGGTTTCAGCTTTTGGTTTCTCTTCGCTACCGTAGCCATTAAAAGGATACAGAATTTTTCCGATTTCAATTTTCGCTTTTTTAGCAGAATCAAGTTTTGCAGGTGTTTCTTTTATAACCTCTTTAAAAGTTGCCAATAAAGAAACAGGTTTTCCATCTGCATCAACACCTTCACCTTTAATATTTTTACCATCGTAATAAGCACTAATTCTTGAATCAGCTTTTTCTTTCTTGGCATCAAGTCTAAAAAGAATTGTCAAGAAATCGTTAACACGTGTTACTTTAGGCGTAACTTTTACTGAATCAGTCACCACAATTTGATACTCAGGTTTATCAGCTTTTCCAGTAATATTCAATTTCAATTTTGAATTATTACCAACTGTCAAATCGTAGTTACCACGAATATCATTTACGTTCATATTTGACAGAACATAACGCTTTCCTTTTACCCAGTTTTCGTAAATGACGTTTCCGTCTTTGAATAAGTTATCCGAAGTAATTAAGAAGTTCGCTAACATTCCTGTTTTCAAAGAGCCAACCAAATTCTCAACTTTCATCATCGTTGCAGGCGTTGAGGTCAAAGCTGCTAAAGCCGTTTTTTCGTCTAACCCATTTTCAATTGCTTTACGAAGATTAGCAAAGAAATCTGCTCTTGATTTTAAGTTTGAACTCGTCAAGGCAAAATTGATTCCTGCTTTTGATAAAATTCCTGCATTGGCAGGAGCCATTTCCCAATGTTTCATTTCAGCCAACGATACAACACTTGCATCATGTGGGTCTTCAACGTCGGGCGTTGTTGGGAAATTTAACGGTAAAATCAATGCAACACCCGATGTCTTCACTTCATCAAGACGTTGGTATTCGTCGCCCATACCTTTAATGATATATTGGATACCAAATTCTTTTCCGATTTTATTGGCACGCAAAACACCTAATTTATCAGTCGTTTCAAAAACTTGTGGAATTCCTTGATTGTTGTTAAAAGCATCTAAAGAAATATTAAACTCTGTTTTTCCTTTTGCTTTCTTAAACCAGTCAGCATCGTAGTAAGTTTGACGTAACAAAGCAACCGACCCCATCAAAGAATTAGGATAGTCTTGCGTTGAAGTTCCTTTTGATAAAGAGTAATGAGCCGACACTTTGCTTTTTATTAAAGCCTCTTGGTCACGACCATCCACAAGAGCCACTAAAGCAGAAGTACCACGCACGATACCATCTTGAACGTGACTGATAGTTGCACCAAAACCAATTTTACGAAGTTCGTCTGCGGCAGGCGTATTAATGGTAAATAAACTGGCAGCATCAGTTTCAGGTAAAACGGACTGATTCCAGTTGTATGCTCCTTTCTTTTTAGATTCCATTTGAGGCTCTCCTCTGAATCCACCACCTTCACGCTTTAATTCAGGAACGCCATAATTTGAATAAGCTTCAACAAAAGCAGGATAAATTCTTTTTCCCTTTAAGTCAACCACCGTTGCACCCATCGGGATAGCAATGCCCTTTCCAACAGATTCAATTATTGAACCTCTAATAATGAGCGTCGCTCCTTCAAGAGTGGTATTGGCATCTGTAATAATGGTTGCATTGGTGAAGGCGTATAGGTCAAGCCTTTCGTCTTGTACGCCATTTCGTGGGAAGGTTTGGGTTTGAGCATGAATAATGGTACTCAATAATAAAAAATTGAGTAAAGCAATAAACAGTTTTTTCATGGTATTTGATTTTTGGTAGTGATGAATAATTTTCTAAAAGTAAAAGGTAAAAAAGTAAAATCCAATCGGATTATCCTGATTTCGATGAAAGCCTATGTCTAATTAAGAAGAACTACTTAGAGCAAAAATTGTTGACTGTTTAAGTTATCAATTTTTAGCAAAATTTCTTAAAAGCTCCACCCTTCAAAATTTTACTTAGTTCTCAAATTATTTTTTTTAACATTTTAAACTTACCCATAATTTTCTTTTTTTAAACTGTAAACGTTTCCGTAAACGTTTACGGAAAAATATTCAATAAAACCCTTGAATAGTGATATTTTTTTGGTATATCTTTATGACAAATATCAATTATTGGAGTTTAAATATTACTTTATAACCATATCAAGATTATGTTGATTAGCCCAAAAAATAGTGATGATGTTAAAATGTGGAATGACTTTAGAGGAGGAAATCATGCAGCATTTACACAGATTTATCAAAACTATGTAAACCTTCTTTATAATTACAGCACGAGCATCACTCCAGACCGTGAATTGATTAAAGATTGCTTACATGATTTATTTGTAGAGCTATGGAAAAATCATCAAAATTTAGGTGAAACTACTTCTGTACGTTTCTACTTAATGGCTTCAATAAAACGTAAATTGGTCAGACATCTTGAAACTCAGCAACGTCATACGCAACATCACGAAGCGTATTATCTTGAAAATCCAGATTTTATTGGTTCGCACGAGCATCGTTTGGTTGCTTTTGAGGAGGAAAGATTATTATCAGATAATCTTAGTGAGTCATTTAGATATTTGACAAAAAGACAAAGAGAGGCCGTTTCATTGAAATTTTTCCAAGATATGGATACCGACCAAATCTCAAATGCTATGAATATTAATCCTCAATCAGTTTACAATTTAATATTTGGAGCATTAAAAATCTTAAAAGAACACATTTCGCAAGATAAATTAGCATTTGCGTAAATAAACTTACCTTAAAAAAGCCCGATTGGAGACAATCGGGCTTTTTTTGTCTATAAGACATCACTATTTTACGATAAAATATAAAAAATCTTTTAATTAATTGAGTAGAAAAAAAACAGCCCAGCCTTTTTTAATTATAATACAAAATAAACTTAAAAAAATCATAAAAGTGGCATTAGATTTTCAAAAATATGAAAAATATGGTTCGGAAGATTTCGCTAAAGATGCCTATTTCTCAGAATGGATTCAATCGCCCAATAACTTAATATACTCCTTTTTTTGGGAATCATTTCTAAAAAAACACCCCGAAAAAGTACATGACATCGAAATGGCTCGACATAAAATATTAAATCCCACCCTTCACATCAATCAACTATCACATCAGGAAATTGATGACCTCTGGGAAAAAATCACAAAAACAATCAGTACCACTTAAATTTTATCAATTAATCCAATTTTACCAAACCAACTTAATCCAATTAATATGAGTATGAAATCATTACAAAAATTTCGGAGTAATATCGGTTGGGCAATCTGCCTGATGCTCTCGATTATTACACTAACTGGTTACGGTCAACAATCTGTCACTGGTAAAATTACCTCTACTGAAGACAATCAGGGAATTCCAGGGGTAAGTGTAGCGATAAAAGGAACAAATAAAGGTACAACCTCAGACGCTACTGGGAGTTTCAAAATTGCCGCACCAAACAAAGCAATTTTAACTTTCTCAGCCATTGGTTTTGTAACGCAAGAGGTTGAGGTAGGTTCAAAAAGTATAATCGATTTGAAATTATCACCAGATGTACAATCATTGGGTGAAGTAGTGGTAGTAGGTTATGGTACTCAGAAAAAAAGTCAATTAACAGGTGCGATTTCACAGGTTTCGGCAAAACAAATTTCTGAAATGCCAATTACAAACCTTGGTCAGGCAATGCAAGGTCGTGTTGCTGGGGTTGACGTTTCTCAATCTGGAAGTAAACCAGGTACAGTTCCAAAGATTTTGATTCGTGGTCGTCGTTCATTCAATGCAGGTAACGACCCACTTTATGTAGTTGACGGTATTCCATTATCGGCTGGTTATGAAGACCTTAATCCAAATGACGTTGCTTCAATGGAAATTTTGAAAGATGCTACTGCAACGGCTATTTATGGGGCAAGAGGTGCAAATGGAGTTGTACTAATTTCAACGAAAAGAGGTGCAGAAAAAGGAAAAACTACGATTTCTTATGATAATTATGTAGGAACAACTGACGCTTTGGACAAGATTAAATTATTCTCAGGTGCTGAATTTGCAGAATATATCCGTGAGTCTCGCCGTGGTGTGGTAAGTGGAAGTTTATATAAAGACATCAATGGAAATCCTGTTCCTTCTGGTCAAACGGATGCTTATGCAGATTCTAAATTGTTCGAAGCCGTTGAATTAGATGGTATTGCGACAGGCCGTACAACAGACTATCAATCAATGATTTTGCGTCAAGGTTTTCAACAAAATCATTCATTGGGTGTACAAGGAGGAAATGACAGAACTCAGTTTTATATTTCTGGAAACTATTTTCAAGATAAAGGTATTTCTGAAGGCTTAGATTTTACAAGAACTTCTCTTCGTTTAAATATAGACCATAGTATCAATAAAAATCTAAAAATTGGTATTTCGTCTTACTTAATGCACAGTTTGAGAAATGGCGAAAATCTTAATCCTTATGGATTTACCCTCAACCAAAATCCATTGGGAAAAGCTTATGATGACAAAGGAAATATCATTTTCGCTCCAACCAATGATGCACTTTTAACAAATCCATTAGCGGAAATAGTACCAGGTGCTCAAATAGATGAGGCTAAAAAATATCGTATTTTCAATAGTTTATATGCCGAAGTAAAAATCCTTGAAGGCTTAAAATATCGTGTAAATTTTGGGCCTGACTTTACGATTCAACGTAATGGACGTTTTATTGGAGGTGCTACAAATGCTCGTAAAGGTGGTGACCCTCAGGCATCTACTTCAAGCCAATATGGATTTAACTGGACTTTAGAAAACATTATTAGCTATAATAAAACATTCAATAAAGTTCACAATCTTGGTATTACAGCCTTACACTCTATTCAAAGAGACAATTTTGAAGGAAGTTCAATTGCTGTACAAGGTATTCCTGCTGAGTCTCAAGCATTTTATAGTGTTGGTAATGCAAGTTCGGTTTTGGGTGTTGGTAGTTTTCTTGGACAATGGACGATTAATTCATACATGACTCGTATCAATTATGACTACAATGACAAATATTTATTAACATTAACGTTGCGTAGAGACGGGTCAAGTCGTTTTGGTGAAAATACAAAATATGGTAATTTTCCAGGAATTGCCTTAGGTTGGAACATTACCAATGAACCATTTATGAAAGGCATCGCTTCACTTGATTTATTGAAATTACGGGCAAGTTATGGTTCTGTTGGAAACCAAGGGGTAGTGCCTTACCAAACACAAGGTCTATTAGGAAGAACCATTTATGCTTGGAATGCAACGGGTGCATTTGGGTATCGTCCAGCAACTATCGGAAATCCAGACTTAAAATGGGAATCATCAGCAACGGCAAACATTGGTTTAGACTTTAGTTTTTTAAAGGGAAGAATCCAAGGTTCGGTTGAATTCTATCAAACAAATACAACAGATCTATTATTGTCTGACCAATTACCTGGTTCAATTGGATTTAGTGCTGTAACTCGTAACGTAGGTGAAACTCGTAACCGTGGTGTTGAATTGGGTATTACCACTGTGAATGCAAATACAGGAGGTGGATTTAAGTGGACAACAGATTTTACATTTACTAAAAATACAGAAGCTATCATTTCATTATATAATGGTGCAAAAGATGATTTAGGAAATAAATGGTTTATCGGACAACCGCTTT
The DNA here is from genome assembly GCF_034931005.1 of Arcicella sp. LKC2W. Classification (NCBI taxonomy): domain Bacteria; kingdom Pseudomonadati; phylum Bacteroidota; class Cytophagia; order Cytophagales; family Flectobacillaceae; genus Arcicella; species Arcicella sp. LKC2W. Next base: position 335,211 of record NZ_JAYGIN010000001.1, read on the forward strand.
CAGCATATTTTGACTATAAAAAAGCTGGAATCTGGCAAACAAATGAAGCTGATTTAGCAAAATCTTATGGTAGTAGAGTTGGACAAATTAAAGTACAAGATACCAATGGTGATGGCAAAATCAACGCTGATGACCGTGTACTTTTAGGTTCAGATATTCCTGATTTCAGTGCTGGTATCACCAACAGATTTACTTATAAAGGATTTGACTTATCTTTCTTCTTCTTTGGTAGATTCGGACAAACGATTGTGAGTGGTTTCCACCAAAACAATAACGCATTAGCAGGTCGTTATCAACAAATTAAGGTAGATTATTGGACTCCAAACAATCCAACAAATGAGTTCCCTCAACCAAATAAAGACCAAGAGTTTCCAGTAAACAATACTGCAATTATTTACTATGATGGTTCATTCATCAAATTACGTAACATCAATTTCGGTTATACGTTTGCTCAATCATTTGCTAAAAAATTAGGTATGGAATCATTGAGAGTATTCTCAAGTATCCAACAACCATTCATTTGGTCAACTTATCGTAGCAAATATAATGGTGTTGACCCTGAAACGTCAGGAACAACGGTTAGCAGTGGGGTAACTCCAGCAACGAGAGTGGTTACTTTAGGACTTAATGTTAAATTCTAAGTTAGGGAATAGGTTTTAGAAATAAGGGCTTAAATGTCACCTAAAAATTTCTATGACATCAATAAAAAAATCAAGAAAATGAAAAAAACATATATAAAATCATTAAAAATTTTCAGTTTGGTTGCCTTCATGATGGTTGGGCAGTCTTGTGAAGATGTCCTTAAAGAAACGGTAATATCAGGCATTGGTAATGATTATATCAATACTCCAAAAGGATTTGAAGATGCTGCCAAAGCTGCATATTCTTCTCTAAGAAATTATTACGGTACTCAACAAGGACTCACTGTAACTGAATATGGCACAGACTTATATGCAACAGGTGCAGATGGAGGGTATAAAGGTTTTCACTTTTATGATGCTCAATTACAACCAACGGTTGATTACCTTGCTGTAATTTGGGATGAATTATACAGAGGTATCAATACTTGTAATGCTGTTATCGAAAGAGCTCCAAATGTAACTGGTGTAACTGATGCTATCAAAAAGCAAAGAATTGCCGAAATGAAGTTTTTGAGAGCCCATTATTATTTTATTCTTTTCCAACAATTTGGTGGAGTAGATTTAAGATTAACAGAAACTTTAGCTCCAACCAAAATCACATCGAGAGCAACGCCAGCAGATATGTATAAGGCTATCATTGCTGACTTAGAAACTGCTTTGCCAGATTTGGATAGTAAAATCAGATCTTCAGATTATGGTCGTGCTACTAAGGCAGCCGCTGAACATTTGTTATCAAGGGTTTATCTTACTAAAGGAAATTCATCTGTTAAAGCGGCTGATGATTATGCTAAGGCAGAATCGTATGCATCTAATGTAATCAAAAATTACGGTTTTAAATTACTACCTGATTTTGCCAGTGTATTTGCACAAGGTGCTGGAGAAGTGAATGACGAAGTAATTTTTGCAGTTCAATATACTTCAGACCCATTAACAACTGGTGGAGGAAACAACTTACACTTGTTTTTCGGGATGCAATACGATGTACAAGCAGGTATGGTTCGTGACATTGTAAATGGTCGTCCTTTCAAGCGTTTACGTCCAACTTCATATTGCTTAAATACTGTTTTTGGAGACAGAGTAAATGATTCACGTTATAAGAAAACGTTTAAAGATACTTGGACTTGTAACAGTCCAGGAACATTCACAAACGTTTTTGATAACTCTAAAAAATCAGTAACATTCAAAACTGGAGATACTACTATTTTTATTCCAGGTTATGAAATGTCGTCAGCAGATAGAGCTAAAAAACCGTATCAAGTCTTAGTTCCGAGCAGATATGATGAAGCACTTTTCCCAACATTAACCAAATTCTTCGACCCACTTCGTCCAGACAGAACTTATGAAGCAGGAAGTAGAGATTTCTTATGTTTCCGCTTAGCTGATACATATTTAATGTTAGCAGAGGCTCAATTAATGCAAGGAAAAACGAAAGATGCAACAGACAATATAAATGTGGTTCGTCGCCGTGCGGCATTCGCAGGCAAAGAGTCTGCTATGCTTATTACCCAAGCTCAAATGAACATGGAAATGATTATCGAAGAACGTGGTCGAGAGTTAGCAGGAGAACAAATCCGTTGGATGGATTTAAAACGTTGGGGTAATTTAGTGGAAAGAGTTCAAAAATATAATCCACAAGCCGCACCAAATGTAAAAGCGATGCACTTGGTTAGACCAATTCCACAAACTCAAATTGACCGTACAGAAGGAGGTGCAACAGCTTTTCCACAAAATACAGGATATTAATTTAGAGTTTAGAGAAAAGAAAAAGGGTAAAATTGAATTTCAATTTTACCCTTTTTCTTTTCATCCTCACGGAAACATACTCTGTTCTCTAAAATCTATTCTCTAACTAAGTCTATCTTTAAAGCTTTCATAACCAAAAGTTTTCACCAAATCAAAAGTTTCGTCTTCTCGCCAAATACCAATTGAAGGTAAATTAACGCCATTGAAAGTTGTTGTTTTTACCATTGTGTAATGAATCATATCATCAAAAACGATAGAATCACCAATTTTCAATGGTTCATCAAAAGAATAATCTCCGTAAAAATCACCCGCTAAACAAGTCATTCCACCAAAACGATATGTTGGCTTACCAGCAATAGGTTCTTGATGAGCATTTAGAATTTTTGGCTTGTAAGGCATTTCTAAAGTGTCTGGCATGTGAGCGGCAAAACTAACATCCAAAATTGCTACATCAATTCCCTGAGAATCAATAATATCTAAAACTGTTGATGTTAAATAACCAGTCCTCCACCCTACTGCCGAACCAGGTTCCATAATAATTTTCAGATTCGGGAAGCGAGATTTTAGACTTTTCAAAACCGAAATCAAATGTTCAGGTTCGTAATCGGCACGAGTAATTAAATGTCCTCCGCCCAAATTTAACCATTTGGCTTGTTTCAATAAATCACCAAAACGCTCTTCAATTGCCTTTAAGGTTCTTTCTAAAGTGTAAGAATCGTTTTCGCAAAGTGTATGTGAATGTAAGCCTTCAATGCCTTCGGGTAAAGTATCGCCCAATTGATTGCGAGTGATTCCCAAACGTGAACCCGCAATACAAGGATTATACATATCCGTCTCAACCTCAGAATATTGCGGATTAATTCTCAACCCACAACTGATTCCGTTGGCAACGGCACGGTCTTTAAATTGATTGTACTGATTCAATGAATTAAACGAAATATGTCCTGCATAAGACATTAATTCGTCAAATTCGTTCTCTAAATAGGCAGGTGAATAAACGTGTGTTTTACTCCCCATTTCTTCAAAACCCAAACGGGCTTCATTCAATGAACTTGCCGTAGAGCCTGCTAAATATTGACGAACCATCGGAAAAGTTGAGAACATTGAAAAACCTTTCAAGGCACAAATAATTTCAATTCCTGCTTGTTCTTGAACGTATTTCAATAATGCTAAATTCTTTCTTAACAGCCTGTCTTCCAATACATAACAAGGCGAAGGTATTTGTTTAAAATCAATCATTTTTGATAATTATGAATTAGAAATGAATTTTAAGAGAAAGTCATTTCCAAAAATTAAAATTGCCCGAATTTTTCAATACGGGCAATCAGAAAATTTATTATTTTTAGAAAATCTAACCGTTAATAATTTGATTTTTAATGGCTTCAATTCTATCAATTGGTAATTTAGTTATTTGAGAAATTTGTAAAATTGAAAGAACATTAAGTAAAAGTAGCTCTTTGGCAGTTTCAATTCGGTTTTTTTCAATTCCCCTTGCTTCTCCCCTTGCTTCTCCTTTTGATTCGCCCCTTGCTTCTCCCTGCAAAAAGCGAATATCCGTTTCTAAGTCATATACAATTGGCATATCTGCTGTTTGTTTTAAAGTTTCTTCCTGTAAATTACGAAGTTTTGATAATACTTCCAACTGTTTCAGATACTTACCAAAACGGTGTTCTCCTTTCAAAAGTTCCTGCAATTTATCCAAAATACGATGGATAACTTTTTGCGGAGAAACACCCTTGAAATTAGATAAAATAGCTAACAAAACCTCCTCGGGAATACTCGAATCTAAAAACAACTCATAATCAAATGAGCGAATATCCACAAGTTCATATTCAAAAGATAGACCATTCATCAAAAGCTATTTAGTCATTTTTTTCATGGAATTTTGCCCAATATAAAAAACAACTTGTCGTATTTCACAATGATATTTTCGTAATAAAATTGCTCTATATTCTAACATTCGATAAACCATTTCGGGGTCATCTATAGACTGAAATTCTATTTGGAGAATATAACTATTTGTATTTCCTTCTTCCCTTACTTTTTTCAGAAAATCAGGTTTTCGCTCAATCGTTACGTGTAAATCGTCTTTAATGGAGGTGTATTTTGCTCTTTCCAAACCTAAAACCTTTTGGGCAAAAGGTAGGAGAACAGGTTCAATGTTCTCCTTAAAGATTCGGTCGTATTCGTTAATACTCATGCGGAAGTGTTCCGTTCACAATTTCGTTCCATGGTAAACCGTGTACGTTCAACATTGCCATAAATGGATCTGGATTCATTTCTTCACAATTCCAAACGCCTGGTTTCATCCATTCGCCCGTAATCATCATCATTGCTCCAATCATAGCAGGTACACCTGTGGTATAACTTACGCCTTGTGCTTGAACTTCTTTCCAACAATCTTGGTGCTTACAGTTGTTCCAAACATAATATGTTCTATCAACACCGTCTTTAATTCCCTTGATTTGACAACCAATTGAAGTTTCGCCTGAATAATTTTCTCCCAAAGTACCTGGTTCTGGAAGTACCGCTTTCAAAAACTCAAGTGGAACGATGTCCATTCCTTGAAATTTGATTGGTTTGATACTTGTCATTCCCACATTTTCAAGCACATTTAAGTGTGTAATATATTGTTGACCGAAAGTCATCCAGAATCTTGCACGCTTTAATGTTGGGAAATTTTTCACCAAAGATTCTAATTCTTCGTGATATAATACGTAAGATTCTTTTGGACCAATTCCTGGATAATCAATTGGTTTGTGAATAGACATCGCTTCGATTTCTACCCATTCGCCATTTTCCCAATATTTTCCTTTTTGCGTAATCTCACGAATGTTGATTTCTGGGTTGAAGTTTGTTGCAAATGCCTTACCGTGGTCGCCTGCATTACAGTCGATAATATCCAAGTAGTGCATCTCATCGAAATGGTGCTTATTCGCATACGCAGTGTAAACTTGAGTAACACCTGGGTCAAAACCGCAACCCAAAAGAGCCATCAAACCTGCTTCTTTAAAACGCTCTTGATAAGCCCATTGCCATGAATATTCAAATTTAGCAACGTCTTTTGGCTCATAATTGGCAGTATCCATATAGTGAACTCCTGTTTCCAAACAAGCATCCATAATGGTTAAATCTTGGTATGGAAGAGCCACATTTATTACCATAAACGGCTTAACTTCATTGATTAATGCTACCAATTCAGGAACATTATCCGCATCAACCTGAGCAGTTTGCACTTTTGTAGGCAAGCCAATTTTAGCACATTCTTCAGCAATAGCATCGCATTTACGCTTTGTACGGCTCGCCAAAACTACTTCTGAAAATACATCGGGATTCATGGCACATTTCTTCACTACTACGTTTCCAACGCCTCCTGCACCAATGATTAAAACTTTCTTTGACATTTTGTTATCGGTTTCTGTTAAAAGAATAACACAAAATTAGTCAAACCTTAAGAAATTATGGTTCTGTTATGAGTTAAATTTGTGATATAATCGTCTTTATATTTAGCGAAAAGCGATTTGCGAGAAAGCGAATGAGTAAATTATTAGAAATCAATAGCTTACTCAACCCCTTTTTTACAAACTTCAATCAGTTAAAAATACTCAATATAAAAATCCATTTTCAATTCTATCCGATGAATCAAACCAATACCGTTTTTATCATTTCGCTTTCAATTATTCTCTTTGGGTATCTTCTGAAACGGAAAAATATTATTTCTGAGCAAGAAGGAAAAACCATTTCTAAATTCCTGATGCACAGCACTTTCCCTGCTTTGACTTTTGTAACGATGGTTCGGGTGAAAATGGAATTGAATTTATTATTGCTTCCCGTAATTGCTTTTTGTTTTTCACTACTGACGATGTATTCGGCTAAATATTTATTTAAAAGTCAAGAGAAACAATTACGTGCTTTGTTAATTATGGGGTGCGGTGGATTTAATTTGGGACTTTTCGCCTATCCGCTCATTGAAGGTATTTGGGGACAAGAGGGCATGGTTTACGCCGCTATGTTCGACACAGGAAATGCCTTTGCCGTTTTCGGTTTGGTGTACGGCACGGGCGTATTTATGTCGGAAGGAAGTGTGCATATTCCCAAAAAAGAAAATGTCAAAAAAGCATTGCTCAAAATAATGACTTTATTACCCTTTCAAGCCATTTTGGTAGGTATTTTTATTAACCTCACCAAAATTGAATTACCCGAAATTGTCATGAATGTTTTAGACGTTTTGGCGAAAGGAAATAAGGTAATCGTTTTACTAATTATGGGAATTTATCTCAATTTTTCTATTCCAAAAGAAATTTTCAAAAAGGCAATTAATGTATTGTTAATCAGATACTTTTGGGGATTATTATTGGGCTTTTTATTCTTTTATTTCTTACCTTTTGAACAACTTTACAAAAGCGTTTTATTGATAGTTTTAATTGTCCCTGTGGGAATGACGCTCCTCCCCTTTTCGGACGAATTGGGCTATGATACCAAAACGGCAGGCGTTTTAGTAAACCTTTCCATGCTGATTAGCTTTGCGATGATGTGGGGATTGGTGGTTTGTTTGGGACTTTAGGCACGCAGATACCGCAGATACTTCGTAACGCTGATTTACAGATTCTCAGCTTGCACTAATTTGAAATTAGTGCATATAAATAGTTTTGCGACTGTGTCGCAATTTCCTTGTAGCGTTAAAAACGCAAAATCAACCCACGCCTGATTGCAAATCAGGGTGAGCGAGGTGAAAACACCAACAAAGGCATAATTTCTTATTGACACTTACAATTCATTTCTCTATTTCTCTCTATAAAATATGAATATCTCATATTTACTGACGGTATTATTTTAAGATAAACTACACAAATAGAATCTTTGTGAGACGAATCAATATCTATTGCACTATTCCCAGTATAATCTTCACCATTAACATGAAACTCATAGAGTAGTTCATCTCTATGCCATCTTCTACTAAATGTTTTAGAGGTTACTAAGGCTTTTATACATTTTCCATTAATTGGTAAGAATATATCTACCGAAAATCTTTTAATAATAAAAAATACCGTTATTAGTAGCAATGGTATACTTATATACATTTTCATTTATTGTTGTTGGTATTTTTCGCCTTTGTTAGTATTTTCCACCAACATAAATAAAAATTCCAATAAAACAAAACTCCGCAACACCAATCTGTAAAATCAGCGTTACGGAGTATCTGTGTCATCTGCGTGCCAAAACTATTTCACAACAGAAAATTTATAAATCGTTGTGGTTTTATAAGTTTCGTTTGGTTTCAAAACTGTTGTTGGAAATGCTGCTTGGTTTGGAGAATCTGGATAATGTTCTGATTCTAAACATAAAGCAAAACGTTTTGGATAGTTTACACCACCTTTTCCAGTCAATTTACCGTCCAAGAAATTTCCTGTGTAAAATTGAATGGCAGGTTCTGTCGTTAAAACTTCCATTTTACGTCCTGATGTTTTATCAACAACCGTAGCCGCAAGACTCAATTCGTTGCCTTCTTTTTTATTCAAAATCCAAGCGTGGTCATATCCTCCGCCTAATTTAATCTGCTCGTCTTTTTCGTCATTAATTCCTTTACCAATCACGGTTGGACTTGTAAAATCAAACACAGTTCCTTTCACCGCACGAAGTTCTCCCGTTGGAATTAAACCTTTATCAACAGGCAAAAATCTGTCCGCATTCAAAGTAACTTCATGGTCAAGAATGTTATTTTTTGAAGCAGAAAGGTTAAAATACGAGTGATTTGTCAAGTTGATAATCGTCGTTTTGTCAGTCGTTGCCGAATAATCCATTTTCAAAGAATTATCTTTTTGCAAAGTATAAATTACCGTTACATTCAAATTTCCTGGGTAACCTTCTTCACCATCTTTACTTAAATAAGTCAATTTCAAAGCAGGTTCTTCACCTTCAATTGGTTCAGCAGTCCATAAAACTTTATCGTAACCTACAACCCCACCATGTAAATGATTTAAGTTATTATTATTAGTTGCCAATGCATATTCTTTGCCTTCTAATTTGAATTTACCTTTTGCAATACGGTTTCCATAACGACCAATGATTGCCCCGAAATATGGCGGAGGTGTTAAATAGCCTGCTAAAGAATCAAATCCTAACACGATATCTTCGTATTTTCCGTCTTTGTCAGGGGCAGTCCAGTGCGAAACTACGCCACCGTAATTAGTAATTTTCACTTCCATACCATTGGCATTTTTCAATGTGTATGAGTCAGCAGTACGTCCATCAGGAAAGGTTCCAAATGATGTTTTTTCTATTTTATTCACCGTTACAGAATCTTTTTGTTGATTGTCTTCGCTTTTTTTACTCGAACAGCTTTGTAGAATTACAATACCTAATGCGAGCGTAAGAAATGATTTTATTTTCATGTTAATAGTGTTTTTGGAGTTTTGATGATTATTTAAGGGAATTGTAAATTTTAAAGTAGCAAGTCATTTCCGTTCAACTTCCCGAAAGTTTAACCCCTAACGGAGTTATTTCGGGAAGTTCCTCCAAGTCAAATATGACACCTTAAATTCAACAATTTTCCTTACCAGAAAATAAAGTAAATAATACTAAAAATAGCAATTATTAAAATGGAACCATATCTAAAAATAGGTTCAACTTTAAACCATTCTTTATTTACTTCAAATGCGTTCGGGTTATCTTTCCCTTTAGATTCTATCAAACTGATTGCACCGTGAACTAATGAACAAATCCAGAATACAACACCCATACGATTCATGAATGGGAATTCAGGGAACTGATAATTAATCCATGATGACAAAGCAATACTTAAAATAGCCGCTGTTAAAGCACCATTGGCAGTTGCTTTTTTCCAGAAGAAACCTAATAAGAAAATACTCAAAATACCTGGAGAAATATATCCTGTATAAACTTGAATATACTCAAATGCTTGACCGAAGTTTTTCAATAATGGACTCACCACCAAAGCAATGGCAAATGCTACGATGATAGCAACTCTACCCGTCCAAACCGTTTGTTTTTCAGTAAGATTTTTGTTGAAATATTTACGGTGAATATCTAATACATAAATCGTTGAAATACTGTTTGCTTTACCCGCTAAACTTGCCACAATCGCTGCCGTTAAAGCTGCAAAAGCCAAACCTTTCAAACCAACAGGTAAAAGATTCAATAAAACTGGATAAGCGTTGTCTGGCTTAACAATTCCGTCTTGCGTGATTCCATTAACAATTGAAGCATCTGCATTTTCTTGGAAAATTACATAAGCCGCTAACCCTGGAAGAACCACGATAAATGGCATTAACATTTTCATAAAACCTGCAAATAAAACGCCATTTCTTGCCGTAGAAATATCTGCACCCAAAGCTCTTTGGGTCATGTATTGGTTACATCCGAAGTAGTTAAGGTTATTCACCCATTGACCACCAATAATAAACATCATAATTCCCGGTAATTGACGATAAGCATCAACAAAACCTCCTCTACCATCATGAACTTGATATTGATTTGGCGTAAAAATCATGTGTAAATGGCTATCCGCTTTTTCTTTAATCAAAGATAAACCTTCTAAAACACCTGAACCTGTACCTACTTTATTTGACAGTAAATCAAGTGCTAAATAAGTTGTCGCTAATCCTCCGAAAATCAAGCAAACTACTTGAATAACATCGGTATAGCCAATCACTTTCATACCGCCTAAAGTAATAATTACTGCAAAAACAGTAAGGAATAACGTACAAGTCATGAAGCTTAAACCTGTCATTTTTTCTAAACTAATTCCTCCTAAATAAATGATAGAAGTTAGGTTTACAAAAATGTACAGAAACAACCAGAACACAGCCATGATTGTCGCTAAACGCTCGTCATAACGTTTGGCAAGAAATTGTGGCATGGTGTATATTTTATTCCTAAGGTACATTGGAAGAAAATAAACTGCCACAATGATTAACGAAACGCCACCTAATAATTCATAAACAGAAATAGCAATTCCTAATTGAAAAGCCTGTCCACTCATACCAATAAATTGTTCCGCAGAAATATTTGAAGCGATAATCGAAGCACCAATTGCCCACCAAGTAAGTGAACCTTCAGCAAGGAAAAAGTCTTTTGAATCTCCACCACCTTGCTTGCCTTTGTTTTTGTAAACCCAGTAACCATAACTGGAAACAATGACAAAGTAGATAAAGAAAATGCAGTAGTCGAGGGTTTCTAATCCAAGTTTCATGTTTGTTGTTTTTGAGGAGTGGTAACACGGGAATCCTTCCCGTGAAAAATTTAGTCTATTCACAGGAAAGATTCCTGTACTACTTAAATTCACAGAAAAGATTCCTGTGTTACATTTTTAACATCCTTGTCCGTAATAGGCATTCTTGCCATGTTTACGTTCGTAATGTTTCATTCTAAGGGTATCTTTAATACGTGGTGTTAATGGATTTATCTGTAAAGTCAAATATGCCATACGAGCAACTTCTTCTAACACTGCCGCATTATAAACTGATTTTTGAGCGGTTTTTCCCCAAGTAAAAGGCCCATGATTTTGCAATAAAACCATTTCCATTTCTTTGTGAGATAACTGTTTGTCTCTAAAACAATCAAAGATTTGGTTTCCTGTTTCATACTCATAATCTCCCTCAATCATTTCGTCGGTTAAGACTACCGCACATGGAATATCTTGGTGAGTATGGTCGGCGTGAGTAGTGCCAAAAATAGGAATATCCTTTCCTGCTTGAGCCCAAGCTACCGCATGAGTGCTATGTGTATGGGTAATTCCGCCAATATCTTCCCAATTTTTATATAATTGAGCATGAGTTTTTGTATCAGACGACGGACGCATTGCACCTTCCACCACTTTGGCATCATAATCCATAATTACGATGTCTTCTGGCTTCAATAAGTCATAATCAACGCCACTTGGTTTAATAGCAAAAACACCTTTCTCTCTATCAACTGCACTAACATTTCCGAAGGTAAATAGCACTAAACCTAATTTTGGAAGCATCATATTTGCCTCAAAACATTCTTCTTTAAGGGTTTTGTATATACTCATAATTTTATATTTCTTTTTAAATAATTAGCATAATCAGGAATGATTGCTTCATATTCATTGTGCATCAATGGGGATGTCAGAAGAAAATCAGCCGTAGCACGGTCGCAAGCAATAGGAATATTCCAAACTACCCCAAGACGAATTAAAGCCTTAATGTCAGGGTCGTGCGGTTGAGCTTCCATAGGGTCCCAAAAGAAAAAAAGCATATCCATTTTTCCTTCGGCAATCAACGACCCAATTTGTTGGTCGCCCCCTAAAGGACCACTCAAAAACTTAGTCACGTGTACATCAAGAGATTCTTCTAAAAGCCTTCCTGTTGTACCCGTTGCAAAAAGTTGATGTTTTGAAAGAACGGTTTTATTATAAATTGCCCAATCTATTAAATCATCTTTTTTGTTATCATGTGCAACTAAGGCAATTCTTTTACGAGCATCTAATTTTCTAATGATGTTTTTGTTTTCTGACATTTTAATGAGAATTATTTATAAGATGAATGTATTAAGTATTGGGTACAAAGTATTACAAAAAAGTATAATTGTCTATTTTTTACTTCATAAAATGAATCTTCCAAGCGTTTTAAGGCTTGGAAGATTTTATCACCTAATACCTAAATCCTAATCCCTATTTAAAAGCAACCTCATTATATCTTAATTCGTTTTTCAAACCACGAATTGTTGTGTCTTTATCAATAATTACCAATTCAACATTTAACATATCAGCTAAATCTTCGATGTATTCTGTTGTAATTGTCTGACTGTAAACTGTATGGTGAGCACCACCTGCCAAAATCCAAGATTGTAAACCTACTTCCATGCTTGGTTGTGGTTTCCATAAAGCACGAGCGGTTGGTAATTTCGGGAATTCTTCTGTTACTTTAACTGCATCAACTTCGTTTACGATTAATCTAAAACGATTGCCCATATCAACTAATGAAACATTGATAGCAGGGCCTTCTTGACCGTTGAATACTAAACGTACAGGGTCTTCTTTTCCGCCAATTCCTAATGGATGAACTTCACATTTTACAATGCCATCGGCAATTGTTGGACAAACTTCCAACATGTGAGAACCCAATACCATTGGATTTGCAGGATTGAAATGATACGTATAATCTTCCATGAAAGAAGTACCACCTTGCATTCCGCTTGACATTGCTTTCAAAATATGAACCATTGCAGATGTTTTCCAGTCGCCTTCGCCACCGTAACCGTAACCTGCCGCCATCATACGTTGTGAACCAATACCCGGTAACTGACGCATTCCGTGTAAGTCTTCAAAAGTATTGGTATAAGCCGAATAGCCTCCGTCTTCTAAAAATGCTTTTAAACCTAATTCAATTCTGGCTGCTTCTACTAAAGACGAACGCATTGCTCCACTACTTGCCAATGATGACATCATCTGATAAGTAGCTTCGTATTCTTTAATCAAAGTTTGAATTTCAGCATCAGAAATTTGATTGATTACTTTTACTAAATCACCAACAGCATAAGTATTTACTTCAAAACCAAATTTCATTTCTGCCGATACTTTATCGCCGTCTGTAACTGCCACATAACGCATATTATCGCCAAAACGAGCCAATTTCATGGTTTTCATTTTGTAGGTTCCAACTGCCACACGTGACCAAACGTTGATTTTTTCAAGTACAGATTCAGCTTGCCAGTGTCCAACCACAACTTTACGGTTGATACGCATTTTAGACATAATATGCCCAAATTCACGGTCACCATGAGCCGACTGATTTAAGTTCATGAAATCCATGTCAATATCTGAATATGGAATATCACGATTAAATTGTGTGTGTAAATGCAATAATGGTAATTGAAGAACATTCAAGCCATTAATCCACATTTTAGCAGGTGAAAATGTGTGCATCCAAGCGATGATACCAATACAATTTGGCGTAGCATTGGCTGCTTTGCAGATAGTAGTAATTTCCTCTGCCGACTTCACAACAGGTTTAAAAACCACTTTCACAGGAATTTGCGAAGCATTGTTAAATGAATCAGCGATGATTTTTGAGTGTTCATCAACTTGACGGAGTGTTTCTTCTCCGTATAAATGTTGGCTGCCTGTTACAAACCAAACTTCATAACTCTTTAGATTAAGCATTATTTTCAGTGAATTTTCCTAATTTTTGATATTTTTCGTATAAACTTTTATAAACTTCAACCGCTTCTGGACGTGGTGTATAATTGGCATCAAAACCAGAACCCATTGCTTTTTGTGCGTCAGCTAATGTTGCGTGAATTCCTGCGGCAACTGAGGCATTCATGGCAGCCCCCAATGCACACGCTTGGTCTGAACTTGCCACTTTTATTGGCATATTCAAGACATCAGAAAGCGTTTGCATGACAAATGGTGATTTTTTGGCAACGCCACCAATGGCAATTACTTGCTTGATTGGCACACCCTCCTGAATAAATCTATCCACAATTGCTTTTGAGCCATAAGCCGTAGCCTCCACAATCATTTTGAATATTTTAACAGCATCAGTTCCTAAACCTAAACCCATAAATGATGCTTTCAACGTATGATTTGCATCTGGTGTTCTTCTACCATTTATCCAATCCGTTGCTACAATATCATTCTCAGTAATAGGCAATTGTGACGCTTGTTCAGATAAATAAGGAATCAATTTTTGACTCAATTCTTCTGCCGCTGCATCGCCCAAAAGACTTCTTACAGGTTCAGTAATGATGCGTTGAAACCAAGCGTAATAATCACCATAAGCTGATTGTCCTGCTTCCATTCCCAACATATTTGGAATGATTGAACCGTCAACTTGACCACAAATACCTTTGATAAGTAAATGTCCAATTTCTTCATTTGGAGCAATCAACATATCACAAGTAGAAGTTCCCATTACACGCACGAAATCATAAGGTTCAATTTCAGCACCAACAGCTCCCATGTGGCAATCAAATGCACCAACGCCAATTTTCACGTCAGAAGGAACACCTAATTTTGTAGCCCATTCTTCCGAAATCGTTCCCATAGCTTCATCTGAAGTATAAGTATTTCTGAAAAGTCTATCACGTAAACCGCACAATAATGGGTCAAGTTTTGTCAAGAATTCTTCCGAAGGCAAACCTTCAAATTCTTCGTGCCAAAGAGCTTTATGTCCTGCCGCACATCTTGAACGCTTGAAAGTTAATGGATTTGTATTTCCTGTTAAAAGTGCAGAAATCCAATCACAATGCTCCACCCACGAAAAAGCTTTTTCTTGAACCTTAGTATCTACACGAAGTGTACGTAAAATTTTAGCCCAATACCATTCAGAGGAATAAATTCCGCCTACGTATTTTGTATAATCTACATCCCAATGATGAGCCAAATTATTGATTTCCTCAGCCTCAGCATTGGCAGTATGGTCTTTCCAAAGAATAAACATTCCGTTTGGATTTTCTGCAAATTCTGGCAATAAAGCCAATGGAACACCATTCGCATCCACAGCCACTGGAGTAGAGCCTGTGGTATCAACGGAAATTCCGACTACATTTTGCTTTACTTCATCCGAAAGTCCTGCTAAAGCTCCTTTTACGGCAGCTTCCAAGCCTTCTACATAGTCAAGTGGATGTTGTCTGAATTGCGAAATGGATGCGTCACAAAACAGTCCTTTTTTCCATCGCTCATAATAATGAACCGCAGTTCCAACATTTTCACCTGTCTGAGTGTTAACAACTAAAGCACGTACTGAATCTGTACCATAGTCGAGCCCAATTGTGAATTTATTTTGCATTTTTGTTATTCGTGTTTATTTAACACAATTATAATTTTAATTAAAAATTTTTCAATAATTTCTATCCCTTATCGCACTGAATCTGAAATAAAATAATGAAAAGCGTTAAACTGCTTTTGGTATTTATCTTTATCTAATTTATAGAGAATTGCCTTCTTTGTAGTAGAATTTTCATTCTTCTCACCTGTATCCAATAAAAGTTTTGTAGAAAGTATTTTACGACTAAAATTTCTTCGGTCTAAAAGTGAATCATAAATGGCTTCGTAGAGTTTTTGTAACTGAGGAATTGTAAATTTTTCTGGCAACAATTCAAAACCAATTGGATGCAAAGCAGCTTTATATCTTAATCTTTCAAGAGCAATATCAACCATTTCATTATGGTCAAAAATGAGTTCTGGTCTATTTTTTAGATTTATCCAAAAAGCATTTTGAGCCTTTGCCGAATCTTGGTCGTGAGCATGAATATTGATTAAGGCAAAAAAACAAACGGATAAAGTTCGTTCAACTGGGTCACGGTTGACTTTTCCAAAAGTTTGAATTTCCTCAAAATAGATTCCTTTCAAACCTGTCAAATCATATAAAATTCTGTTGGTTGCATCTTCAAGGTCTTCATCCGATTCCAAAAAGCCCCCCATCAATGACCATTTCCCTTTTTCAGGGTCAAAATTTCTTTTGATAAGTAATAATTTGATGTCCTCTCCATCAAAACCAAATACGATACAATCGAGTGCAACAAGAATTCTATTAATATGTGGATAATTCGCCATGAAAATGCTTAATAATTGATTTATTCAGGTAAATACTTTCACGAATCAAACAAATATTCCTTACAAATGCAAAAAAACTCAAATCATCCCCAAATCGTGTACTTGTGACACAATATTACTTTATTTTTATTAATTATCAAAAGAATCCTGCAAAACAACCCAATTATTCTTAAATTTCAATTCCCAAAATTTAAAAGTTGGCTGACCTTCTTTGTATGGGTCGTAGAAATGAGTGGAGATGATTTTTTTGTTGTCTTTTAATAGTAAACCAAAATGCCCAGGTCCAATAACATTTCCTTTTGTTGCTAAAACAGTTGTTCCTCCACCTTCAGTCAAATCACGCCCTTCTTGGTCGAGATAAGGTCCAAAAATGGATTTAGATTTCCCTGCCACAACTCGATAGGTACTATTTAACCCTTTGCAACACAGACCGTTATTGGCAAAAAGAAAATAATCTTCTTTGTTTTTTATGATGTATGGAGCTTCCCAATCAGATTCTCTTCCACCTGCCAGTTTTTTGATTTCACCTTTGGTTATTCCAGATACAGTATCAATTTCAACCGCCCCAATTCCACCATGAAACGAGCCGTAGGTCATATAGATTTTGTTATTATCATCACGGAATAAAGCAGGGTCAATCGCATTGAAATCTGTTTTCTTTTCAGATTTTACAACTAAGCCCAAATCTTCCCAATTATATTTTTCAGATTTAGGGTCTAAAGATTTAGAACGTGCGACGCCAATGGCAGAAACCGCCGAACCAAACGAAGAACATGAATAATATAAATAATAAAAACCATTCATAAAAATGACATCAGGAGCCCAAAAATGTCCTTTAAAGTCTTTCACCAATTCTGTAATCCAAGAGGGAAATTTATCTTTTTCAAAAATTGATTTTGTAATTTTCCAATTCTTTAAATCAGTAGATTGAACCGCTTGAATACCATTTCCTGTTGAAAAATAGAAATATTTACCATTATCAAATTTTACGGTACTTGGGTCGTGCGTGAAAATTTCACCTGATTGTAAAAGTCTGATATTGTTCAATACTTTATCACGATTACAAACAATTTCTCCATTTTGATATTCTAATTCAGCCAATTGAATAGAACTTCTGCGTGTTCCATAATTGTCAACGCCTTTATTTTCTGGTGTTTTTTCGGGATGCGTAAAATAGTAAATAAAGGCTTTATCGCCACTGACTACCACGTCTGGGTGTCCGCCCATTACGCCATCATCAACGCCTTTTCCTGCTTCTTTGAGAATATTATTGGCTTGTCGTTTCCAGTTTACTAAATCATCGGATTGATAAATTCCTAAGCCTTGCCAATTATCAACCACCATCCAATATTTGCCTTGCCATTCAAAAACTTTTGGTCCTTCTCCGCCTTTGTCTCCGATAACTCTTTTTCCCGAATCTGTCCATTTGTATAAATCGGGAGAATCAGCATAATAAATGGATTTCCCATCGGCTTCGTTGTTGTAATACATTCGCCATGAACCATTTGGCAATGGAAAAACACAAGCATCAATACAGCGTTCGGAAGCAAGTTTTAATTTAGATTCAAAATGCCAATTGATTCCATTTTTACTCGTTAAATGAACAATGTAGCGGGGATGTTTCCAATCCTTGAAAACGCCAGGAACATAGGTCAAATACATGTGAAAAAGCCCTTTGTTTTCTATGATTTCAGGAGCCCAATGCGTGTAATCCGTCAAACGATATTGAATATCGCAAGTATCTCGATATGACCAATTTACGCCATCACTTGATTCTGCAATGCCAATACGGGTGCCATGTACCCAAGTTACGCCATCTAATCCTTCAGCTTTTGCCCGACGATTGGTATAGTACATGAACCACTTTTTTTCGGGTTTATTCCAGATAACAACAGGGTCGGCAGCACCATCGTAAATTGGGTCACGGTATAACGGCTTTTTTACTTGAGCAACACCCGAAAATTGGATGAATAATAAGCAAAGTATAATGTATAATGAGGTAAGTAGGTTATTTTTCATTTATGATTTTTAGGCTTTACTATAAATTTAGGATTATCAATTATCAAGATAATTTCAGTAAAATCTTAATAGCTAATAATCCTAAATTCAGAGCAAAGACAATATTTTACTTATCTAAAACCTTAACTCTATAAACGATAAAAGATTTTGCGGGTAAACTTAAATTAATAATTTTCTTCTTTACATCAACAGTAATGTCCTGTTCTGCTGGACTAACATTTGTTGCATTTTCAAAAGTATTTACTTCTTCCAAATTATCTTTTTGCATCACGAATGCCTTTGCTTTTGGGTCAAGTTTTTTAACGCCCGCCAACGACAATTCATGATTTTGAGCTTTTCCAGATACATTAACAACTTTGATAATTACTTCATTGGCATTTTTGTCCCAAGCTGCCGCAGCGTATAAACTATCTTTTCCTGCTATGGTTGAACCACTTTCAGTAATTGGCAATACGTGTGTTCCTTTATTATTACTATATAGTTTTTGAACGTAATAATTTGGCGTTCCATAACTACGAAGATTGTCCACCCAAATTAAGTCGGGAGTCCATTGCCAGCCATCAGCATGAGCAAATAATGGAGCATACGAAGCCATTTCTACTACGGCAGCGTTACGTTCTAAACCCGTCATAAAAGCAGCCTCCGACATAGCACATTGCCAAGTATTTTTATTATTTGGACTTACCGTTTGAACACTTTGAGCTGCATATTCACCTGCAAAAACCTTTGAACCATTACGGTCATAAGAATCATAACGACTTGCATTTTTCAAAAACCATTCAGGTTTATTGTAATAATGTTCGTCGATGATGTCAGCATTCATAGCACGTAATTCAGTATTCAAATGTTGAAAAATACGGCTTTCTGGGTCAATACCTGAACTATTGACAATTTTCATCGTTGGATATTTAGCTTTGATTGCCTTTGTAAATATTTTCAAACGTTCTATATATTGTGGGCCCCAGTTTTCGTTTCCAATTCCCATCATTGTTAAATTAAATGGAGCAGGATGACCCATATCTGCACGAGTTTTCCCCCATTTTGTAGAAACATCGCCATTTGCAAATTCAATCAAATCAAGTGCATCATCAATATATGGTTGTAATTGGTCTAATGGTACAACTTCGGCAGAATTGAATTGACAAGCCATTCCACAATTTAAAATTGGTAGTGGAGCAGCACCGATATCGTCGCATAATTGGAAATATTCAAAGAATCCTAAACCGAAAGTCTGGAAATAATCTGGAGCTGGACGGTGCGTAAACTCAATATTCCAACGGTTCATAATTAACTGACGTTCTTCGATTGGACCTAATGTTTTTTTCCATTGATAACGGTTATTCAAATCAAATCCTTCTACAATACAACCTCCAGGGAAACGAACAAAACCAGGTTTCATATCGGCTAATAATTGAATCATATCAGCACGCATTCCACCTTTACGCCCTTTCCAAGTGTCAGAAGGGAACAATGAAATCATATCTAAATCAACTACGCCTGTACCTTCAAACCAAATACGGAATGTACCTTTTGGTTCTGAAGCAAGTGCATTAAAACTTGATTCAATTTTAGACCATTCTTTGCTATTTGGCGTAACGAGGGTACTTCCAATGATTTCTTTTTTGGCATTTAATAATTCGACGTGCATTTTTACAGAACCCGTAATTACTCTTGCTAAAACCGAGAAATCATAACGTAATCCACTTTTAAAACCCATTCCCTTAAAGCCTTCGTTTGAAAGTCCAAGTTCTCCTTTTTGGGTATTATTCACAGTAACCGTAAGATAGCGTGGATTGGCTGAGGTTTTATCCATTCTATTCTGTACCAAAATTTCACCTTCATGTCTTAACTTCACAAGGACTTCTTTTTTGGCTTCGGCAGGATATTCAATATTCCAACCCATTAAAGGCTTCGCAAACTCGAATGAACGGTTTTTGATTAATTCGGCATAAATACCACCATCTGCTCCCATATTAATATCTTCAAAAAATACGCCCCACATGGTTGGCTGAATTTCTGAAACTTTATTAGGAACATCAACAACTATTTTCTTTTGGGCAAAAGTGTTTATTCCGAATAAACACAAAGCAATAAGATATATTTTTTTCATTTTAAACGTAGGACAGGTTTCCACCTGTCATTTTAATATTTATCAGGTTGGAAACCTGTGTTACTCAATATTTATCAGGTTGGAAACCTGTGCTACTCAATATTTATCAGGTTGGAAACCTGTGTTACTCAATATTTATCAGGTTGGAAACCTGTGCTACTCAATATTTATCAGGTTGGAAACCTGTGCTACTCAATATTTATCAGGTTGGAAACCTGTGCTACTCAATATTTATCAGGTTGGAAACCTGTGTTACTCAATATTTATCAGGTTGGAAACCTGTGTTACTCAATATTTATCAGGTTGGAAACCTGTGTTACTTTTTCAAGTTCAAAACCACTACCGAATAAGCAGGAAGTGTTAATTTTAATACTCCTTTTTCCAATTTAGCTCCTTTGAAATCTTGAATGGCAATTTTATTTGGATTCTCGAAAGAGTTAAAATCATTGATTTTTGTCGAGGCTAAAATTGTTCCTGATAATTTAGTGAAGTCTTCTCCTCTCAAATTAATCGACACTTCTTGTGGTTTTGAATAATCAATATTTGTCAGTGAAATATTCAAGCTACCCGTTGCATCTTTGGAAGCCGAAGCAGAAACTGCCGTCAATTTTTTGCCTTGATATTCATAAGAAGCCGATTCAATTGAAATAGGAACAAGCGTTGCATCTTGGTGAACATTGTACATTTTCATGACGTGATACGTTGGCGTAAGCAACATTTTCTCTTCGTTTGTCAAAATAACCGACTGTAAAACATTTACGATTTGAGCTAAGTTGGCAACTCTTACACGGTCAGCGTGATTGTTGAAAATATTTAAAGTAATACCCGCAATCATGGCATCACGCATGGTATTTTGTTGGTATAAAAACCCCGGATTTGTTCCTGCTTCAACATTGTACCAACCGCCCCATTCGTCAACTACCAAAGCAATTTTTTTAGCAGGGTCATATTTATCCATAATCGTTGAGTGACGAGTTACAAATTCTTCCATTTTCCAAGCTTCATCCATTGTCTTGAAATATTGAGCTTCCGTAAAATCTACCGAAGGACCTTTGTCTCCCCAACTTAACACTGAATAATGGTGCAAAGCAACGCCCGAAAGCATATTATGAGGAATATTTTTCATCAAAGTTTCTGTCCAAGCATAATCGCCGTCACTTGCTCCCGAAGCAATTCTGTATAAACCACCTGTATTGCTCCAATCAGCCATAAAGGTTGCATATTGACGATAAATATTTGAGTAATGTTCAGCCGTCATATTTCCGCCACAACCCCAAGCTTCATTACCAACGCCCCAAATTTTTACGTTCCAAGGTTTTTCACGACCATTTTGTTTACGTAATTCAGACATTGGACTTCCCGTTGGGTGATTTACATACGTTACCCAATCAGTCAAATCTTTCACTGTTCCACTTCCTACATTTCCTGCCAAATATGGTTCAGCACCGATACGCTCGCATAAATCCAAGAAATCGTGCGTTCCGAAACTGTTATCTTCCGTAACACCACCCCACCAAGCATTAATCATACTCGGACGTTTTGCTTTAGGGCCAATACCATCTTTCCATTGATAAGTATCTGCAAAACAACCACCAGGCCAACGGAGATTAGGCACTTTCAAATCTTTCAAGGCTTTAATTACGTCATTACGAACACCGTTTGTATTCGGTATTTTTGTGTTGTTTTCACCCACATACATTCCACCGTAAATACATTTTCCCAAATGTTCAGCGAAATGCCCGTAAATGTGTTTGTCGATTTTGGTTTTAGCCAAATCGGTGTTTAAGGTAATTTTGTTTTGTGCGGAAATCATTCCTGACAAAAACATAAAAAAAACGATTGATAAAGATGTCTTTTTCAATGAATTAAGGTTTTATTGTTAATCTAATTTGATGAATTCGAGGTGAATAAACACCATTGTTTGCACTGATTTTTAGTACAAGATTTTGGGTAGAATTTTCCGTTTCTGGAATTTTCAATTTAATAATTTTATTGTCGTTTGATACTATCTCTAATGGTTTATCATTCACTAAAAATGAGAGATTGTCTTGTTTGAATTTATCTAAGACAGCGATTTCAATATTTCTTCCTTCAAGATTTTTATTGGTCAATTGGTAAGAAATAAAGGATTTTGTATTTCTCCAAAAATGTCCTTCTTCATAACCTGAATCGCTTTTTTCGCCTTTGTAATTATGGTCAACTTCGGGTTGTTGTTCTCCGCAATTTATTTTATCAATTGTGTTTGCTTCCAAAGCTAAAATCTGCTTTTCATAGTTTTTTAAATTCTCGGTATTTTTCTTAAATTCCTCAGAATTCATCGTTTGAAAATACATTTGATAACGGGCATCATGTAATTCAAAAAATGGCATCAATGTAAGATTTGAGTATGAAAATTTAAGTTCTTGAAGATTGACGGGCTTTATCTTTTCTAAATATCCTCGATTGTCTGCTACCAAAGCTACGGCAGACTCTAATGAATATAATTTCCCTTTGGCTTCGTGTCCCATTCTGCTATCATCGGCAAAAAGCCCGTCTAAATTGGCAGTATCTGTTTTGGCGGCTAACACAATTGGGCCGTGCATAATAGCTGCCCAATTTGAACTATCAGGCAAATATTCCAAATGCGTTTGCATAGGTAATTCTACCAAAATTTTATCGCCATTTTTCCATTTTCTATTGATTAAAATGTATTCAGATGATTTTGCCGTAAATGCTTGATTTTTACCATTTACCCAAATTTTCACATTATTCGCCCATTTTGGAAAACGAATGCCAATGTTGAAGTTTTTAGTTTGCTTTAAACTGACAATTAGCTCTGAACGATTGCTATGCGGAAATTGCGTTTTTTGTGTGAGTTTTATGTCTCGTTCTGCCCAGTTGAGCACCGAAGGAATAAACAAATTGACAAATAAATCTTGCTGATTATGGCTATAAATCAACTCGCCATATTTGGTATGATTTTCTATACCCGAACCTACACAACACCACATACTGGTTTCAGGCTGCGAATAAACCCGATAATGACTGGGACGAATGGGCGTAAAATAAACAAAACCACCCTTTGTTGGATGTTGGCTTGACAAAATATGGTTGTAAAGTGTTTTTTCATAAAAATCAAGATATTGCAAATCGTTTTTATCGAAAAATAAAGCCTTACTCAAACGGAGCATATTGTAAGAATTGCAGGTTTCTGGCCCTTGATTTGACTCCAACATTTTAGAGAAATCATTGGTTGGATTAAAATGTTCTCGAACACTATTTCCACCAAAAGCAACGCTACGTTTTTGCGTCAAATTATTCCAAAAATAAACTGCGGCATCAGACCAATCCTTATTTCCGTTCAACTGAGCTACTTTTTCAAAACCAATAACCTTTGGAATTTGCGTATTAGCGTGCAAACCTGTGAGTTTATCTTGATGCTGAATTAATGGATTTAGAATAGCTTTATGCGATATTTTTTCAGCAATTTGAAGATACTTTTTGTCCTTTGTGATTTCGTATAAATCTGCAAAAACCTCATTCATTCCACCGTGTTCTGTCCGAAGCATCGTTTGAATTTGCTCCTCAGAAAGTGGTTTTATCAAGTCCGTAAACCAGTCACCCAAGCCAATTAAAACCTGCAAAGCCTGTTTATTATTGGTAAATTGATACGCATCTCGCAAGCCCGCAAATAGTTTGTGAATATTATAAAGTGGCACCCAAGTATTATTTAAACCGAAGCTACTTCCATCAATATCGCCTTTATGAATACGCTCCCAAAATACTTTTCCTTGTGGAATTCCTCCCACATAACCATTGCCATTTTTAGCTTGACAACGAGCCAATTCTGAAACCATATAATCCAAACGGCTCTTTAATTCGGTATTTTTAGTGGAAGCATACATCATTGCCAAAGCTGACAAATAATGCCCGCCAATGTGTCCATCCAAACCCGAACTTTCCCAGTTTCCATACCTTTCAGCTTTCAAGGGTAAACTTGCATCAATCAAATACGGAGCTAATAATTTATCAGGATTTAAAGCTAAAATATACTTCAAATCAACGTCTTGAGCATTTTTAAAAACGCCTTCCGTCAATTGAACCGATTGCAAAGGAAATGATTGCATTTGTGCAAAGGCAGTGAAAGCACTTGTACAAATGAAGAGAAAATGAAGGCTATATCTTAATGATTTTTTCAATGTTTTTGGGTTTGTTGGATAAATTATGCCCCTTTAATAAACCTAAATTAGACCACAGATGACACTGATTTAACGGATTTACGCTGATTTTTATCAGTTTATCCGTGAAAATCTGTCTAATCAGTGTTATCTGTGGTCTAATTTATCTCAGTACACAAATTATTACGAATCGAAATTATTTCAATCCCGCCGAGGTCATAACAATAGGCAAAATCTTTCCATTTTTATCGTATTTCAATTCATCCACACAAACTGAACGGTGAAAACTTGCGGCATCGGGCGATAATGCTCCGTTATGATAAACGAAATATGATTTGGCTTTAAAATCCACAATTGCATGGTGATTTGTATTGCAATTTCCAGCGTTTTCACAAATTAAACTTTCAAATTTCCAAGGGCCATGAATGCTCTTACTGGTTGCATAGATGGTTTTTTCAGGAAAATCAATTGAATAACTTAAATAATATGTCCCTTTGCGTTTATGAACCCAAGGAGCTTCCGTAAATTTGGTAGGCACTTTTACTTGCTTGATTTCACCATCTAATTCAATCATATTTGGTTTTAACTTAGCATAGTAACAAGCAGTATTTCCCCAAAAAAGGTAGGCTTGTCCATCATCATCAATAAAAACGGTTGGGTCAATATCATCCCAAGAAATGGTTGCTCCTTTGGTCATATCATTCGTAATAATTGCCGAACCTTTGGCATCTTTGAAAGGTCCAAGCGGATTATCTGCTACGGCAACGCCAATTGCTTTACCTTTGATAGTTCCATGCTCAACCGCCACATACCAATAAAATTTTCCATTTCTCTCCACCACTTGCGAAGCCCAAGCATCGCCTTTTGCCCAAGCAAAATCTGTTGCTTTCAAGGGTACAGCGTGTTCTGTCCACGTTTTCATGTCAGAAGTTGAAAATACCAACCACTCATTCATTACATAACGTTGCTCACGATTGGGTGCTTCGTCATGTCCTGCATAAATGTACATTTTGTCTTTATAAACCAATGCAGCAGGGTCAGCAGTGAATTTGTCTTTAACAATTGGATTACCATTCGGCAATTCAACTAATTGAGCCATTGCTTGGCTGGCAATTAATAAAAGGAATAATATTTTTTTCATTAGAAATTTATTTGGGTAACAATTTTTGTTCTTCTATGATTTATAAGTAAAATTATGGTTGGACTAACGCTGGCTGGGTTCAAAACTCAGCCAGCGTTATATTCCGTATAAATCAAAGAAATATCTCATTTTTTAGATGTCACAACACTATTCAAATCCTTAAATCTTGTATTAAACACTTTAACAGTCTCATTATTTACTCCTACAACTACTTGGTTATCAACCAATAATATTGATTTTACATCTCCTTCTACTAAAAACCCGCTTTTGTAGGCAGGAATACTTTTAAAATCTCCCTTGCCATTTCCTTTTAGGAATAAACCCAAAGAAGCATCCGTTCTACCTGTTGAATATTCAGTTTGATATTCATTTCCTGCTAATAAAATGTCAGGTTTATTATCGTTGTCAAAATCTGAAATTAGAATACAATTTACGGGTGCAAATTGGGCTTCAATTGGTAAATCATGGCTTTTGAATTGCCCATTTCCTATGTTTTCCAACCAAACACTTTTGGTGTTTTCACAGGTTAATTTCAATAAATTATCCTTCCCAAAATCATCTACCAATTGATTCATCGTGACTTGTGCGAAATCTTTATGATATAAATATTTCTTCTTGATAATTGGCGTTTGTTCAGCAATTTGATTACGGTCAAAATCTGGGAATAATTCAAATTCTTGATTTGCATTACGAATGTGATAAGCAGGCATTAATTCGTTAGTTCCACTATTATCTAAGTCTTTGGCAAAAAGATAAAAAGGTCTTTCAGCCGTGACATGATATTTATTATTTTGCCCATAATTTCCTGCTACCAAATCTAAATCTCCATCGCCGTCCAAATCTGCCGAAGCCAAAGAACGCCACATTCCTGTATTATTTTGCAACGTGGTTTTATCGGTAATTTCAATGAGTTTATTTTTGGTATTTTTGAAAAAACGAATTGACATCCATTCTCCTGCCACGACTAAATCTTCAATTTTATCGTTATCAATATCTATCCAAAGAGCATCAGTAATCATTCCTAAATCTTGAAAATCCCTACTGAATGAACCAGTTACGTCTTTAAAAATTCCATGTTCATTTTTAAAAAGATAACTTTTAGGAGATTTTGGAAAATTTTCATTGTCAATTCTACCGCCAATAAATACATCTAAATCACCATCTTTATCAAAATCATTTATGGCAATTGTACTTGAAAAAACGTTTATATTTTGAGGAAAAGCATTTGGATTTCTTTTAAAATTTCCTTTTCCATCATTTAAAAATAACTTTGGCACTGAAACAAAACCTCTTGGATATTCGGTACTTCCACCCGTAATTATTAAGTCTAAATCTTTATCATTATCAACATCAAAAAACTCAGATGCTAAATCTTCTTCCATTTTTCCAAAGGTTTCTAATTCCTTTGCTTCAAAACTGCCATCTTGTTTTTGTACAAATAATTTTCCCGATTGTCGGGCTGCTCCACCTACAAAAAAGTCTTCTAAACCATCACCATTCACATCACCTTTTGCCATACAAGGTCCTAATTGTGAATATTTTTGTGGTTGTAATCGACGAACGTAATAATCAAAAAATGGCGTTTCTTGGTGTTTGAAATTTATCGTCTGTGGAGACACAGACAACGGCGATGTGAATGTCGTCTGTGGAGACACAGACAATGGCGATGGCAAAATATTTGCCATTTTTTCATTCAAAATAACAGACTGATTTACCTTTAAATTTCGTAAAACTTGCCCTTTGCCACTCGTCCAAACTATTTTTAAAGAATCAACTTTTTTACTATTTCCTAAACCAAAATGTAAGCGATTATCTACCGTCGAAGCATACCCACGAACAGGAGACTGTTCCGCACTTTGCACTTGACTATTGCTGTAAATCAACACCTTAGCCCCAATTCCATTTAAATTCCCAAGATTTCCTTTTAGCTCAATTCTTAAAAAGTTATGAGTCGTATCAGCCGTTGATTTACGTAATTCATTTCGCATCACAAATGCCTCCTGATTCATATTATTGACTACTACATCTAAATCTCCATCATTATCCAAATCGGCATAAACTGCCCCTTGCGAAATAGATTTTTCGTTAATTCCTACCAAATTAGATTGGTCTTCAAAAGTCAAACTCTGATTATTATGATAGAAGAAATTGGTCTTTTTAACAGGTTCAAATTCGTCTAATCTTTTACGCCAATTTTTAATTTGGTCAGGACTTATACTTTGAGAATCACCTCCGCCAAAACTGTATTCGCTGTGTTTTTCTTCTTGGGTAAAAGCAATGAAATCATTATTGGTTAAATCCTTAGCAAGTCCATTGCTAATATGAATATCTTTCCAAGCATCATTGTCAAAATCTGCCATCAAAATACTCCAACTCCAATCGGTTTCGGCAATACCCGCCAAATGTCCAATTTCTGAAAAAAGCGGTTCATTATTTTCTCGATTTCCCTGATTTACTTGTAGCATATTTCTGGAAAATTGTTGCTGATAACCAAGACTTCTTTGCATTTCAAATTTTTCGGGCGTAAATCCCAAGACCATCATTTTTTTGCGGTCATTGGTATTAGGCATCATGTCTAAAACACCTAAATCGGGTAGTAAATCGTTGTTAATATCTGCCGCATCAACGCCCATACTACTGAAACTTTGGTGTTTGGTAGCTTTGGCACTAATGTTTGTAAAATGTCCTTTTTTGTCATTTAGCCACAGGCAATCATTACTCAAATAATCATTTGCCACATAAATATCAGGATAATTATCTTGGTTCAAATCTGCCATAACAACTCCCAATCCATAGCCATCTTCTTTAATTCCTGCTTGTTTAGAAACGTCTGTAAAGTGTTTTTGAGGGAAATCATTACGGTATAATTTATCCGCCGCAGGAGCATTTCCAGAAGAATCAACAGGAATTAAACGATTGGGTTGTGGCTCAAAAAGTTTGTGATTGAGCAAATACATATCCAAATCACCATCTTTATCATAATCTAAAAAAGTAGCTTGCGTTGAAAAACCTGTATCAGCTAAACCATATTCTACGGCTTGTTCTTTGAAGGTTGGATTTTGCCCGCCTTGATTTACAAAAAGTAGATTTTTGCGTTGATTGACATCTTTAAAATGTGAAACACAGAGGTAAATATCCTGCCAACCGTCCTGATTTATATCAATCACGCTCACGCCTGTTATCCACTGTTTTTTTGTAATTCCTGCCTTTTCGGTGATGTCTTCAAAATGAAAAGCTCCTTTATTCAAATATAACTTACAACCCACCTGACTCGCTCCGAAAAAGACATCTTGCAAGCCATCATTATTAAAATCGCCAACGCCAACACCCGAACCAATGTACATATATTCGTTAGTGTAAAAATTGACCGAATCGCTTTCCGTAATTTGATTATTGAAGGTAATATTGGTTTCGGAAGACGGTAAATTGGTAAAAAACAAAGCCGTTTTAGTTTGTTTTTGGCAACTTGAAAACATTAGAGTAAGTAACAAAAAAGTAAATATTTTTGAAATTTCACAAACAATAGAACACGGATGACACAGATTCTGCGAAGCACAGATTTTCACAGATTTTGTTCTGTAATTTGTAAAAATCTGTGTTATTATTTTCTGTGTCATTTGTGTACTATTTTTTGTTCTATGCCCATTTTTTTGACCTGTCAAAAAATATACAGGTTAAAACCTGTGTTACTTTTTCTTTCCCCAAACGGAAGTTCCTTTATTGTTTAATCCTGTAAAAACGAAAGTGTCTTTTTTGTTTTCCCAATCTCGTCCTGCTTGAACGTTTACTTTTTCGGTTGTTCCGTCGCTCCATTTTAATGTCAACCAAGGTGCATTATAGCTCCAAGTACTTGAAGCGTCGTTATTGAGGGTTTTATCGGCATTTATTTTCAAATCTACTGATTTCTGAAAATCGGGAGACGATTGTTCTTTGTCATATCCAGGTACAACTCGGTAACCAAAAATGATTCGTTCCCAATCGCCAATTAGTTTAGTTTCATCCACATTTTTGGTTTCTTCATAAGCAAATCTTTCGGGTGAAACCACAGGCCAACCGTCTTCTGTCCACAAAATTTTCCGAACGTGCAGAATCATATACGCTGCCTGATTGCCTGGTCTGCCCTGATGCCCCATAAAATACTGTCCATTCTCAGGGTTTTGAAAAACAGAACAATGTGAAACCCCTTGCCAACCGACGTGTCCATTAAATTGGTACGGAGCTAAAATCATTGGTTCGTGGTCAACGTCTTTATTGGCATCAATTCCGTTATAATCATAAAAAGGTCCAGTTGGCGAATCACTTCTGCAAACTCGAACATTGTATTTTGTTGCCAACCAATCGTAGGCTATAAACAAGTAATATTTTTTAAGTTCTTTGTTATAAATTATCTCTGCCCCTTCTATGTTTCCATTATATTTTCCGTCGGTGAAACCTCTGTTAGCAATTCTTTTCCCTTTATCTCCTGCTTTTAAGGCAAGTCCAGTGGCGGGGTCAAGTTGTAGCATATAAATTCCGTCCCAACCAGAGCCGTAATAAAAATATTGTTCACCTGTTGGAGTTGTTACGACCGTTGGGTCAATAGCATTGGTTTGGCGTGAATTATCGTTTAAAGATACTACTACAAGTCCTTTCTCTGTCCAAGGGCCTTCAGGATGCGTGGCAGTAGCCAAACCCATAACACTTCTGCGGGGGTCTGATGATGATAATGAGTAATACAGTCTAAATTCGTTATTGTGTTTGATAACATACGGAGCCCATAATGAATTGAAAGGAACTGTGCCATTTTGACGAATAAAATCAGCCCCCATTTTGGGTAATTGGTCAAAAACCCAACCGTAAGTAAACCATTGAACAAGGTCTTTTGAAGAGCGAATTTGAATCCCTGGTTTGATGTCAAATCCAAAAGCTACATCAGTATTGTAGCAATAATAAGTATCGTTATGTTTGATGATGGAAGGGTCATGAACGTTATAAACACCCCAACGCAAAAAATTAGTTGGATTAGCAATTTCGTCATAACTGTCTTTAATGGTATTTATGTCAAAAGTGGGCGTAGTAACCACAGGCGTTGTGGGCGTAACAGGTTGTGGGGTTTCTTCTTTTTTATCACAAGAAAAAAAAGCAAGTAATATCAACAGCTTAAAACAATGATTTTTCATATCGTTTATAAAATGTGAGGGAGGAAAATCCTCCCTCAATAAGTCAATTCAACCAAAAGTTAATATGAGGCATTTTGCTTAACACCTACATTATTATCTATTTCTCTTTGTGGAATTGGGTAATATTCACGTCCTGTTTTGTAAGTATCAAATTCAGGATCATGCTTTTTCAATTCCGCTAATTTTGTGGCATCTTTCAACCATCCCCAACGGTTTACATCGTCAAAACGGTGACCTTCTAAACAGAATTCCAATGCTCTTTCGTGTGATAATTGGTCACGGAAATCTGCTTGTGTCATGTTTGGTCTAACTTTAGTAATATCCGCTAAGCCAACTCTTGCTCTTACTTGTTGAACGTAAGGAATTGCTTGAGACGTTTGTCCTAATTCGTTCAAACATTCTGCATACATTAACAAAACATCTGAATAACGCATCAAACGCTCATTAATACCCGAACGCCAGTCAAATTCGTCAGCCTTTGTATCATCATTTGCATATTTTCTACAGAATAAATCATTCAAATCTTGAGGGTTTCCACCGTATCTTTTTGAAAATTCTACGCCATAAACCATGATTCCTGGAGCATTATAAAACATGGTTGCAGGTAAACGTGGGTCAACTTTACCATCGGCAGTTTTTTCTTTCTGATATTCATCAAAAATCCAACGAGTTGGTTGAACGTCTGTCCAGCCTAAACCTCTTGCTCCGTAAGTAATAGCTCTACCCGTTACTCTACCCCAACCTGGTGCAGGCTCGCCACCCCAGTTTAAATCTTTTCCACCTGCATCACGAGAAAATTGTACTTCAAAAAGTGATTCGCTGTTGTTCTCATTAGCTTCTGTGAAGTTATCACGATAATTTGAAACTAACTTATATGTACCCAAATCAATAACTGCTTTAAATTGTACAGCAGCTTCTTGGTAACGCTTATTGAATAAAAGGGCTTTACCTAAATACCCCATAGCGGCACCTTTAGTTGCTCTACCAGTTTGTCCTTTATCTGAACCAGTTACGCCATCATAAGAGGCTGGCAACATTTCTGCTGCTTTTTTCAAGTCATCAATTACTTGATTCCATCCTTGTTCTGGTGTTGATTGAGGAACGGTAAAATCTGCTTTTGATTTTACAGAATTAACTGGTAAAGAAACGTTTCCGTACATATTTACCAAGTGAAAAAAGTAAAGTCCACGTAAAAAATAAGCTTGTCCCAATACTCTTTTCTTCAACTCTGCATCCATTGCAATATTAGGAACATTATCCAATACTAAATTAGCTTTAGATACCCCTTCATAATATGCACCATACGCCCAACCATATATAGCATCATTACCTGCATTGAGTGCAAACTTTCCTGAGTTATACATTTGGTCCCAAGGGCTATTACTCTTCAAATCATCTCCACGATTATCCAATAAAAGGTTCGTTGAACGCATATATCCACCATCAACTGCTAAGGTTAGGTAGGCTGCGTTAACACCTTTTAGTGCATCATCTTGACTCTGCCAAAAAGTTGCAGAAGTTTGAGCGTTTGGATTATTTTGTTCTAATTCTTTGTCACAAGCTCCAGCAATAAGCAGTAAACTTGCACAGAAAGCGATATTTTTTAATGTATTCTTTTTCATTTTCTTGAGTTTAATTGATTAAAATCCTACTTGTACACCTGCCATGAAAGTTCTTGGATTTGGATATGAGCCATAGTCATAACCACGAGAGAATAATCCATCACTTGAGAAGTCTGGGTCATAACCTTTATATCCAGTTAGGAAAAATACATTTTGTCCAGAAACATAGAAACGAGCTGATTCAATACCTTTCAATTTTTTCAAAATTGTTGATGGTACGTTATAGCCAAATTGGAAGTTTTGTAGTTTCAAATATGAACCACTTTCTACAAATCTGTCTGAATCTCTACCGTTAGCATTTGGGTCACCAATAATTGGTCTTGGAACATTCGTTGAAGTGTTTGCAGGAGTCCAATAATTTAAAGCGTCCACACTTCCATTTGAGTATTGCAAGCCCATTAAGTCACGATAAACACCGTTGAATACCTTATTTCCTGCTTGTCCTTGCATAAACATTGAGAAATCAAAGTTCTTATAACTTGCTGAAAAATTAACCCCGTAAGAAATTTTTGGAATTGAAGAACCTAAATAAATTCTATCTAAAGCCGTGATTTTACCATCTCCGTTCACATCTTTGAATTTAATATCGCCAGGGGCTGCATTAATTTGCTCTGCATGGTTTTTAACGTCATCAGCATTTTGGAAAATACCTTCTGTCTGATAACCATACAATTGACCTACTTCTGAACCTACTTCTGTAATACTTGCTGCTCCATAAATTGGGCTGTTTGTACCACCTAAAGCTAATACAGTATTTTTCAACGTATGAATATTTCCTGAAACTTCATATTGGAAATCTCCTGATTTTTTA
Source organism: Arcicella sp. LKC2W (assembly GCF_034931005.1). Taxonomy (NCBI): domain Bacteria; kingdom Pseudomonadati; phylum Bacteroidota; class Cytophagia; order Cytophagales; family Flectobacillaceae; genus Arcicella; species Arcicella sp. LKC2W. The sequence continues at coordinate 368,157 of NZ_JAYGIN010000001.1, forward strand.
CGGTACGTTGCCGTTAATTCAACACCACTGTTTCTTACTGAAGCGGCATTTGTCGTAATTGTTCCGTTGGTAGCACCTACTGAATAAGGAATTGGCACAGGAGCAAGAATGTCATAAGCCGTGTTATTAAAATATTCAGCCGTTAATGAAATTTTATTTTCTAATAAACTCATATCAACTGCTACGTTGGTTGTACGCTTAGATTCCCATTTGATACTTGGGTCAACCACTTGAGTACGTGTTGCACCTGGAGCCAAAACTCCACCAAACACATATCCTGCGTTTCCGTTAATGAATGTATCAAATAAATAATCTCCGATAGACTGATTTCCTAATTCACCGTAACCTCCTCTTAATTTCAAGGTGTTAATAGCAGCAGGCAATTGAATATCATTATGAACATTCCAAGCACCAGCAATTGACATAAAATTACCAAAACGATTTAATGGACTGAATTTAGAAGAACCATCACGACGGAAGTTTACCGTTAATAAATAACGGTCTGCATAGTTGTAATTTAAACGTCCTAAATATGACATTAAAGCAGCTTCATATTGAGCTCCTGTTACATTTCTACCACCATCAATTTTGATTGGAGCACTCAATGATTGGATATAAGGTTTTTCTAATCCTTTCACCGAACCTTGAATTGAATTATTCGTAAAGTTTTGGAAAGTATAACCACCTAAAACATCAACTCTATGTTTTCCAATTTCAAAATTATAAGTCAATGTATTTTCAATAAGGTTGGTAATAACATCTCCACGGTTTTCATTGTACACTGCATTTGGTGTTAAATAATAAAAACCTAAATCGTATTCTGGTTCAAAATATTTATAAACATAATCTAAACGGTCATGGCTTAAATTCAATTTATATTTCAAGTTTTTCACGATTTCATATTCTCCCCAAGCATTTGCCAACAAACGATTTCTGTTGTCAGTACCTTTCAATAATGAGTTCATACCTACAACGTTCAAAGTAATAGCTCTTTGAGTATTGTTATCGCTACCACCAAAACCACCTAAACGATTAGCATCATAAACTGGCATCGTAGGAATAGCAGTTAACATACTTGTAACAGCTCCACCAAAAACGGCGTGTTCACGTGTATTTTCAGCCCCAACTTTGTCTGCATCTGTAAATCCTACTTTTGCACCAAATTTGAATTTTCCTTTTTCACCTGTAACGTTTCCGTTAAAAGTAAAACGTTTGTAAGCTTGTGGGCCAGTTACGGTACTTGTTTGGTTATAATATCCTACTGAAACGCTGCTACGTAAATTTTTACTACCACCCGAAACACTAATGTTGTGGTCTGTGATATAACCCGTTTTGATAGCTTCGTTTTGCCAGTTTGTATTAACACCACTGATAAAAGCAGGGTTAGTTGGGTCATTAGCTGGAGCAATTCTTAATCCTGCATTTAATTCAGCCGCCGAAACTACTTTTTGGTAACCTGCTCTGTCCATTAAATCCCATCTTCTTGCGATATTCTGAACACCTGCATAACCATTATAATTAATTTTCATCTGACCTTCCTTACCTTGCTTTGTTGTGATAATTACCACACCGTTTGCACCACGAGCACCATAAATTGCCGCCGAAGAAGCATCTTTCAACACTTGCATCGACTCAATATCACCTGGGTTAAAGTCCATTGCTCCATCAACTGGCACACCATCAATTACAAATAATGGGCTGTTGTTTCCAAAATTACTAATACCACGAATTTTGATTTGAACGCCTCCTCCAGGTTCACCATTTCCTTGAACAGTTACACCAGAAACTTGTCCTTGTAATAATTTTGCAATGTCGGGAGTAGCTGTTTTTTGAGCATCTTTTACTTTTACAACCCCTACTGAGCCAGTCAAGTCTTTTACTCTTTGTGTACCATAACCAACTACAACAACTTCACTTAGTTCTTTGTTGTCTTCAGCCAAAATAACATTTACAACACTTTGATTACGTACTTGTACTTCCTTTGAAGTGTAACCAACAAATGAAAATACTAAAGTTGCCTCTTTACTGTCATCAGGAATTGATAATTTATAATTACCCTGACTGTCTGTTGTTGTTCCAACATTTGTTCCTTTAATACCAACATTTACACCAACAACTGGCGAACCATTTTCATCACTTACTTTACCAGAAATCCCTTTGAAATTATAATGAGAAATCCCATTTGCTTGTAGTGAACTACTTAGCAAAGGTGAAAAAATGAATATTAACGAAAGTGTTAATATTGAGCAAAAACGAAAGAACTTTTCATTGTTCAACGAATCTTTTGCTTTTAGATAGAATGCTTTCATAAATATGAGCACGTTTAAATTTTAAAATGAGTAATAATTTTTTGAGTATTGAAGGAGTAACCTCCCCTGTGAGCTTTGTAATTGTTTTTGTTTAGTATTTTTTGTTCATAGGCAAAATTTTACAATATGTGTTATCATGACACAATAATTAATAAAGTTAAAAATCGGCTTTTTCAATAAAAACGTGTCACATTAACACATTATTGAGGTTTTAAAAAATGTGTCACATCAACACATTTAATGGCAAAAAAATTTGTTTTGGATTTATAATTTCAAAAGTAATACATTTTCATATAATAATACAAATATTTCGGAATAAAATTAAATTCATTTATTTAAAAATTTGTAAATATCCTATAATTCATAGTGTTAGCAAAATACAGTAAATCACAAGTATGTACTTTGGAGTTGCATAAATCGGAAAATATGGAGATACAATAAAAAAGGTTTTATGTATCCTAACTCTTTAATGGTGAGAAAGCAAAAACTTTTTATATTCTACTAAAAAATTACACAAAATTGATAAATAAAACCATTTGACTTAATGTTGAAGTTTTGTCGTATTGTTTTTTTTTTAACAAAAAAGTCCAGCTAATAATGTCTTTAAAAGAACTATTAGCTGGACAATTGTAATAATTATCATCTTAGATGACCTAAAATTGTAACTCTTAATTGCTACTATCTCAAAACATTGCTGTATTCAAGATGACAAAATCGTACAAAATGTGTTTGGAATTAAATCAAAAGATTAATATCCTGGATTTTGTGTTAATGCTGGGTTTAAAACCATAGCTGAAGTTGGTATTGGGAAGATTCTACGAGTTGGGTCTGCGTTTGTTTTGAAGCCCCATTTTTCTTCATATTTTCCAAAACGAATCATGTCATTTCTGTGCCAAGACTCCCAAGCAAACTCACGACATCTTTCTGAATAAATATCGTTTAAGGTCACTGATGATACCGCTGGTGAGGTTGTACGGTTTGCTCTCAATTGATTATACAACGAAAGAGCAGTTTCACCATTCGTCGCAGTACCTCCTCGCAGGATAGCTTCTGCCTTCATCAAAACTATATCAGAATATCTCAAGAATGGAACGTCATTATTTTGGTTTCTGGTAGTAGAGGTTGCATCTGGAAAAAACTTGATATTACGATACCCCATATTCCAAGCAATTTCATCGTTCCCAGCATCAAAAGTTACAGCATCTTGTCTCAGTTCAACTTTAGGAGTAAGATTAACCTGATAAGTATAAGCGGCACTTCCATCTGAACCTGTATAAAATTGGTCATAGCCCTTTTTGGTTGTGGTTACAGTTAGCGGTGTTACTCCGTCAGCTAAAAATTGTAAGCCTGTCAACCATTGCTTATTTCTAATATCATTTGCATCGTTAAAATGTGCATAGAATTCGGGCAAGGTACTTCTTGGAGCTGAAGGCGTAAAGGGAAGACTAAATCTTTTCGTTTGTGAACGTGCTACATCATAACGGGCATGATACATATTACTGTTTGTTCCAGGCATTGCGGCTGCGGCTGGGTCATAAGGAATAGCAAAAATAAATTCCTTCATTTGTGGCCCATTGTTTGGATAAAACATTTGCAAGTAATTGGCACGAGTTTCAAGAGCATATTTTCCTGAAGCAGTTACATTATCACAAGCTTCAATACAATCTTTTAAACGAGCTGTACCTGTATAAATCTCTGCATTCAAATACATTTTTGCTAACAGTGCATAGGCTGTGTACTTTGTAGCACGACCATAAGTAGCCACACTTACATCGGTACTCAAATTGGGCAATGCTGCTTTAATTTCGCCTTCGATAAAATCAAACACTTTGGCACGTGGTGTATTTGGTTTTGGAGTAAAATCTCCATAATCTGTATAAATTGGCACATTTCCGTACAAATCCATCATCATAAAATAGGCAATGGCACGAACCATTTTCAATTCAGCAAGATTGGTGGCTTTGGTGTTTACAGTTGCTGGAATTGTTTGCTCCAAAATAGATAAAGCCTGATTTGTTGTACCAATTACGGTTGATAACCACGACCACGTACCATTTGTCCAACCGTGGTCTTTTGACCATGAATGATAATGTAAATGGCGATAATTTTGGTTATCATACCAGTTTCCACCACGAGCGGGCATAATAGATTCATCGGTAGTTTCCGACTGCATGAACCAATAATCTAAGGCATAATTTCCTCTCAAAGCTGCATACGGAGGACCTGACGCTTGAATAAATTGATTAGTATTTTGAGGGAAAATATCTGGTGTTAATTCTGTTGTTATTGGCACAACTACGTCATGGCATGACGACATGAAGTAAACTGATGCCAAGAGACTTATATATGTTGTTATCTTTTTCATATTTACAAAAATTAGAATGACAGGTTTACACCAAATAATACGGTGCGAGTTTTTGGATAAAAGTTATTAGAATCTACCCCTGGAGCAATTCCTCCTTGATTTACCTCTGGGTCAATACCTGTGTAACTTGTGATAGTAAATGCGTTATTGACAGACATATACACTCTTAAGTTTTTGATATATTGCCCTGTTTTCTTGAAATTATACCCCAAAGTAGCATTGTCTAATCTGATATAACTTCCGTCTTCAATAAAACGTGATGAGTATTTATAAGAGTTAATGTCAGCTTTGGTTTCACTCGCCGCTTCAACTAAGATGTTGGTATATTGTGCGGTACTTGGTCTGAATAAATCGGCACGGGTAGCATTGAAAATTTTATTTCCAAAAACGCCTCTAATGAAAACATTAAAGTCAAAATTGCCATAACGTAATGTGTTTGTCCAACCGATTAATACTTTCGGTTGTGGACTTCCCATATACTTATAGTCTGAACCGATAGCTGGCGTAGTTGTCAATTCACCTTTGGCATTGACGTATTGAGAAACTCCTTTGTCATTTTTTCCTGCATATTCCAACGTAAAGAATTGTCCTAAAGGTCTTCCTGCTTTCAAGATTTGTAAAGTGCTACCTGTTTGTCCTCCGCCTTCTGGTTGTGTCAAACGGATGGAGTCACCTCCTGCAAAAAGTGGATTTGAAAGGCTTTCAATTTGGTTACTATTGCTGGCAAAGTTGATGCTTGTCGTCCATAAAAACTTACTATTATTTACTGGCGTTGCATTTAAACTAAATTCAATACCTTTATTTCTCATGCTTCCACCGTTAGAAATAATACTACCAACTGGTACCAAAATCGGGTTAACACGGTACGAATAAATCATGCCCGTCGTTTGTTTGTCATAGACTTCAAGCGTACCGCTTACTTTCCCTTTCAAGATGCTAAAATCAATACCAATGTTTGAAGTAGCTGTTTTTTCCCATTGCAAATCTGGGTTAGCTGCTTGAGTTGGGCCATAAGCCGCTGTTTGAACTCCATTATAATAATAGGTCCCTAAACTTCCTGACATAAATTGAGCTGTATAAGCATTAAATCCAGAAGAGTTACCTGTTACACCATAACTTGCTCTTAATTTCAAATCACTAAAAACCGTTTGTTTTTCCATGAATTTCTCTTGATTAACTCTCCAAGCAAAACCCACAGACGGGAAATAACCCCATTGATTATTGGCTCCAAATACAGAACTACCATCTCGTCTGATTGAGCCTTGAATCAAATATTTATTATTGTAGTTGTAATTCAAACGAGCAAAATCTGAAATTAAGCGAGTTTCTTGATAGATTCCGTCAGCTCCAAAATTTACACGATACGAAGAAATTGCATACGGATTACTCAAAGCAAAGTTGTTGAATCCGATGTTATCCACAGGGAAATTGGTACTTGAAGACTGGAAACCATCACCAATAATTCTTCCTTGCCAAGAATAACCAACCACCATATTTACCGAATGCTCTCCAAATTCTTTGTTCCAACCCAAGAATGTTTCTAATAACTTATTGGTGTTTTGGTAAGAATTTCTCAAAGCAGAACCGTTTGTACCAAAGTTCTGTAATGAATGTACTTGTGGAGGTTCTGGATTGTTGTAAAAGTTAGCACTATTGTATCTTGTATAATAACTACCATAAGCTTCACCATGAAGTGTTGTGTAATTTTGATAAGAAAGGTTCAAGTCATAAGTCAAGCCAAATGGTAAATTAACGTGCGTTGTGAAAGCACCTGTCAAAACATTCGTCTTAGTATTATCTTGTCCGTTTGCTATCATCGCAACAGGGTTAAAGTAGCCTGTATTGGTAAGGTTTTCAAAGAAAGTACCATCTTCGTTTCTAACTGGAGAAACAGGTAAGTGATTAATCATTTGCTCTAATACGTTGTTTCTTAGAGGCGTGTTATTTGCATTACTGTTTGAGTTGGTTACTTGTAATCCAAATCTCACTTTATCATTTAAGGCTGATTGTTCAAAAGCAACACGGGCGATAACACGATTCAAATCACTACCAAGAAGAATACCCTGTTTGTCGGTATAGTTCAAACTCGCACTGTATGTACTGCGTTCTGTACCTCCACTGAAAGACAAGTTATGATTTTGAGAAGTAGCAGTTCCTTTCTGAACGGCAGCTTGCCAATCGGTATTCATATTTTTATCATCTGATGGCGAGAATGATAAACCATTTGTAGTCAAAAAGCTTCTCAATTGAGTAGCATCCATCATATTCAAACGGCTTGATACGTTTTCGATACCCACATAACCATGATAATTTACTTTCATTTCGCCTTTTTTGCCTCTTTTGGTGGTTACCATAATAACACCATTGGCAGCACGGTTTCCGTAAATAGCAGTTGCTGAGGCATCTTTCAATACGTCAATCGAAGCGATGTCGTCAGGAGCAATCGTTGAAATATCAGCTCCTGGAATTCCATCAATTACATAAAGTGGTCCTTGCGAACTGTTGATAGTTGAAGCCCCACGAAGCACTACTGCCGCCGTAGCATTTGGGTCACCATTGGCAGAAATGTTCAAACCTGGCACACGACCTTGTAGTAATTGCCCTACATCGGTAATTGCCCCTCTGTTTAAATCTTCAGGTTTGATAGTTGAAATGGCACTCGTCAAATTTTTACGAGATTGCGTACCATAACCCACTACCACAACTTCTCCTAATTGTTTAGTATCCGCCACTAATTGAACATCCATTTGTTGTTGACTTCCAACATTTTTGCGTTCAGTGATGTAACCAACAGATGAGAATACAAGGACAGCATTTGAACCCGAAACTGATAATGAGTATTTCCCGTTACCGTCGGTTGTAGTACCCACTTTTGAGCCTTGGATACTAATTGAAACACCAGGAATTCCTTCCTGACCATCGGCGGTTGTTACCTTCCCAGAAATGGTCTTTGTTTGGGCAAAAACATTTGTAATGCTGATGAGCAAGACAAATATCCCCCAGATTAGATTCCGATGAGAATAGTCGTAATGTTTTGATTTCATTGTATTGGGTTTTGTGAAAGAGAGTGATAATTTCTCTAACTGAGGAATGTCCGTATGTAGAAAAGTGGCGTTTTTTATGACATATTTTTATGCCTTTAATAATGTTTAACACAAACTTTATGAAAGCCTAAAATATATCTCATAACCAACACCCACAACCGTTCTACACCATCTTCAATTGTACTCAGTTTCATCAGAGAAACTAAATATCAAAGAAGTCGATTTTTTAGAATTACTGTATTTTAGAAATAATAAATGGCAATTTTTGAATATTTCCTTATGCAAACGTTTGAAATTGTTTGCACTGAAAATTTCCAAAAAATATTTACTAATTTGCCAGCGAAGAAGAATTACGTACTATTAATTCTGGAGGAAGAACGATATGATTGGCAGTAGTTGGGTGGTTGATTTGATTAAGAAAAAGCTTAGCTGCCTCTTCTCCAATTGGTTTACTTTTTCGAGCAATGGTACTGAGTGATGGATAAAAATAAGCTGAAATTGGGGTGTTATCAAAACCAATAACCGCTATTTCTTCTGGCACTTTTAAGCCTTTTTCTCTGATAACTTGAAAAGCCCCAAAACACACTTGGTCATTAACCCCAAATATTGCGTCTGGCGGATTGGGCAAATCCAACAATGCTTTGGTAGGTTCAATAGCACTGGCAATATTAAAATTCACGAATGAAACTAAGTTGTCTTCAATAGGATAGTGATGTTTAAAGAGACAATCACGATAGCCATTAAATCTTTGTTCGGCCAAGTTGACACCCAATGGACCACGTAAATGAGCAATTCGTTTGTATCCGCCATGTATCAAATGTTCAGTAGCCATGTAGGCACCCAAATAATCATCAGTTGAAACACAATGCGTTTTTTTATCTCCATTTTGGCGGTCAATAAATATAAGAGGAACATTTCTATTCATCACCGTTTGCAGGTGTTCGTAACGCACTTCACTGTATGTTTCTTGAGCAATAGAGATAAAAATACCGTCAACTCTATTTGACATTAATCGTTCAACGTATTCTTTTTCAAGCAAATAGCTTTCGTTGGTTACACAAATATTCAATAAATATCCCAAAGGTTGCAACACAGATTGAAGACCTTCAACCATGGCACTCTCATGAAATTGGGAAATATTTGGCAAGACAATACCAAGTGTTTTGGTATTTTTTTGAAGTAAACTCAACGACACAGAATTCCGTTGATAGCCCATTTTTTGAGCATATTCTTGGATAGTATTACGGGTTTCAATATTGGTATGCTCATAATTATTCAAAGCTCTTGAAACCGTTGAAGGCGAGCATTTAAACTTACGGGCAATATCTTTTATAGTAATGTTGGGCATAATATTAAAAAAACTTTCGAGTAAAATTGAGGACTTGTTTTGTTCGTATTAAATAAACACAAAAGTACACATTTGATTATTACTAAATTTAGAAAACCCAAACATGGAAAATATTTCAAGAAAAAAATTCATTGCCAATTTAATCAGTATCGGAGCAGTTGTGGGCTTATCCAGTAAAACAAATCTGATTTTTGGAGCAACTACTGAAGATGATTTTTATGCCAAAATTGTCATCGCCAATAATGAAGAAATAAGCAAATTAATCAAGGCATTATCAACAGATATAACCGAAATTAGAAGACGATTAGGGTATGATTTAGCCAATTTATCAGCAGCATTAACAGAACCCACATCTAAATATTATCAAAAAGAGGAAGTTGTACCTTACATGGATAAAATCATGCGTTTTTTATTGAAAGTACAAAATCCAGACGGTACGCTTGACATTGGAAATTTAGCTTCTCCACCCGATACTGCATTTATTTTAGAACCACTTTGTTCGGCTTTAACGATTCTGAAAACGAACAAAATGGCATCTTTGAATGAAATCAAAGAAATGCTTAAAACTTTCATTTTAAAATCAGGCGAAGGTTTGCGTTTAGGAGGTATTCATACGCCAAATCACCGTTGGGTTGTATCTGCTTCATTGGCAAGAATTAATGCTTTATTTCCTGACAAAAAGTACGTAAATCGCATTGATGAGTGGCTTTCAGAAGGACTTTTTATTGACAAAGACGGTCATTATTTAGAACGAAGTATGATTTATGGTGAAGTGACCGACCGTGCTTTAATTGCGATGGGACGCTTGTTGGATAGACCAAAATTGTATGAACCTGTACGTAAAAATTTGACAATGACTTATTTTTACACAGAACCAAATGGCGATTTAGTTTGCAATGATTCGAGACGACAAGACCAATTTGCCCCGATAAATATTCTTAATTTTTACCATAATTACCGCTTCTTTGCCATTGAAGATAACAACGCTGAATTTGCCGCAATTACTAAATTCATCGAAAAAGTAAAAGGATTTGATGAAAAAGTGATGAATGATTTACTGTTTTATTTCTTGGAAGAACCGTTATACAAAAAACCAATGCCACAGCCCAAAAGTCCAGCTTTGACATTTGAGAAGTTTTTTGAAACCTCCAATTTGGTAAGAATTAGAAATAATGATAAAACTGCCACTATTTTTGGAGGAACTGACCTTCCTTTAATTATTGGTTCAGGGCGTTCTACGAGTCCAAATTTCTTTTCATTCCGAAAAGGAGAAGCCATTTTAAAATATCTACGTTATTCAACTGACTTTTTCAGTACGGGATATTTCAGAAGCAAGGGCATCAAAAAAGTGAATGGAAAGTATGTTTTGAGTCAGAAAATTGAAGCACCTTATTATCAGCCAATGCCCGCCAAATTCAAAAGAGCAGACGGAGATTATAAGCATTCAATCAGCACTGACGGACGTTTCTGGAACAAAATGGACTTTAATAATCGTCCGCAAAGCAATCTCAGAACGCTTGAAACGACAATTTCTATTGAACAAAAAAATGGTGTTAATGAATTGAATTTCAGCTCAAAAGGAACAGATGGTGTTCATGTTACGATTGAGTTTTGTTTTAAAGAAGGAGGAAATTTAGTTGGTTTTAGCAAAATAGAAGATTCTGCCGATAATTATACTTTAGCGAGCGGTTCGGGAGAATATCGTTTGGGAAATGATAGTATTAAAATTGACGGAGGAACTTTCAAACATTCAAAATTAAAAGGAATTGAAGGTGAAATGTACACTTCACATTTTGGTACTTTAAGAACTGACGGAATGCACGTTTTCTTGACAGGAATAACGCCTTTTGAGCATAAGATTGTGATTGGATAAGTAGGACAGGTTTCCAACCTGTCAAATCTAAAACGATTCATGATTTGACAGGTTGGAAACCTGTCCTACTTAAAAAGGTCTGGTAGCTTTAGCAAAGCAACTCATCCAATATTTACTGATAAGATTATCCTCTCTGATACCTTTGGAGGAGGAGGCGTGAATAAAATATACTTCTTTGGGATTCTTCAATTCCGTTATTATTCCAGCATGATTTATTGTTCCTGTTCCTCCTTTATTGGTTACAAAAAACACCAAATCACCTACTTTTATTTCGTCCATTTCCACCTCTTTTCCTATTTCAGATTGCTGCCAAGAAATACGTGGAATGATAAATCCGTACTGCCCATACACACAAAACAATAATCCAGAACAGTCCATTCCGTTGCCATCTGTTCCTCCTGAACGATACGGAACGCCCGTATAAGAACGTGCCAAAGAAACGATTTCGTTAATGGTTTTGGAATTGTAACTTCGTTTTCCAGCAGGATTAGTTTTGGAAGGGTATTTATTTGAAGTAGAATTTGAATTTTCTTTACGACGAAAAAGTTTACACGAGTCTAAAAAAATGACTATACAAAATAGTAACAATGCCCGACAGAGCATAATGTGTATATAATTTTTCATGGTTGTCTTTAAGTAAGGATATTCGCATTTAAGCAATCCAAATATAAACGTTTTTTTTATTTTTGGATTGCAAATACTACGAATTTTGTAAAATCCTCACCGTGACAAAAAGTTGTCCTGTATGTCGTTGAGTGTGTTCGGCAGCATGAAACAGTAAACCCAATAAATTAGTCGGAATTTGTTTTCTACCAATTCCACGAGGTTCTAAAAGTGTTTTTTCGTCAATATTTTTCAGTTGCGTCAAGGCTTTATTTACTTGATTATTGAAACGAGTCAGCAAACCTTTAACGGTTAAATATTGTGTACTATCTGATTCTAAGGCTAATAATTCTAATTGGTCTTCATTCAAAATTTGATTATTGGCATACGTAAAAAGTCTATCCAACACACCCGAAAGATGCTGTAAATGAAAAGCCACCGAAGCAACGCCCGACGGTTTCTCCCAAATTAATTCATTTGGAAAATCTATCATCATCAAATTAACTTCTTCACGAGCCTGCAAAATGGCATGAGCAACGGGTTGTAAAAGTGGAGCAAGTCCAGCGATGGGTCCACGCATCCACACTTCGAGTGTTTCTTTGGGTTTCGTCATTTTAATTATTTTCTGGAATGAGGGAAATATCTCTATTGTACCCTACCGTTTCACGATACATCAACGGTGAAACCTCCACATTTTTCTTAAAAAATCGACTAAAATAATATTCATCCGAAAAACCTAAATCGTAAGCAATTGCCTTTATGGGTTTAGAGGTCAAATATAATTCTCGTTTAGCTTCAATAATGATTCTTTCGGAAATTAAATCTGTTAGGGTTTTGTTGTAATAACTTTTCACCAATTTTGATAAATTTTTAGGGGTAATATTCAGTAAATCAGCGTATTCACTGGCGGTATGTTTGGCATTATAATGTTTTTCAATGGCAACTTTTAGCTCTTGTAAAATGGGTGGTTCTTTCGAGTATGACAGTAGTTTCTTAGCTTGTTCGTATTCTCTAACTTTGATTCTGATGGTATTGATAACAAAGATTTTGAGATACAAAACCAGTGATTCATGCTTGGCTAATTCGTTCTTTTCAACCTCCGTTTTCATCTGACTGATTAAGCTATATAACTGAATAATATCATCGTCAGTAATGTTGAAAAATGGTGGTTTGTAAATATTATTAAACAAGACCCCATTACTGGCAATTTCTTGCTGATGACGATGAATACAGAAAAAATCAGGGTGAAAACTAATAGCAAGCCCCGAAATTTCGCCTTCTGTCTGAATCATATATGGCTGATAAGGCGTAAAACAACACATGATTTTTTCAGAGAATTTATACTCCGACAAATTAGCTTTGAGCGTTCCTTCGCCTTCGGTAATTAATAAAATGGTGTAATAATTATGACGCTGAAGGTGGTCAAATGGACTATTATTATCAAAAGAGAATATTTTAAACGCTAAATCACCATTTTGGGGATTGATAAGGGTAAAGGCTGTTTTTTCCATGCTGATTAGTAAACAAAAAAACGGACAAATAAAGTTTATTTGTCCGTAGATTTTTAGAGGTAAAACGATTTGCAGAATATTAGATTGCTAATGCACCAGCTTCGGCAACAGTATGGTCGTTTTCTACTGAATCGCCAGAAACGCCGATTGCTCCAATAATTTCACCCGCCTCATTTTTGATTGGCACACCGCCTGGAAAAGTAATTAAACCACTATTTGAGTGTTCGATATGGTATAAAGGTCCACCAGGTTGAGAAAGCGTTCCGATAATTCCTGTATTCATATCAAAGAAACGAGCCGTTTTTGCTTTCTTCATTGAGATGTCCAAAGAACCTAACCAAGCACCGTCCATACGAGCGAAAGCTACTAAATTTGCTCCACCATCAACGATAGAAATATTCATTTTAACACCTAATTCAATTGATTTTTGCTTTGCCGCAACGATAGCTTTTTCTGCTTGTTCTAAAGAGATATTCATGATTGTTTTGAAATTATGAGTTGAATTTTAACACTACAAAATTCAACTCATAATTCAAGCAATCAAATGGATACAAGCCACTAATGGATGGACAATTTTCCTTTTTATACCCCTTTCATACTCAACGCCACCCGTTTACGAGCAATATCAACTTCCATGACACGCACTTTTACGTGTTGTTGTAACTTCACCACTTGATTAGGGTCAGAAACGTACTGATTAGCTAATTGAGAAATATGCACCAAACCGTCTTGTTTCACGCCAACATCCACAAAACAACCAAAAGCAGTAATATTTGTAACGATTCCTGGCAAAACCATACCTTCGTATAAATCTTCTACTTTCTTTACATTCGGGTCAAATTCAAAGGCGATTAATTGCTCTCTTGGGTCACGAGAAGGCTTTTCTAATTCCTTCATAATATCTTGAAGTGTCAATAAACCCGTTTTGGGCGTAACATAACTTTGTAGGTTGATTTTCTTTCTCAACTCCGCAGAGGTCATCAAATCTTTAACGGTACATTTCAAATCTTTTGCCATTTGTTCTACCACAGGGTAGCTTTCAGGGTGGACTGCCGAATTATCCAAAGGATTTTTCGCTTCATGAATTCTTAAAAACCCTGCACACTGCTCATAAGCTTTATCGCCCAAACGTGACACTTTCTTAATCTGACTTCTCGATGTAAATTCTCCATTTTCCTGACGGAATTTCACCACATTTGCCGCCAATGAAGGGCCTAAACCCGCTACATAAGCCAACAAATGTTTAGAAGCCGTATTTAAGTTTACCCCAACCGCATTCACGCAACTTTCCACGACAGAATCCAATGAATTTTTCAAAAGATTTTGCTCTACATCATGCTGATATTGTCCAACGCCAATGGATTTTGGGTCGATTTTCACTAATTCAGCCAACGGATCCATCAATCTACGACCAATTGAAATTGCACCACGAACGGTTACATCTTTATCAGGAAATTCTTCTCGTGCAATGGGTGATGCTGAATAAATGGACGCTCCTTGTTCTGAAACGGCAAAAATTTGAGGAACTTTCTTGAATGAAAGTTTCTTCACAAAATCCTCAGTTTCACGTCCAGCCGTTCCATTTCCAATAGCAACTGCTTCAATTTGATATTTTTCAGAAAGCGTTAAAACTTTATCTTGGGCTTCAGAAGGTTTATCGAATGGATAAATTACGGTATCTGCCAATAAATTTCCTTGTGCATCCAATACCACCGTTTTACAACCTGTACGATAACCTGGGTCAATGGCAAGCACCTTTTTTTGTCCCAATGGAGAAGCAAGTAATAATTGACGTAAATTTTGTGCAAAAATTCTAATGGCCTCACCATCAGCTTTTTCTTTCGATAATCCTGCAAATTCATTTTCAATTGACGGCTTCATCAAACGCTTGTACGAATCCGTAATTGCCGTTTCAACTTGCTCTTTTGCATCGGGTAGCCCACGCAAGAAAATTCTGTCCAAAGCCCCCAAAGCGTTATCTTCTTCAGGCGAAATAGTTACCGATAAAAAACCTTCTTCTTCTCCCCTACGTATTGCCAAAAGTCGGTGTGAAGGTACTTTTTTCAAAGCTTCATTAAAATCAAAATAATCACGATACTTAGCTCCGTCTTCTTCTTTATTCTTTTTAACTTTTGAATAGATAATAGACTCACGTTCAAACACTTTACGGACTGCATTACGAGCATCTACATTTTCATTAATCCATTCGGCAATAATGTCTCTTGCACCCTGTAATGCCTCTTCAATATTGGCAACTTTGTCATTTAAAAATGCTTCAGCTTTCTTTAGAATATTGTTTTCTTTTTGCTCAAAAATAACTTTAGCCAAAGGTTCTAAACCTTTCTCAATGGCAATTGAAGCACGAGTTTTACGTTTTTGTTTGTACGGTAAATAAAGGTCTTCTAATTCTTGAAGATGATAAGCATTATTGAGTTTTTCTAATAACGCAGGAGTCATTTTTCCTTGTTCCTCAATAGATTTTATAATTCCCTCCCGACGTTTATCTGCATCTTTCAATTTCGTCCAAAGTTCTTTAATATCGAGAATTTGTACTTCATCAAGGCTTCCTGTGGCTTCTTTTCGGTATCGAGCAATAAAAGGAACAGTTCCGCCTTCGTCTAATAGGTTAATGGTATTTTGTGCTTGATGGGTCATCACGCCCACCGTGTTTGAAATGATTTGGATTTGTTGTTTATTCATTTTAAAGTTTAATTTCTTAACATAATAATATGCTCAATGCCATCTTCCAAATAAACCTCACTATCTTGCTGAAAGCCAAAGGATTCATAGTATTTTTTGAGATATAATTGAGCTCCAATTCTGATGGAAACACCACCGTAAAGTTCTTCTAAAAGTTCAACGGATTTTTTCATGAGTTGCTTGCCAATTCCGTTACCACGAGCCAATGTCGATGAAACTACTCGCCCAATGGAAGCTTCCTCATACGACACGCCAGCAGGAACAATGCGAGTATAAGCCATTATTTTCTGTGAAACGGTATCAAAACCCATCAAATGATAACATTTGATGTCCTTATCATCCAAATCTTGAAAAGGGCAATTTTGTTCAACAATAAATACCTCATTCCGCAATTGCAAAATCTGATACAATTCAGTAGTATTGAGGTCTCTGAAATGTTTATGATACCAAGTTATGTTCATTTGATGATGATTTTATTAATAAACTAAGTGTTAATTTCTAAAAGCTAAATCCTTATTTTTTATCTTTGTAAAAACCAGACCATAAATTCAATATTATGCTCAAAAGACTAATCTTGTTATTGATTGTTTTCAGTATTTTTCAAAATGCTTTTGCTCAAAAAAATACTACGGAGTATGAGGTAGCGTATAAAAAAGCCATTCAAACTTTCAAGAATGGTGATTTTGAAAAAGCACAAGCTGAATTTGGAGTATTGTGTAATAATCGTGTCGAATCAACCTTCGTTCCTTATTCTTTTTATTTCAATGCACTTTCGTCCACAAAATTGCAGAAATATTTTGAGGCAAAAACGACTTTGAAAAATTTATTGATACTTTATCCAAATTGGAGTAAAAAAGATGATATTAATTATCTTTTTTCAAATATTGCCTTTGAAGAAAAAAATTATACTGATGCCCTAAATTACGCAAAATCTATTTCTGATGATTCATTTCAAGATGATTTAGCAGAAATGAAAGCATTTTATATCAATCAGATTCAATCAACAAAAACGTTGAATGAATTATCTGCAAAATTTCCCGACGAAAGCATTTTATTAGAAAAAAAGAACAAAACTACAATTGTTCCTAATTCACAAGTAATTTCTAATGGGTCAATTAAGAATAAAACTTATTTCAACTTTGGCTTACTATTGCCCTTAGCGGTTGAAACACTTGACCCAGAACGAACTCGTAAAAATCAATATGCTATTGACATCTATCAAGGCATGAAAATGGCAAAAAATGTTCTTTTAAAAGAAGGTATAACCATCAATTTGTTTACTTACGACATTGCCAATAATACAGACGATATGTTGGAATTGGTTAATAATGAATCCTTTCAAAAAATGGATTTATTGGTTGGACCTTTGTATTCAGAAAGCAACCGAGTAGCCACGGCGTATTGTGAAACGGCAAAAATACCCATTATTAACCCGATGTCTAACAATCAAAGGCTTTTGGATGAATACGAATTGGTGTTTTTAGCTCAACCTTCGGCAGTTATGCAAGCTACAAAAGCCGCAGAATTTGTAAGAAAACAACCATTTTTGGGAAGAAACACCGCCATTTATTATACCGATTCTCCCAATGATTCTACAATGGCAGAAACCTATCGTCAGCAAATGGAGAAGGTAGGTTATGAAATAGTAAAGTTTGAGAAAATTCTCCCTTTTGCAGATGATATTGGCAACAAATTACCCGAGAAAAAAGTAAGTCATGTTTTCATGGCAACTTCTGATAAAAAAGCAGGATTGTCCATGATTAATGCTTTAAACAAAAAAGATGTCATGTGTCCTTTGGTTACAACGGCGGAGGCTTTTAATTCCTCTAATTTGAGTAATGGTACTTTGGCAGGACGAGAAGTATATTGCCTCGACCCAGAATTTGTGGACATCGAAAAACCAATTGTTGATACATTTCGTAAGGATTATTTGAGTAAATATGGCGTTATTCCTTCCTATTATTCTTTTCATGGATATGACATTGCTCTATTTTGGGGCAGAATTTTGGGTCGATACGGCAATAATATTCGTAAGGGTTTAGACAACCGAGATTCGTACAAAGACGGATATAATCTCTCAGGATTCAACTATATAAAATCACAGGATAATCAAGTATTACCCTTTACAACATTTCAAAATTATAAATTTATAATAACCAAGTAAGGAGAAATGAGGGAAGAAATCAAAGAAGTGAAAAGTAACTTATATTGATTTAATTGATAGTGCTACTAATTTTCCTCCACTCCTCCTTATTTGCTTTTTCCTATAAAAAAATGACAATTTCTGAACAACTTTTCGACAAAGCTAAAAATTACATTCCAGGGGGCGTTAATTCGCCAGTGCGTGCCTTCCGTGCGGTTGGTGGTAGTCCGATTTTTATTAAATCTGCCAAAGGGGCATATCTATACGATGAAGATGGGAATTCTTACATCGAACTTATCAATTCTTGGGGACCAATGATTTTGGGACACGCCCATGAATTAGTAGAAAAAGCCGTTGCTGATGCCATTCAAAAAGGTTTTTCTTTCGGAGCTCCAACTCGTAGAGAAGTAGAAATGGCAGAATTAATCTGTTCAATTGTGCCTTCGGTAGAAAAAGTCCGCATGGTAAATTCGGGTACAGAAGCTACTATGTCAGCTTTGCGAGTGGCTCGTGGTTACACAGGAAGAGACAAAATGATAAAATTTGAAGGTAATTATCACGGACACGGCGACTCGTTTTTGATTGCCGCAGGTTCTGGAGCAATGACCTTTGGTGAACCTGATAGTCCAGGGGTAACAAAAGGTGTAGCCAATGATACTTTGACTGCTCCTTACAACGATTTAAACGCCGTTCAAGCCTTAGTTGATGCCAACAAAGGGGAAATTGCCTGTATCATTCTCGAACCCGTAGTTGGAAATATGGGCTTAGTGAAACCAGTTGAAGGTTTCTTGGAAGGACTTCGTAAAATTTGCGACGAAGAAGGAATCGTATTGATTTTTGATGAAGTAATGACAGGATTCCGTTTAGCCAAAGGCGGTTTTCAAGAACGTTGTGGGGTAACTCCAGATATGACAACAATGGGAAAAATCATCGGTGGTGGAATGCCTGTGGGAGCTTACGGCGGTAAAAAAGAAATTATGGACGTAGTTTCACCAGCAGGCCCAGTTTATCAAGCAGGAACACTTTCTGGAAATCCGATTGCGATGGCAGCAGGACAAGCGATGCTTACACACCTTTCAGAAAATCCATCGGTTTACACTCGTTTAGAAGAAATTGGAACAACATTAACCAACGGCATGAAAGCCAATATGGAAAAATTAGGTTTAAATTACACACTCAATCACGTGGGTTCAATGTTTACTTTATTCTTTACGGATAAACCTGTAAATAATTTTGAAGACGCAAAAACCTCTGATACAGCATTATTTGGTAGATATTTCCAAGCCATGCTAAAACGTGGTATTTACCTCGCTCCTTCTCAATACGAAGCGATGTTCTTATCAACGGCTTTGACAGATGAGCATATTCAAACGATTTTAGAGGCGAATTTGGAGAGTTTGAAGGAGGTGATTTAAATTAGCTTTAGACTTATTTTTACAAAAAACAAGATTATGATTTTACCAGAAGATTTCCCTTACATAACATCTATCTACGTAAACGATTGTTATACGTATCAAAACTTTAATATTGATTTGATACAACATAAGCCATTAAGTCATTTGATTTTGACTGGGAAAAATGGGTCGGGGAAGAGTACGATTTTGAGAAGTTTGAATCTTCATATATCAAAAGCATTAACAGAAAATCAGGATGGTAATTATGTGTTATCGGATTCTATGAAAATCAAACCGAGTTATCGTTTTGATTTTCTACCTTTTTTTTTCGATAAACGCAAAGAAATTGTTTATTCTTATTTATCTCCACAACGAAATAGTAAGGTAAATGACGTTTCTGTACCAACAAAACAAGATGATTTCAAACAACAGTTAGAAAAAAATTATGATAAATCGTCAGATTATTTTATCAACAACTTTATGCAATTTCTTGTTAACAAAAAGGTTGCACAAGCTTTTGCACAGTTAGATAATAATCAAGTTGAAATAGATAAAATAAATATTTTCTTTCAACAACTCGAATCAAGTTTTAGAAAAATATTTGAGGATGAGAAACTTAAAATAACATTCAATAAAGATGCTCTTAAAATAACTTTTTTATTGGGAGACGGAAGAGAATTGTCTTTCAATGATTTGTCCGATGGTATTTCAGCTCTTTTAAGTATCATTATGGATTTGTTTTTGAGAGTTGAACTTATCAGAGATGAAGTTGGGAATAAAACTTACAATCCATGTGGAATCGTTTTAATTGATGAACCCGAAACGCATTTACACTATTCTTTACAATACAATGTTTTGCCAATTCTAACCAATTTATTTCCAAATGTTCAGTTTATAGTAGCTTCACATTCAGCTGCTATTGTATCAAGTATTAAAAATGTCACCATTTTTGATTTAGTTTCGAAGGAAGTTCTTTCAGATGATGCTATTGGAAAAAGTTTTTCAGAATTAATGGTTTCCCACTTTGGCTTGGATAATGAATTTTCAGATTTTACGGATGATTTATTTGAAAAAGTAAATATTATTTTAAAAGAATATAGAAACAATATTCCGTTAAGAAATCAACAACTCAAAGCTATTTTGAAGGAAAATGAGCGTTATATTTCTCCAACCATGCGTTTTGAATTAGAAGCTAAAATTTCTGAATAATTCATTATCTACCACTATTATGATTAATGTTACAAGAGGTGAAAAACCGACTTCTTTAGATAATCCCGCAATTCAAAGCTATTTGGATAAAGTTGCGTCATACAACAGTTTGGAGGATGACGACAGAAAAATAGCCAAACAGCCTAAAAGTAATATCTCTTATAGAAATTTTGATGTTTTAGAAGCATTTGCCCGTGATTTTCATTCAAAATGTTACCTGACTGAACAAAAATTTGAGAACCCTTGGGCAATGGATATTGAACATTTTAAGTCAAAAGCATTTGGGCAATTTCCAGAATTAAAATATGAATGGGCGAATTTATACCCATGTACGCATGATGCTAATATGGCAAAACCTCGAAATGAGCCTAACGGAAGTTATTTAGACCCGTGCGACCCTAATGAAGATGTTGAAGAAGAGATTATTTATACGCTGATGTCAAATGGTGAATCTTACTTTGATGCTAAAGATTCTCAGAATATCAAAGCTAAAAATACCTCCGCTCTTTTGGATAAGATTCATAATGGAGACGATTTTGATTCAAAAAAGAAAACTGCAACATTAAGATTTTATATCAATAAAAAAGCAGATGAAGTTAAAGAGTTAATAATGTCTTGGCAATACAATAAATTGAAAGGCAATGTAACAGAAGAAAAACACTTAGAGCGAAAGATTAAAAATATACTCTCTCGAAAATCTGATTTCACAATGCTGTTACGTTCTCTTTCATGTGTAAAACAATATTTACCAAAAGAATTTTTAGATTAATCATTTCACAAAAGTCAAAATAGAAAATAATAGAAACGGTGCTGAAAATTCAGCACCGTTTCTATTTAAACCCAAGCAGGACAAAAACGTTACAAATAAATTCTAATTTTACACCTCAACATCTTTCCTAAACATATCATGAAAAAAATATTGACTTCATCATTAGTATTCCTTTCCGTTATTGCCTTCGGACAAACCGCTAAGCAAGAAAATTTACTGCAATACGTCAATCCTTTGGTCGGAAGTGATTCTCGTTTCGATTTCTCAAATGGAAATACTTACCCAGCCATTGCCTTGCCTTGGGGTATGAATTTCTGGACTCCACAAACTAATAAAATGGGCGATGGTTGGTGCTACCAATACGCCAGCAACAAAATTAGAGGGTTCAAACAAACGCACCAACCTTCTCCTTGGATTAACGATTATGGTGCTTTTTCCATTTTTGCTACTACTGAAAAACTCGTTTTTGATGAAAATAAACGTGAATCATGGTTTTCTCACAAGGCTGAGATTTCTAAACCAAATTATTACCGAAACTACTTGTCGGACTACAACACAACCGTTGAAATTACGCCAACTGACCGTGCCGCAAGGTTTAGAATTACGTATCCACAAACCGAAAAAGCATATCTAATCATCGACGGATTCTTTAAAAATTCGATGGTAAAGGTTTTTCCAAAAGAAAGGAAAATCGTTGGTTATGCTCGCAATTCGTCGGGGGGCGTGCCTGATAATTTCAAAAACTACTTTGTTATTTACGTTGACAAGGATTTTGAAGAAGTTTTTGGCGTAAAAGACGGAGAAATTCAAGTAAATGTATTGGAGGTTGAAAGCAAACACGCTGGAAGTATTATTCGTTTCAAAACAAAAACTGATGAGCAAGTGAATTTAAAAATCGCTTCGTCTTTCATTAGTGCTGAACAAGCAGAATTGAATTTACAGAACGAAATTGGAAATCAGACTTTTGACCAAATTGTTGAAAAGGGGGCAAATACATGGAATTCGCAACTCAATAGAATCAAAGTAGAAGGCGGTTCTGTTGATGAAATGAGAACTTTTTACACGGCTTTGTATCACACAATGTTGTTTCCAAGAAAATTTTATGAAATTGGCAAAGATAACAAAATCGTGCATTATAGTCCTTATAATGGCAAAGTTGAAAGTGGCTATATGTTTACTGATAATGGCTTTTGGGATACTTTCAGAGCCGTTTTTCCACTTTTTAATTTGATGTTCCCAGAAATGAATAATCAAATTATGGAAGGACTGGCAAATACTTATAAAGAAGGTGGTTGGTTGCCAGAATGGGCAAGTCCTGGACACAGAGATTGTATGGTTGGTTCAAATTCGGCTTCCATTATTTCAGATGCTTATTTGAAAGGCGTTGGTAGAAATAACATCGAAACATTGTACGAAGCCATCACAAAAAATACGAAAAATGAAGGCCCATTGAGTTCAGTTGGTCGTTTAGGGGCAAAATATTACAACGATTTGGGCTACGTTCCTTACGATGTGGGTATTAACGAAAATACGGCTCGGACACTCGAATACGCTTATGATGATTTCACGATTTGGAAATTGGCAAAATCATTGAATAAACCACAAAGTGAAATTGATTTGTACGCTAAAAGAGCTCAAAACTATCGAAATGTGTTCGATAAATCAATCAATTTTGTTCGTGGAAAAAATAAAGATGGTAGTTTTCAGTCACCTTTCAGACCAGATAAATGGGGTGATGCCTTTACTGAAGGTTGTTCTTGGCACTGGACTTGGTGCGTTTTTCATGACGTGCAAGGTTTAGTCGATTTAATGGGTGGTAAGAAAAACTTTGTCTCAAAATTAGATTCGGTTTTTACGGCACCTCCAACTTTTGATTATTCTTATTACAGTATTCAAATTCACGAAATTACAGAAATGTTGGTAATGAATATGGGACAATATGCTCATGGAAATCAACCAATTCAACACATGCCGTATTTGTATAACTATGCGGGTGAGCCTTGGAAAACGCAGTACCACGTAAGAAATATCATGAAAAAACTTTATTCTGCTAATCCTGATGGACTTTGCGGTGATGAAGATAACGGACAAACCTCCGCTTGGTATGTATTTTCAGCTTTGGGAATGTACCCTGTTGCACCTGCTACTGACCAATACGTTTTGGGTTCTCCATTGTTCAAAAAGGCTACAATTAGTTTACAAAATGGTAAAACTTTCACGATTGTAGCACCAGAAAATAATGCGAATAATCTGTATGTTTCAAGTTCAAAATTGAATAATGTAGGTTATACCAAAAACTTCTTGAATTACGCAGACGTTATGAAAGGCGGAACATTAAACTTAATGATGTCTTCAAAACCAAATAAAACAAAAGGAGTTACAGATTCAGATTTTCCTTATTCTATGACGAATGAATTGAAGAAATAGTAAATAAAAAAACCTCTTGAAGTTTTCAAGAGGTTTTTTTATTACAAAATGAAGTCCATAATTTATTCTTTAATAATTTTTACAACTTTCTGTCTATCAGCTTCTTGCACTGAAATAAAGTACATTCCAGTTTTCAAACCTTTCGTATCTATTCTAAATTCATTTTTATCTAAAATAACTTCTTGCGTTCCTATTTCTACGCCATTAGATGAAATCATTTTGACCTTTTTAGGTTCTTCCACCGTGTTATAATTCAAACGAATTGTCACAATATCACTCACAGGATTTGGATAGGCTGTTATGTCATTTGTATCAAAATCTAAGAAAGAAGTATCTTGACTTTCAGCTTCATCAATTCTTGCTAAAGCATTGTTTTTGATGGCAGTAGTAATGTTGATTGTATAATCTTCAACTTCACCATAAGTAAATGTTTCACAAGCTGTTGGATACGCTCCGTATTTGGCAGAAACTCTCATTCTGGTAGCACCTAATGGAGCAGTGGACGGTATTGTAAATGATACATTTGTATTTCCTGCACTTGTAAAATTTGTACTAACTACTTGTTCTCCTGCATCTGTAAATACGCCATTCTTATTATAATCAATCCAAACTCTCCAGTACATTCTATAAATTGTACTGGTAAATCCTGAAGATATTGTGATGGTTTGACTTGTTCCTCTCACTGCATTGGTAGAAAGTGCCATTCCATTATAGTATCCTGCATCTTTCGCTGAGGTTCTATTAATTGTTCCTAATTTCACATAATCCACCCACATAAAGTTAAGATTCGTTCCTTTTGAAGCACAATAAGTGATAGAAGCAGTCGTAAATTGAGCAGTCATATAAGCACTACTTCCTGATGCACAATTAGCTTTTACACGCCAATCGTAAATACTTGACAATGTAAGTCCCGATAAATTATAAGTAGTTGTTGTATTGGCACTTGTGGCAGTTATCCATGTTGAAGAACTCGCTAATTTATATTCGACAGTATAGTTATTTGCCCCCGAAACTGCTCCCCAATTTAAGGTTGCACTGGTTGATGTAATGGCGGTTGTTGTAGCCGAACTTGGAGCTAAACATGGCGATAATGTTGTAAAACTTGTTTGAGAATAATTATTACAAGTTGAAGTTCTTACTCGCCAATTATATGTTTGACTTTGTGTTAAACTTACAAAAGTAAAATTTGTTCCACTCACTAAAGTATCATTACTCCAAATTGAACTTGTACTGTTTTTATAGGATACATAATAATTGGTCGCACCCGCAACCGCTCCCCAATTTGCCGTTGCAGCAGTTAAAGTTATATTCGAAGTCGATAAACTACTTGGACTTGAACAATTATAGTTTACCGAAACAGTATCTGTTTGTGGAGAATGACCATTATCAATCGTCAAAGCAAATTG
This sequence comes from Arcicella sp. LKC2W, assembly GCF_034931005.1. Taxonomy (NCBI): domain Bacteria; kingdom Pseudomonadati; phylum Bacteroidota; class Cytophagia; order Cytophagales; family Flectobacillaceae; genus Arcicella; species Arcicella sp. LKC2W. The sequence goes on from NZ_JAYGIN010000001.1 coordinate 393,258, forward strand.
CAAATTTGTTCCGTATGGAGTTGCAGGGTCAATACTGAAAGCAATATTATCACTTTGAGATTGTAATAAAGTAAGTGTATTGTAAGTTTTGGTAGCCCCAGTTGATGTTACATAACTTGACAATGGTGTAATTGAAACAGTATAAGAAGCGGGTTTTACACTAAAATTTTGAATTGAATAAGCTACTGAACCAGAGGTCGTTGATAAAGTTTGGTTAGCAGTTGGCGTTAATTTTGCAAAATAAGTAGCTACTTTCATTGCTTTTTTATTCATTTCAACGGTTGTATTACAAAGCGGAATTATTCTTGAAGAAGCAGGCCAAAAACCCTCTGCGGCTGGTCCAACTTCGGGCGTAAAACTATAAATTTTTGCTTTCGTTGTTTGCTCTCCATATTTCCAGTCATCACCTGCACCGTTAGCAGTATAATTCACCGTTTGGACAGCACTTCCAGAAACAAAGCCATTTTCAGCCACAAAAAACGAACCCATTTGTTGAAATAAACTTAATTCTGGATTACTATTCGTTGTAGAATAACCATACGGATGAATACAATAATTACCATAAGCATGAAAATCCATTGAAAGGCTAAAAGTATGGGTATTACAAAAGTTACGAATAATTTGTGTTTCTGGCTCAGAAAAAGGAGCAGTTCCTCTGTAAGTTTCAGAACTGGTTGTGGGCGAAGAACCTGTATTGTCAATTCCCCATTGAAAACCGTAATTTCTGTTAATATCTACTCCGTAAGTTCCATTTCCATTATTTTTACGATTTTTTCTCCACATTCCTCCTCCACTCGGATTAGTAGTTTGATTATAAACATAACCATCAGGATTCACACACGGCACGATATACAATTCGGTACTATTTACCAAAGTTCTAATCTCTTTATCAGTGTTATAATTCTCTAAAATATGCCACATAAAGAAAATTAACTGACTCATACTCATGGGTTCACGGGCATGATGAACGGCATTAAAAAACATTTCGGGTTCGGTTTCATCAGCATCAGGATTATCGCTAATTTTTACCATAAAAACACTTCTTCCCTCAACGGTTGTCCCAATACTACTCTTGGCAGAAATCAGATTTGGATAAAGCGTTCTCATTTGGTCGAGAATCGTCTGTAACTCTGCAAAAGTGTAATAACCACCATAAGTTCCAAGAGCAAAATTACTTGGTGTTGCCACAGCGGTTTTGGCGTTTTTGGCTGACTTTTTATCAATATCTTGATTATACTTTGTGAGATTTTTTTCTAAATCCTCTACGATATAAGTAAGTTTTACATTATTTTTTTTCAGTAAAGAAAGGTCACTATCTGAAATCTCAGCAGTAAAATTTTTCTTATTCTCATAACTAAAATGGTCAATTTCAAGACCATTATTAAAAAGGTATTCTAATTTTTGCGGTTCAATTTCAGCAACAATACGGTGAAATTTCATTCGCTGAGCATTGACAAGCGAAGTCATTAAAACAAAAATTACAAGGGCGGGCAAGTAAAATTTCTTTTTCATAAATAATTAATTTTTTAAGTTGAGTTTTCTTAGAGCATGGGACAACCAAAACCTCTAAAGCATCAGCAGTTAAAGAAACGAGAAAGTTTTAAGAGAAGGCAATTATTTTTTTACAAAAATGATAATGGCATAAGCAGATTACTACGAAAAATTAATATTTTGATTCTACTACTTAATCAGTACAAAGGAGGAAAATTAAGTATTTTCGATTAATTTCCTGTAAGTTAAAATTAATCTTTTAAAAATCCATAATTTTTAGAAAGAAATTCAAAACAAACCTAATTCAAAATAATAAGTCTGTTATATAATTTTTATCTTTGAAAATAAACATCAACTAAATTAACTCAACATGAAAAAGAATATTCTCTTCTTGCTTTCATTTTCAGTATTTCTGACATCTTGTAGTAATTCAGAAGTGGAACAACTCAAAAAAGAAAATGCCGCATTGGCTGCACAAGTGCAAGCCCTCAAAACTGGCGGTACTGCCAAACCGCCCAAATACATTTTAAAAATCAGACTCAAACAAGCTCATTTCTCTTTAAGCATCAAAAAACATATAAAAGATGCGGTAAATGCAATTGATTTTGAAATTCCTGTCGATAAAGAGTTCTATGATTCGGTTTCAAAAGGAACTGAGATTATTGATAAATTCAGATTTGGGTCATTTGTTTTGTCTGGTAGTTTTGGCGACTGGGAGATGACCGTAAAAGATAAGGAAATACGTCAGCAATAAGGTTTTTGTAGAGACTTAACAATTAGGCAATTTTCAAAAGTATACGGAATTATCTATTATTTGTCGCAATCAAGAAAATAACCGCAGACAGGGCGAAAAGCCGCTGTCAGGGTTGAGTCCAAAACCCTGACAGCGGCTTTTTTGCCCTGTCTGCGGTTGTGTGGCAAATTGTAGATAATTCAAAAAATATATTCCATCAACAATCTCAAATTATGAAATCAAAATCTATTATTTTTTCAATACTCCTTCAAATTTGTGTAGGAGTCGCAAATCTTTTTGCCCAACAACCTAATTGGACTTTAACGCCATTTGTTAAACAAGATGCTGTAAATCCAATTTTGTTGCCAATAAAAAATACAACATTCTATTGCCCTGTCAGTAAAAAAACAGTGAATTGGGAAGCCAAAGACGTGTATAATCCTGCGGCAGTTGTCCGAAACGGCAAAGTATATTTGCTTTATCGAGCAGAAGATACCCTAAAATCCGTTGATGGCACTTCTCGCATTGGTTTGGCAGTAAGCAATGACGGCATTCATTTTAAAAGACAAGCAAAACCTGTACTTTTTCCAGAAAATGACTTCATGAAACCCTACGAATGGGCTGGCGGTTGCGAAGACCCACGCATTGTAGAAACCAATAACGGCAGGTATATTGTCACCTACACAACTTATGACGGAAAAACGGCTCGACTTTGTGTTGCATCATCGTCTAATTTACAGAAATGGAAGAAACACGGATTGGCTTTCAAACAAGAAAAATACCGAAATTTGTGGTCGAAGTCGGGAGCAATTATTTGTAAACGAGTTGGCGAAAAACTAATTGCGACTAAAATAAAAGGGAAATATTGGATGTATTTTGGCGATACTGATATTTTCTTAGCAAGTTCAAACGATTTAATGAATTGGGAAATTTTGGAAGACGAAACAGGGAAACCAAAACCCATTTTTGGAGCAAGAAAAGATAAATTTGACAGTCGTTTGGTAGAGTCTGGACCTCCTGCCATGATAACAAAAGATGGCATTTTATTGCTTTATAATTCCATGAATTTGCACGAAGGTGGCTATGCAGGTTTACCACCCGATGCGTATAGTGCTGGACAAATTTTGATGGATAAAAATGACCCTTCAAAAGTAATTGCCAGAACCGACGATTATTTTATGAAACCAGAAAAAGACTATGAATTGAACGGACAGGTTAATCAGGTAGTTTTTATTGAAGGAATGGTGTATTTTAAGAATCGTTATTTTTTATATTACGGAACAGCTGATTCTAAAATTGCCGTTGCGGTTTGTAAGTAACACAGACTTCAGTCTGTAAGTGATACAATTGGCGTTTGACCTTACTTACAGACTAAAGTCTGTGCTACTAATTACAGACTGAAGTCTGTGTTACTAATTACAGACTAAAGTCTGTGCTACTACTTACAGACTCAAGTCTGTGCTACTAATTACTTAATTGGCTCGCTAATTGTTTCAACGTAATTTCAGCAACTTTTACATTGTAACTCAAATTATTCAAACGATAACCTGAGTTTTCAAAACTTTGTTGTGCCTGTTTGATGTCAATAATAGTTGCTTGTCCCAATTGAAAACGTTGAGTAATTACGTTCAATAACTTCTCAGCCAAAGCATAGTTTTGTTGCTCTGCATCAATTAAACTTAATGTTGCGGTGTAACTTTCCCAAGCTTTTGCAGCCGTATTTCTAAAATTCTGCAAGACTACTTCTTTTTGTAAACGAGCATTTTCAGTATTGACTTTCGCTACTTGAATCTGGCGGATATTGTTTGTTCCTGTATAAATTGGAACGCTGACATTTACACCTAAAAATGGACCATACTGTTGGTTCAACAAGGTAAAACCTGCCGCACTTTGACTACGAGTATAATTATAACCTGTATTCAAATTGACCGTTGGGTATCTTCTCGCTTCCACTTCTCTTTCAATAATTTTATTGATACCTATTTGGGTTTCAGCAGATAATAAACTTGGGTGATTTTTCAAGCTCACTTGTATATTTTCCCATTGCAAAGCCTTGTCAACGATGATGGTATCTTTAATGATAATTTCAGAATTGGGAGGCATAACCAAACTGCGTAACAAATCATCTTTTGCTTGCTCAATAATAATATTCTGTGATTGCAAAGCTTGATTTTGAGCATTTAAGTCTAATTGTGCTTGAAACAATTCTGCATCATTCGACATTCCAGCACTTCGACGGGCTTCAATTAACTCTAATTTTTGTTTAGAAACTTCAATGGATTGTTTGAGTGTAGCAATAAAATTTTGCTGTTGAACAACCATATAATATTTGAGCATGACATCCGAAATGACACCTTGTATCGAAACATTCAACTGGTCTTGGCTCAAATGTTGTAATTCCTCCAAACGTTTTTTTGTAGCTAAAACCCGCCCACCGTTATAAAGCATCATCGTTGCCGTAAAACCAATATTTGAGTTATTTGAAGCAACAGAAGTACGATTTGTAATAGTTCCATTACTCAATTCTTGATTCAAACCTGTCAATTGTTCATTGGTTACAACTGCTCCAGTTACTGTTGGCAAACCACCTGCTACCCCAATATGATTATTGATACTGGCGGCAGTAATATTATTTTTAGCAATTTGAATGTCTAAATTATTTTTAAGAGCAATTTCAACGGCTTGCGATAAGGTTATTTGCTGTTGGGCAAAACCATTATTAGCAAGGAGTAACATTGCTGAAAAAGAAAATAGACTAATATATTTCAATGAGATATTCATATTTTTTAATGAGCGAAAATATAACTAATTAATTTTCAATATTTTCCAAGATTAATCATTGTGGTTTTGTTCATCTGTTGTACCTTCTTCAAGAGCCAATTTAGATTCCTCAGTTACATAATTGGCACTTGAAATGAAAGTATAAATGGCAGGAATTACTAACAAGGTCAAAATCAAGGAGAACAAGATACCTCCAACAACTACCGTTCCCAAAGGCACACGACTTGTTGAGGCTGCTCCCAAACTTAATGCAATCGGTAAAGCACCCAAAGATGTTGCTAAACTGGTCATCAAAATTGGACGTAAACGTTGCGTTGAAGCTACAACAACTGCCTCAAATTTGGACAATCCCTCCTCACGTTTCTGATTGGCAAATTCTACAATCAAAATACCGTTTTTGGTTACCAAACCAATCAACATAATCATTCCGATTTGAGAGAAAATATTAAGCGTTTGGTCAAAAAACCACAAACTACCTAACGCACCTGCCAAAGCTAAAGGCACGGTAATCATAATCGTGAATGGGTCTTTGAAACTTTCAAATTGTGCGGCTAATAACAAATAAATCAGCGTTAGAGCCAACCCAAAAGCAAAAGCGGTATTAGATGAACTTTCAGAATAATCTCTTGAAGGTCCACTCAAAGCCGTTTGGAACGATTTATCTAAAACTTTATCCGCAATTTTTTGCATCGCTTTTACACCATCACCAATCGTTTTTCCTTCTGCCAAAGATGCAGAAACTGTTGCCGATTTCAGACGATTAAAGTGGTAAAGCGTTGAAGGATTACTACTTTCTTCCAATTTCACAACGGCACTTAACGGAATTCTTTCACCACGAGTATTGGTTACAAATAGGTTTTCAATGTCGCTCGGTTGAGTTCTTTCGCCTCTTTCAACTTGAGCAATTACTTCATATTGACGACCGTTCATCGTAAAATACGCCAATCTTCTTCCACTAAATGCTCCTTGTACCGCACTTACTACGTCTTGAGTCGTTAATGCCAAATCCTTAATTTTGATACGGTCGAAAGTCATTAAAAGTTCTGGTTTATTGAACTTCAAGTTTACATCAACGTTTTGGAATGTTTTATCATTTCGGGCTTCATCCAAGAATTTAGGCAAAGCATCTTTAATTTTGGCAAAATCAATATTCTGAACTACAAACTGCACAGGTAAACTACCACGAGAACCCAAACCAACGGAAATCGTCTGTTCTTGAATTCCAAAAATTCGAGCATTATTAAACTTACTTAGTTTTTTATTGAGCGTTTTGGCAATTTCGTCCTGACTTCTATTTCGTTTATCTGGGTCAACTAAACCGACACGAGCAATTGATGAGTTTGTACCCCCAACACCTCCAAAACCTGGAATGGCATTAAATACAAAATCTTTTTCTGGAATAGAGTCATTCAAATAATTCGTAACCTTATCCGAAACACTTTGCGTATATCCATAACTTGAGCCTTCGGGCGTTGTGATGGTAAAACGAACACTACTTTTATCTTCCATCGGAGCAATTTCACTTTGCAAGTTTTTACCCGAAAACCAGATTAAAAGTCCACACGCCAAAACGATTACCCAAGCCATCCAACGTACACGCATAAATCCTTTCAGAATACGCTGATAACCACTTTCCATACCTGTAAAAAATGGTTCAGTTTTGTCATAAAGCCAACCATGCCCCGCTTTTTTACGAGTCAAATACACGTTCAGAACTGGCGTAATTGTCAGAGAAACAAAGGCGGAAATCAAAACCGCACCCGCTACGACAATACCAAATTCTCGGAATAAACGACCCACGAAACCTTCCAAGAAAATTACAGGTAAAAACACCACTGCCAAGGTCAATGAAGTAGAAATTACGGCAAAGAAAATTTCCTTACTTCCTTCCAACGCCGCCTTTCTGATTGGCAAACCTTGTTCTAATTTTCGGAAGATATTTTCAGTTACAACAATACCATCATCCACTACTAAACCCGTTGCTAAAACGATTCCCAAAAGCGTCAAAACGTTGATAGTAAATCCGCACAAATACATCACGAAGAAAGTCGCAATCAATGAAATAGGAATATCTATCAAAGGACGAATAGCAATTAACCAGTTTCTGAAAAAGAAGAAAATAACCAATACAACCAATCCGAAGGAAATAATCAAAGTTTCTTCAACCTCCTCCAAAGAACGGCGAACGTTTTTGGTATTATCAATCAATAATTTAAACTCAATATCCGATTTATTTTCTTTCTTGATTTCCTCCAGACGCTTGTTAAATTCATCGGCAATTTTGATGTAATTTGCCCCAGGTTGTGGCACAACTGCCAAACCAACGGCATAAACACCATTGTATTTCCAACTTTGTTCTAAGTTTTCTGGCCCTAATTCAACGCCTGCAATATCTCCCAAACGAACAATTCCATCAATACTTTGACGAATAATTAAGTCTCTAAATTGTTGTTCTGTCGTTAATCTTCCCAAAGCACGAATAGTCATTTCGGTATTACTTCCGTAGATTTTCCCTGCGGGTAATTCTACGTTTTCACGAGCGAGAGCCGTTTGAACATCGGTAAATGATAAACCGTAAGCGTTCATTCGGTCAGTTTTAAGCCAAACACGCATCGAATAACGTTTTTGCCCTAAAATGTTCACCCCACTTACGTCATTGATGGTTTGAAAACGTTGTTGAAGTACATTTTCTGCATAATCACTTAACTCTAATAAGCCTTTACTTCTACTCTGAATTGCCAATAAAAGAATAAAATCACTGTTGGCATCGGCTTTAGAAACCACTGGCGGAGCGTCAATATCTTGCGGTAAACTTCTTACTGCCTGAGCAACTTTGTCACGTACATCACTGGCGGCGGCTTCTAAGGGTACGTCTAAGTTAAATTCAACCGAAATTGAACTACTTCCTAAGGTACTCGATGAGGTAATTGAGCGAATACCAGGAATACCATTAATTTGCTTTTCTAATGGTTCCGTGATTTGGTTTTCAATAATATCGGGGTTTGCACCTGTATATGAAGTCCTTACCGTAACAATGGGCGGGTCAATGGCGGGATAATCACGTACTGCCAAGAATGAAAAACCTACTACTCCAAAAAGAATAATAAGGATGTTCATCACCGTAGCAAATACGGGTCTTTTTAATGATAATTCTGAAATATTCATGAATATGATGGATTAAATCAGCTTTAAAGCAATGATTTGATTTTCTACAAAGAAAAATAACTTTAGCATATAGTGAGTTTTATGTAGCACGGGAATCTTTCCCGTGAAGCCTACAAACAGATTAGACTCCAATATCGCTTAGTTAAAGAATTTATTTGGTACAAACTTTCGGGAAGTTAATCAGCTTAACTAAACAACATTTGATTAGACTCTGTTGCCCTCCTATCGCTCAAAAAATATACTGCTTGTTCTAAGTTCTATTACAAGTTTTTCACACTACGAACCTTTACAGGTTTGTCTGGACGAGCAAATAATACACCATCTACTACAATGGAATCGCCGTCTGCTATGCCACTGGTAATTTCCACAGAACCTTCTTGTCGCACGCCTGTTTCAACTACTACATAATTGGCAACGCCATTTTTAACTAATACCAACTTTTTATTTTTATCGTCAGGAATTATGGCATTGGTTGGTACCATAATGCTTTTACGGGCAGCACCTGCATTGAAATATACCTTAGCGAATGTTCCAGGATTGGCAGAACAATTACTAAGTGAAGCACGAATCAATAAATTTCGAGTAGTCTGATTTACCTGAGGCTCACGAGCTATCACAACGGCTTTGCAACGAGAATTACCTTGTCCTTCTACGGCAACTTCTACCACTGAACCTTTACGAATAATACCTGCGTATTCTTCTGGAACGGTAAAGTCAATTTTCAATTTGTTGACTTGCTGCATAGTGGCAATGATGGTTGTTGGAGAAACGTAAGCTCCTTGAGAAATTTGACGGAGACCTATTAAACCGCTGAATGGTGCTTTCAATACGGTTTTATCAATCAACACTTGGGTATATGCCATGTCAGCTTTCAAGCTATTTACTTGATTGAGAGCAGTATCATATTCTCCCTGAGAAATACCATTGACTGCCAAAAGTTTAGCCAAACGTTGTTCCGTTTTTTGAGCTAATTCAAGTTGAACTTTCGTTTTGTTCAATTGAGCTTGCAAATCAGCATCATTGATACGAGCCAAAACGGTTCCTTGAGCAACATTTGTCCCTTCTGGAATATTGAGATAGGTTATACGACCACTAACTTCCGTGTGTAGTTCCACAAATTCGTTGGCAACGATTGAACCATTCGCCTCTGTAATTGAACTAATACCTTGATGTGAGGCAATAATGACATCAACAACAGCAGGTTTGTCTTCTTTTTTACTTAAATCTTCCTTTTTCTTTTTGCTACATCCTGCCAAGCTTAAACAAAAGACTATGATGGCAAAAAATACTAATAGTGGATTAGTGTTCTTCATTTTTAAATTGAAAATATTATTCAACGTTGATTTTTATGTAAAGGTAACTTGCGAAGAATAACCTTTTATCCCGTTTTACTGCACAATATCAATATATTTCGACCAAGGATTATAATGTGTAGATATGTCGGAAATAGTTGGCAGAAAATATAACTATTTGAAGAGAAGCTATAAAATAAAATACTCGAAAAACACTATTAAAAATTGCATTTATACAAGAATTGCCAAATCTGATAAAATATCAAATTTGGCAATTCTTGTATAATTTTCTGAGAGATTTAAAAGTCAATACCCGTTCCTTTCATAAATTTTGAAGACAATTTTGACTTACTCGTGATATACCTCAAACTCAAACCTAAATAAGGTGTTGCGGGCATTGTGGAAGTTGCTAAATTTTCATTAGCGGTATTAAATGTTTTTACTTGACGAAAAGCGGTCAAGCCACCTTCAATTCCTAAATTGAATACATTTAGAACATGAGCATTGGCAGATAATGTAAACTTGACGTGTTGATAATTTTGACGACGAACTAATTTTTCTGCCGCACTATATTCTTGATACCCTCCACTAAAACCATCGTAAACGGTATTAAAATCAAGATGTAACCATTGGTTTGCCTTATAAGTTACACTTGCTCTAAATGGTAATATCCCAGAAACCTTCCAATCATCCCCAAAGGATTTTGTAAAACCAAAAATGGGAATAATTCTAAATTTTTGACTGTAAACAATGGCTGTTCCGTAGAGAATTTGGGTTCTAAGTCCTAAAATTCGCAGTCGTGCTGCACCACCATAAAAATACGGTTGTGGGTTAAAAAACGTTTCATTTGACTGCGTAACACCTCCACCAACACCATAAACCCAAAACTTTTCTCTTAAACTTGCCTTCAATTGCACATACGTCAAGCCCATTGTTTTATAACCACCGTCAGGTTGTTCTTTGCCATCAATAGTTGTGTTGATTTGGGCAAGATTGGCAATCAACAACGTATGTTTTGCTTGAATGTCCGCTTTTTTTCCAAAGCCAATTCCTGCTGAAATTTCGGTACTCAAAGGAATTATTCCCAAAGCAGAACTTCTATTTAAACCAAATTGATGACCGTTACTCATCGAGGCATCGGGCATAATTTCAGTTTTTAAAGTGATATTAGGATAAAATAATTGGCTTAATGAAGGAGTCTGGCAAAAAGCACCAAAACCAACAGAAATCATGATTGAAAAGCAAAAAAGTTTTTTTGAGAGCATAAATTTGAAGTTTTTAAATAAACGTAGAAGGTATTTTAAAAGTATGCTATGTTAAATTTTAAGATGAGTGAGTATTTTTATCAAAAACATTCTTTTAGGATTATTGAAAGTTAGAATTCCCTCTTTTCAACCGTCAGAGCTAATGAGGTAACATCTTGCTAATCAAGTCGATATTATTATGCAACAATTACAAACGTTTGCATATAAAAATCACCTCATTTTAAGGTTATTTTAAATCACACCGATTGAATTTATTTGATATAATTTATAACTTTGAATATAAGAATATTTACATTTTAACAATTAACCGTTTTCGGTTTTATCCTCATGGAATTTTCAGAAAAAGAAATTGCTCCGTTATCAAGCCTTGACGTTTGGGAAGATGATGTTTTATTGCGTTATCCAGAAGAAGATGCTCCTAAAAAAGCGAAAGAAGAATATCGCAATTACGATAATCCCGAAAGAGATACTGTACGTGAATTTTACAGATTAAACCACAAGTTTCAAACCTACGATTTTGTTAAAGAGAAGCAAGCAGAGTTTTTGAAATTCAATAAAACTGAAATGCCAATTTGGGAAGCATTCGATTTCTTGAATACCTTAGTGGATGATTCTGACCCTGATACTTCTCTCGACCAATGGCAACATTTGTTACAAACTTCTGAGGCAATCCGTGCTGACGGTCATCCAGATTGGTTTGTATTGACAGGTCTTTTACACGATATGGGTAAAGTTCTATGCCTTTTCGGTGAAGCTCAATGGGCAGTAGTTGGAGATACTTTCCCTGTGGGTTGTCAGCATTCGGATAAAATTGTTTATGCTGAATATTTTGCGGCAAATCCAGATGCCCACGATTCAAAATATAACACAAAATATGGCGTTTATGAACCAAATTGTGGTTTGAAAAACGTAGATATGTCGTGGGGACATGATGAATATCTGTACCAAATGGTTAAAGACCATTTACCAGAAGAAGCATTGTACATGATTCGTTACCACTCATTTTATTCACAACATCGTGAAAATGCTTACGAACACTTGATGGACGAACACGACCACGCTATGTTTGAGTGGGTGAAGAAATTTAACCCTTACGATTTGTACTCAAAATTGCCAACGCCTCCAGATACGCAAGCATTGAAACCATATTACGAAGATTTGTTAAAAAAATATCTTCCAGCAACATTGAAGTTTTAATTTTAGAAGCCTTTATTCAGCAATGGATGAAGGCTTTTTTTTATTGATAAAATTCTGAGTAAATTGTGGCTACTCTTCCGCAATCAATATCCTAACCACGATGAAAACTAAAACGTTTACCTACATTTTTGCCACTATTTCTATTCTTGAAATTATTTCGGGAATGATTGATTATCGGGAAGGCGTATTTTTGACAAAACCTTTGATAATGCTTTCTATTATCGTTTTCTACTATTTACAATCTCAAAAATCTTTCGAAAAACAAGATATTTTAATGCTGATTGCTTTTACCTTCTCATGGTTGGGAGATATTTTTTTAATGTTTTCGGGAGAATTATTTTTCATGTTAGGTTTAGGGTCTTTCATGATGACACATCTATTTTACATTTTTGTTTTTAGTAGAAATAAAACAAAAGCCAACCATTTAGCTCGGATTTGTATTCCAATTCTTTCTATTTCAATATTTTTACTTATTTACAATCATGTTGAAAAAGGTTTACTGATTCCCGTTTTGGTGTATATGTTGGCAATTAGTACGATGGCAATTACCGCTTCGGAAAGGAAAACGAATACGGAAAGTTTTAGATTTGTATTTGTGGGAGCCATATTATTTGTCATTTCTGACTCATTTCTTGCCATCGAAAAATTTGCCTATAAAATACCTGCTTCAACTATTTTAATAATGTCAACTTACATTTTAGCCCAATATTTCATCGCTACGGGATTTTTAAAACAATCTTTAAAAGCGTAAATTGAGCCTTTAAACGTAACACAGACTTTAGTCTGTACGTAAATTAAACAACAGGCTGAAGCGTGTACTACTAAAGAACAGACTGAAGTCTGTGTTACTAAACAACAGGCTGAAGTCTGTGTTACTAAACAACAGGCTGAAACCTGTACTACTAAAGAACAGACTGAAGTCTGTGTTACTAAACAACAGACTGAAGTCTGTGTTACTAAACAACAGGCTGAAACCTGTACTACTAAAAAACAGACTGAAGTCTGTGTTACTAAACAACAGGCTGAAGCCTGTGCTACTAAAGAACAGACTGAAGTCTGTGTTACCACAATGACCAGAAAATATTCGATAATTATTCCCGTTTATAACCGCCCCGATGAAGTTGAAGAATTATTGGAATGCCTTGTAAAACAAACTTATAAAAACTTTGAAATCGTAATTATTGAAGATGGTTCAGCCACAAAATGTGATACTGTTATCGATAAGTTTGAGCATAAATTAGAAATTCATTATTATTTTCAAGAAAATACTGGACAAGGTTTTGCCCGCAACACAGGTTTCAGATACGCTCAAGGTGATTATTTTATCATTTTGGACTCTGACGCTCTTATCGAACCAAACTATCTTGAAATCGTTGAAAATCAACTCAATACCCATTATTTAGATTTATATGGAGGTCCCGACCGTGACCATCCCAACTTCTCTCCTATCCAAAAAGCCATCAGTTATTCTATGACTTCTGTTTTCACAACGGGTGGCATTAGAGGTAGTAAAAAGAATTTAGGCGGGACTTTTCATCCAAGAAGTTTCAATATGGGACTTTCGAGAGCAGTTTATGAAAAAACAAAAGGCTTCATCATTACTCGCATGGGCGAAGATATTGAGTTTTCGATTCGAGCAATTTCTTTAGGTTTTAAATCAGGATTAATTCCCGAAGCATTTATTTATCACAAACGCAGAACCAGTTTTTCACAATTTTATAAGCAATTGAGATTCTTTGGTAAAGCACGCATAAATATCAGTCGTTTTTTCCCGAAAGAATTAAAATTGGTGCATACCTTCCCGATGGTTTTCACCTTAGGATGTTTCTCAATTCCATTTCTATATTTTATTTACAAACCACTCTTTTATCTCGGAATTTGCCTTCTTTCACTTTACGTTTTATTGAACTTCATAGATTCTACTTTAAAAAATAAAAGTATAAAAGTTGGCTTATTGAGTATCGTAGCGGTTTTTGTACAATTATTAGCTTATGGAATTGGTTTCATGACCGAAGCTTGGAAAAAACTATTTGAAGAGAAAGGCTATAAACAAACAGGCGAACAAATAGAATATCCGTCTTAAATAAATGGGAAATCTCGTATTCCTCATTTGTTATTTTTTAAAATTTTCAAATAACTTTTGAAAACTATACGGAACTATCTACAATTTGTCGCAGAATAAAATTAGCCCACAGATTGTACTGATTCAACGGATAAATTTAAAGAAAAATCAGTGTAAATCTGTTTTATCTGTTCTATCCGTGGTCTAATTTTGTCTTCCGACAAATTGTAGATAATTCCGAAACTATATTCGTCCGTAAAAGATAAAATCCTGAAAATCAAATATTTATTTTCAGGATTTTATCTTTTATAAAACAAATCACTTTTACCCGCTTTTTCAGATTGATTTAACAAATAATTAAAAACTTTTAATCTTATGATTCCATTCATAACCATCTGATTAATAATAATTTAATTTTAATTTTATCCCATTTTCAAGAATTCTATTTTCAAAACCTTTGTATTTACTACCTACTTCAACAAAAATGTCCTAACTTTGTATCCCGTAACAACAGGTTGCGGAATATTCCTCCTCCTAAGTTTCTTTTCATAGAAGTCCCCATTCGTAATGTATGAATTATTGCCAAAATTATCTCAACAAGGTAATTTGTTAGGCTATTGTGCATATCTACGACTACCGACTTCAAGACTTACGACTAAAATAAAATTTATCAACCATGTCAGGCAAAGGGCAACCTAAAACCGCAAAATACATTTTCGTTACGGGCGGTGTAACATCATCATTGGGCAAAGGAATTGTAGCTTCTTCTCTCGCTAAATTACTACAAGCCAGAGGCTTATCTGTAACAATTCAAAAATTTGACCCTTACATCAACATCGACCCAGGAACATTAAATCCTTATGAACACGGGGAATGTTATGTAACTAACGACGGTGCAGAAACCGACCTTGACCTTGGTCATTACGAGCGTTTTTTGGGAGTTCCAACTTCACAAGCTAACAACATTACGACGGGTCGAGTTTATAATAATGTTATCACGAAAGAACGTCGTGGAGATTATTTGGGAAAAACGGTTCAAGTTATTCCACATATTACCGACGAAATCAAACGTAATATTTTGCTTTTGGGTGAAACTGGTCTTTATGATATTGTCATTACCGAAATTGGAGGTTGCGTAGGAGATATTGAATCTTTGCCATTCATCGAAGCAGCTCGTCAATTGAAGTGGGATTTAGGCGAAAAAAATACGCTTTTTATTCACCTTACGCTTGTTCCTTATTTGGCATCAGCGGGTGAATTGAAGACAAAACCAACGCAACATTCAGTGCGTGCTTTGTCTGAATTGGGCGTTCAACCAGATATTATTGTTTGTAGAACGGAACATCCAATTCCGATTGAAATGCGTCGTAAAATTGCACTTTTCTGTAACGTTTCTCCAAACGATGTTATTGAATCAATTGATGCAGAGACTATTTACGATGTGCCTTTATTGATGAGAAAAGAGAAGCTTGACCAACGTGCTTTGTATAAATTGGACATTTATAACGATAAAGACGCTGACCTTGAATCTTGGAAAAACTTCTTGGGTAAACTAAAAAATCCTACGGAGCAAATTACAGTTGGTTTAGTAGGAAAATACGTTGAATTGAAAGATTCATACAAATCAATTGCTGAAGGTTTGATTCATGCAGGAGCTGTTAACGAAACGAAAGTAAACGTAAAATGGATTTCATCTGAAAATTTGGTAGATGCAGGTTACGAAAAAAGATTAGAAGAACTTGACGGAATATTAGTTGCTCCAGGTTTCGGAGAAAGAGGAATTGAAGGGAAAATTAACGCTGTCAGATTTGCTCGTGAAAACAAAATTCCATTCTTTGGAATTTGTTTGGGAATGCAATGTGCGGTTATTGAATACGCTCGTAACGTCTTAAAATTAGAAGATGCTCATTCATTTGAAATGAATCCAGAAACGACAAACCCTGTGATTGATTTGATGGAAGAACAAAAATCAGTGACAAACAAAGGCGGAACGATGCGATTAGGAGCTTATGCTTGTAAATTAGAAAAAGGCTCTTTGGCACATTCTATTTATGGAAAATTAAATATCCAAGAACGCCACCGTCACCGCTTTGAGTTTAACAATGCCTATTTAGAGCAATTTAAAACCGCAGGCATGATTCCAACGGGAATTAACCCAGAGTCAGGTTTGGTAGAAGTTGTTGAAATTAAAGACCATCCTTTCTTTATTGGTGTTCAGTTTCACCCAGAATATAAATCTAATGTAGCAAATCCAGCTCCGCTTTTTGTTCATTTTGTGAAAGCAGTATTGAAAAATGCGATTCCATTGATGAAGGGAGCGAAATAGGAATTTAGAGTTTAGATGAACTGGTTAGTTATATTGTACCCAATTAATGATTTCACAATCCCTGTAAATCTATGTGTTCTATTTTCTCTACATGGTTTATTTTATTACCATTGAGGTAGGATAGAAAACATAGAATCTTAAACGTTTCGTTTTAGCAAAGCATTTTGTTGCAATAGTTAACACTAATATGAGTACAATTTAACTAACCAATTCATTTAGAGTTTAGAGTTTAGAGTTTAGAGTTTAGAGTTTAGAGTTTAGAGTTTAGAGTTTAGAGTTTAGAGTTTAGAGTTTAGAGTTTAGAGTTTAGAGTTTAGAGTTTAGAGTTTAGAGAAAAAGGCTTTTTAGTGGATTAAGTTCCCTAAAAAGCCTTTTTATTTTATGAGGTATAAAACACATAACTAATACCTCATAACTCTTAACTAATACCTAAGAAACCAAGTCTTCCCGCATTGGGTTAAAAACGTCTATCAAAAGACCTTCTTCTAAACAAATAACTCCATGAGTGATATTGGAAGGAGCAAAATAGACATCACCTTCCGATAAAATCTTTTTATCCTCTCCTATTGTCACTTCAAATTTTCCTTTTGCGATATAACTAATTTGCTTGTGCGGATGATAATGCAATGCTCCGATTCCGCCTTTTTCAAAAGCTACTTTCATTAACATCACATCATTATCGTAAGACATAATTTTACGACGAAGCCCTCCTCCCAATTCTTCCCAAGCTATTTCATTATCTTCTACTAAAGTTTTTCCAAAAATATTCATATCAAAATTCGTTTTTATTTAGAAGAAGGAAAAGTATAAAATTTACTGATAACTTAATTTTATGGTGTAACTAACTTCAATAATCCAGTTTGTTGGAGTGTCAAAACGCCGTATGCTCTTAAATCTTTTGCGTGAGCAGTTATAGAAGATGGAACGGTAACCGTATGTCCAGAAGTGATAGTAACAATATCCAAATTAGTTGGAATTCTGGCACATGACCAAACGGTTGAATCATCCCAATTTCCCGATTTGACAGAATACATTGAACAATTATTGGTTACGGTTAGAGCATAATCTTCTATTTGACCAGAGCCAAAGCCCGTTTGTCCAACAATTGTACAAGAATTGGAAGACGAAGATGGGTCTGCTAAAACTCTCACTCTCAATAATGTATTTGCTACTGCGGTATTAGGAATTGTAATTGTTCCAGAATAAACGTTTCCACCCGTTAAACCACTGGTTGTGCCAGATAAAACCGTTTCGTCCGCCTCTATAAACTGTCCGTTATTATTATAATCAATATAAACCTTGACTTTATGAGCATTGGTAAAATATCCGCCCACTGTTAAAGTATAAGTATTTCCAGCAACGACATTTGTTTGATTAAGACAAGAATTATCCACATAATTTTTCCCATCTGATTGTGAACTCGACGATGTTGTATTTATGGCAGGTGTTCCATTAAAGGCGAAACTAGCAATTCCAAAATAAACACTCAATCCATTGCTTGCCGTTGGCGTACAGGCGACTGGGGAATTGTCCCCTAATGAGCAACATGGACTAATAACTGTCTGCTGATTATTACCACAACCATTTGCATCACTTACTGTTAAAACAACGTTTGTACCATTAGGGACATTAATGACACTATTTCCGATAACCATTCCTAATGAACTTGTAACGATAAAATTGTTCGGATTATTAAAAGTTAAACTATAAAAACCACCTGTTCCGCAAGCTGTAACAATATTAGTAACTCCGGGATTATAGAAAAGTACCGTTTTAGTATCAGTTAAACCATTGGCACAAGTGAGTCCATACGTCCAAGTAGATTGCTGACCAGCACTTAATACGGGTTTTAAGCCATAACTTGTTACAACATTTCCATTAATTGTCATAGTTTGAATAGAACTACACAAACACATGGCTGAAAAATTAGGAAAAGCTGTGGATGTACAAAAAGTTGGTGTTGCAGATATTGTTGCCACTGGAATACTCGGAGTTGTTTGCAAAACTGGCGAAGTCAATAACACTGAATGATAAGATTCAATAAAATTTCGCATAAACGTTTTTTGATTCACCGTAAATTGAGTTCCACAATTAGTATTCAAATAATTCATAATATTTTTCTGAATATTCCCATAAGCAGCATTGGTACAAGGATTTATACTGTTCATCGCAGTTGTAGAACACGACCATTCATGTGAACAAATTGAACCAATTGAATAAGCCGTTAAATTAGGTGTATCTGTCAAACCATCGCCATCGCCACAATTACAGTTTGTGGTAGTCCCTGGAGTAGCATCTGTTGGAAATGGGTGAGCCAATCCAAAATAATGAGCAATTTCATGTGGAGAAACTTGTTCATTAGGTGTTTTCACAGAATTTGCCAAAACAATAAAGCCTTCACTTGGTCCACCCACTCCTGCAGCACCATTGTCCAATTTATGAACAATCCAGATATTTGCATAAAGGTTTTTAGGCCAAACCTTCCAACTTTGTATAGTTGCCCATGAAACGCCAGTATTAAAAACGCCCTTTGATACATAAGTTGCATTTCCAGAAGCATCGTATCTTGTAATACCCGTTGTGGTATTGCAAGTTGGGTCTTGTTTTGCCAATTCAAACTCAATTTCAATATCTTGGCTACCAGCAAATGCTCCCGTAGCACGATATGCAGCATTCAAATTAGCCACCATTGTATTTACTTCTGTATCAGTAATAATACTTGATGAAGTACTCGGCTCAATTACATGAACAACAAGCGGAATTTTAACAACACCTGTCAATAACGAAGTTTGGTTGCCCTGATTTTGACCTTTCAAAGAATTCATTTTCGCTAAAACTTGTCTGGAAATTTCCTGCGTTTGAGCATCAGGTTCATACACGCATTTGTACGGAACATCCTGAGCTTGAATTTTGGTTGAAGAAAAAAGAATAAAAATTAAAAGAATGAAGCAGTTGAGAATTGTTTTCATTTTGAAATAGCATTTTGAGTAAATAATAACAAAAGCTACTTAGACTATTGGGAATCTATTAAAGTAATTGCTAAGGTAAAAAGATTTTTATTGAAAAAAAATGACCTCCTCAAAATCTAAGAAAAACTACCTTTCAACTACTTAGTATCAACCACTAATCACAATTAAACCAAAAGCATTGCCAAATAACGAATAAGTCTTAGTAATTTTGTAGAATCAAAGCCAAACGCTTTAACGGTTTTCATAATTTTTGAACTAATTAACCGATAAAATTCTTTTTTGAATGATTGAGTCAATAAACTCAATCATCAAAACTTAATACTTTTAAAACAATGATGGATAGAAATCAAGTCACGGGGTTAGTATTGATAATGGCAATGTTGCTGGGTTATCAATTTTTCTTTGCCCCAAAGATTGAACCAGAGAAACCACAAGACAAAGCCAAAACAACTCAAGCTTCTGCCACTCCTCAAAAAGTAGCCACTCCAGACTCAAATGCTTTAAAATCAGCCGCAGGTGATTTTGCATCGGCAGCCGTTGGAAC
The DNA here is from genome assembly GCF_034931005.1 of Arcicella sp. LKC2W. Lineage (NCBI taxonomy): Bacteria > Pseudomonadati > Bacteroidota > Cytophagia > Cytophagales > Flectobacillaceae > Arcicella > Arcicella sp. LKC2W. The sequence continues at coordinate 413,083 of NZ_JAYGIN010000001.1, forward strand.
GCCAAAAGATGTTGTGTTAGAAAATAAAGATATTAAAGTTACTTTTTCTACACAAGGTGGACGAGTGAAACAAGTTTTATTGAAAAACTATAAAACTTACACCACTTTTGAAGAACAAAAAAATGACCCTTTAGTAATTTTTGACGAAGCTTTTGATAAAATTTCCCTCGAATTACCAACAACCAAAGGAAATATTGATTTGAATAAATTGTATTTCAATACTTCATCTGTCGGTGGAATGGTTGCTGAAGGAAAAACAGAGAAAGTTGTCTTTACTTTACAATTAGCTAATGGACAATCAGTTGAACAGTCTTATTCATTGGCTGGTGCTGGTTTTTTATTGGATAATGATTTAAAACTGACTGGTTTAAACGGAATCTTGAAAAATGAATCCGTTAAACTGAATTGGTTAGAAAACGTTCGTCCGACTGAAAAAGATTTAACAGAAAACCGTAAAGCAACCGTAAATTATTTATTAAATGATGGTGAAAATTTCGACCAACTTTCTGAAACACCAACGGGAGCAAATGATGCTACTTTAGACCAACCTTTAAAGTGGGTTTCTTTCAAGAAAAAATACTTCTTGTCAAGTTTTATTACGAAAAATGAGCCAATCCAAAAAGCACAAGTTTTCGGAACTGCCAACGAACAAGATTCGGTAAATATCAAAACGCTTCGTGCCAATATGGATTTGGATTTAGCAGGTATTAAAGCAGGAAAAGGTAATTTTCAATGGTATTTTGGACCAAATGATTATAACATCATCAAAAACGTTGCCCCAGGTTTTGGCAAAAACGTAAAATTGAGTTATGACATTTTCTTGCCAATCACTCGCTATATTTTTGTTCCGTTATTTAATGTTTTAGAAACGGTTTTCTCAAACTATGGTTTGTTGATTATTGCATTAGTTTTGATTATCAAATTTGCTCTTTTACCATTGACTTACAAGTCGTATGTGAGCATGGCTAAAATGAGAATTTTACAGCCTGAATTAAATGCTTTAAAAGAGAAAATTGGTGACGATGCAGCCAAACAACAACAAGCTCAAATGAAATTGTACGGAGAAGTTGGTGTAAGTCCATTGAGTGGTTGTATTCCTGTTTTGGCAACCATGCCTGTTTTGATGGCGGTATTTATGCTCTTCCCGAACTTGATTAACTTGCGTCAGGAGTCGTTTTTATGGGCAAATGACCTTTCAACTTTCGACTCGATTGCTACTTTACCGTTCAGTATTCCATTGTACGGAAATCATATCAGTTTGTTTACATTGTTGATGACCGTTTCAAGTATTGCTTACGGTTATTATAACAACCAAAATACGCCTGACCAAACAGGACAACCCATTGACATGAAGAAAATGGCATACATCACGCCTGTCATTTTTATGTTTGTGATGAACTCTTTACCAGCAGGTATGAGTTTCTACTATTTCATTTCAAACATTGTAACCATTTTACAACAAATTGGTATTCGTAAGTTTGTTGATGAAGATAAAATCAAGGCAATTTTGGACGAAAATCGTAAGAAAATTGCAGCAGGTGGCGTTAAAAAATCTCGTTTCTCTGAATATATTTCAAAGCAAATGAAAGCGGTTGAAGAAGCACAAAAAACGCAACAAGAAGAAACAGGAAAGAAAAAGAAGAAATAAGTGGTGAATGGAAATTAGTTATTAGAAATTGGTTTTCCAATAAGCTAATTGGTGATTGTTTCACAAAACAAAAGGCGATAGATTCAAAATCTATCGCCTTTTTGATTGTAAGATAATGTAGTGGCGAATAGCATTCGCCATTATTGTAAAATGGCGAATGCTATTCGCCACTACCAATCCAATCTACACAACAGCAACAATGTCATCGCCTTCCAAATACACCAAAATTCCTTCTACATTCTTATGCCCCATATCTCGATAAATATTCATGTACTGCCGAACTTGCGTTTTATGAGATTCTGATTTTGAACCCGTTTTATAATCTAAAATTACAATTCGGTCTTTTAATCTCACCACACGGTCGGGACGAAGTGGATTTCCTTTAGGCATCAAAATCTCACGTTCATTTTTCACTAAATCTTCATGTACTTCAAACAGAGGCTTGATTTTCTCTAAGTTGATGATTTTCAGGATACTTGCCTTAATTTCTTCCAATTCAGTATCTACAATTAAACCTTCTCTGAGCGATTCTTGCAAAGCAAAATCAATGTCAGTTAGCGTTCTGATTTTAGCAAAAGTATTGTGAATTTTATTACCATAATCACGGCTTTTCTCAAAAGTTTCAATATCAAAAAGGCGTTCTGCCGAATGACGTAATTTAATCGTATTACTTCTTTCAGAACTCATAACCGCATCTATTTCAATGACTTGCTCAACTTTTTTAGGTTTATTACTGATGCGTTTATTTTCTCCTTGACTAATAATTTCGATATGCCTTTCGCCTTTTTCAATAGGCGGACAACCCACAAAACGATACAATTGATTGCCAACCGTTTTATCGAATTTAAAGGTATCTTGTTTGATTATCAAATACAAACGGTCAGTTGGGCGAGTCAAAGCCACATAAAGCATATTCAAACTTTCTAAAAAAGTCTTCTCTTTTTCTGCATGAAACTGTGGAGCGATAACTGTTTCTGCTAATTTGTTAGAAACTCTCAGCGGAGCTGTTTTTAATATCGAATCCTGATTGGGTTTCAATTCAAGTTCATTGGGTAAATTTGCCCAAATTTCAGAAAACAAACCTGTATCCATCGTCCAATGGCAATATGGAATAATAACCACAGGGTATTCCAAACCTTTCGATTTATGAATACTGGTAACAGTTACCGCATTCTGTCCGTCGGGCGTGGAGATAGAAAGCACGTTTTTCTTCTGTTCCCAAAATTGTAAAAAATCGGTAAGGTGCGTACTTTTCTTCGTCTGAAAATCAAGTACAACATCTAAAAATCTGAATAAAAAATCTAATTCTTTGTGATGTTCAAAAAGATGAAAAGTATTGATAATTTTCTCTGCTACTTCATACAAAGCCATTTGTTGTAACCGAAAAGAACTTAATAAATATCCTTGTTTTTCAATCAGGGCATAAAACTGATTAACATCCTTATTTTCAATAGATTGCTTAATTATTTGATTATCGTCTGTATTCGGAATTTTCTGCAAAACCACTCGATAAAATAGATAAATAGCTTCGTATTTTGCTAAAGTATTTTCTGGATTTTGAATTACTTTCATCAAAGCCATCGTGAGATTGACCGCCTCAGAAAAGTTCAAATTCAAAGAATCCGAAGAAATGACTTGAATATTTGCATCTTTCAAAGAATTGGCAACAATTCGGGCGTGCTGATTTTTGCGACAAAGCACAGCAATATCTTCGTAAGCATATCCTGCGGCTAAACTTTCATCAATCAATTCCAGAATTCTATCAAACATTAATTCGTCTTCCCCATCTCCTGTCAAAAAATCAATCTCTACGTGTCCACCCGATTTTGGATTATTGGGAATTTTTTGAGCAAAATGTTCATCGTAAACCTTTGGTAAAATCGGAGCAATCGCTTCATTATCAGGTGATTCCTTGATGAATTGAAAAATATCGTTATTGAATTTAATAATCTCTTTTGAGCTTCGATAATTGGTTGTAAGGTTTTCGGGTTTCAAATACGGACGAATACTGGCGTAACGTTCAGTCAAAAAATCATTGTCTTCATTTCCTTCTACCAATTTTTCCAAATCCTCTTTGTGCAAGTGAACAATCAGCTCCATTTCGCCACCTCTAAACCGATAAATTGACTGTTTGGCATCACCAACGGCTAAATTAAAGTGTCCGTTTGCCAAAGAATTTTCAACCAAAGGCAAGAAATTATGCCATTGCAAAGTAGAAGTATCTTGAAATTCATCAATCAAAATATGATTATACTTTTCGCCCAAACGCTCATACACAAACGGAATCGGCTCAGTCATGACAATTTCCAAGATTTTACGGTTAAATTCCGAAATATGAATTTGTCCTGTATCATTCTGAATTTCAGCAATTTCTCTTTTTAATTGACTCAATAATGCCAATTTTTTAAGTTGTTTTGTCACTTCCTGAAAAAGCACATATTTGGGTTTTTCATTTTCATGAATCTTGGCAATTTCTTCTAAATAGAGGCGTAATTCATCCGAAATTCCATCAATACGAGCCGCAATATCTTTCTTTTGCGTTTTTGAATACCACAAATTTTCGCTCAGAGCCTTTTCTACATAAGAATTTGCCTTGTAAAAAACATCTTGAAATTCTAATCGCTGGAAGTACGCACCAACGCCATTCTTTTTTTGGCTAAAATCTTCAATATCCAAATTAGCTTCATAAATGGTATTGGAAGCAATATTCGCAATCGTTTTTATTTTGGTTTCAATATATTCAGAATATTCTTTCAAATTCTTTTCAACCAATAGAAAATCAGCAGGTTGCAGTTCGGCAATAGATTCAACCGAAGCCTGAAATTGGTCAGATAAGAGACTTCTGCCAAAAGAAGCCAACTCACTTGGTAAGCCATTCCACGATTTTCCGTCATTGGCTTTTTCCATCGCAAAACTTTGAATTGCTTCCGTAATTTGCTCGAAATTTTCGGTATTTACTTTCTGAAATAATTGTTCAACCGCACCTTCCAACAAAACATCAGAATCAAGATTTACTTCAAAATTGAACGGAAAACCCAATTCTTCGGTAAAAGCCGCCACAATTCTTTGCACAAAAGAGTCAATTGTTGAAACCGAAAAATTGGCGTATTCGTGGATAATATGTTTGAAAGTTTTATTGGCTCTATCTCGCAAAGTCCATTCATCAATATTGATTCCTTCTTCTTTTAATTCCGCTAAAATTTGCTGAAAAATTCCTTCCGATTCTTCAATTTCTTGTGGGTCTGTGCTGGCAAATTGTTTGAGGTATTTCAAAATCCGTTCCTTCATTTCTTGTGATGCTTTTTTGGTAAAAGTCACTGCCAAAATATGGTTAAAATACCAAGGAGAAGTCGTTTTTAAAGCTAATTTGATGTATTCCTTCGCAAGGGTGTAGGTTTTTCCCGAACCTGCGGAAGACGAATATATTTTGAATTTTGGGGATAGCATTATGTGTTTTTTTTATTTCTAAGGTGAAATTACCGTTTAATAAACCTAAATGGAATTGGTTTTGTAAAGTTATTGAATTAATATATATTCGTACAAAGAGTTTTGAGAGGAAAACCCTGTCATTACGAGCGTAATTTAGTCACATTTCACAAATCAATTCAAATTTTTAAATCGTTATGAAAAAAACTTTTTTAGTAATCGCCATACTTTTAAGCAATTCATTGGTAGGTTTTACACAGAGCAAACAGGATAATATTAAAGAATTATTAAAGTCGATGCAAATCGAAAAAATGATGAGTGGAGCTTATGATGCAATAATTCCGATGATGAAAGCTCAAATGAAATCAAATCCTGTGATGCAGGATTCTCTACGAACAAAAAATATGGATGCGACGATGCGGAAAGTAATGGATGCAAGTAAAGAAATGACCAAATCCTTCATGGAAAATGAAATGACAGGTATTTATGAAAGAAATTTTACGGAAAATGAAGTAAAGGATTTATTGGCATTTTACAAAACGCCAACTGGACAGAAAATGATTGAAAGTCAGCCTACTATTCAGCGAGAAACAATGCAAATTATGATGACGAAATATATGCCTGCCTTCAGAGATAAGATGAAGGCGATAACGGATGAAATAATTTCTGACGCTAAAATTGAGAAAAAAGATTAGTTAAAGTAGCCATTATTTCAAAAATACCCCGAAAGTGTTAGAACTCTCGGGGTATTTTTTTCAAAAGATTTCCCAATAAAACACCCTGATTTTCAACTAATTGAGGCGTTTCTTTTAACGCTTCTTCTAACGAAATCGGAGCATTTAAAATTGATGTAGCGTAAAGAATACCTTTTTGTTTGGCAACCGTTGGAATATCTTGCAATGTTCCACAAATGATAATTACGGGGACATTGACCTGATTTGCTTTTGCTAAAAGTTGAGAAATCAATTTCCCATCCCATGTTTGGCTATCTACTTTTCCTTCCCCTGTGATTAAAATATCGGAGTTTTTGAGGAGTTCTTCTGTATTATTTATTTCTAAAATCCACGAAGCCGCCGAAATAATTTTGGCATTTAATAAAACGGCTAATCCTCCAGAAACACCACCTCCTGCCCCACTTCCAACTAAGTTTTGTGGATTTTGTCCGAATTGTTTTTCTAAAACCTCCGCAAAGTTTTGTAATCCTTTGTCTAAAAATTCAATGCCTTCATCATCAGCTCCTTTTTGCCTTGCAAATACATAAGCCGCCCCATTTTCTCCATAAAAAGGATTCGTAACGTCGGTTGCGATGGTGAATTTTACGGTTGATAATTCTTTCAAAACATTGGCAGTTTCAACTTTTTTGACCTTTATCAAATTTTCACCGATTGGAGTTAAAATTTGTTCATTTTCATCTAAAAACTCAAAACCTAAAGCTGAAGCAATCCCCATTCCTGCATCATTTGTAGCAGTTCCTCCAACGGTAAAAACAATTTTATTTGCCCCTTTTTGAATGGCATCTTTAATAAGAATCCCTGTACCGTAGCTACTGTTTTTCAGGCAATTACGTTCTTTGGGCAACAACAATTCAATACCAGAAGCACGAGCCATTTCTATAATTGCAGTTTTGTTTTTTTCTACAAAAAGATAGGTAGCGGATATCTTTCTTTGGAGTGGGTCGGTTGTCTCAACGTTGATAAATTCTCCTTTTAGGTTTTTATTGAGACTTTCCAAAGTGCCTTCACCACCATCTGCAAGCGGTAATAATGTACATTTTGCTTCTGGAAAAGTTGTCAAAATTCCTTTTTCAAGAAAAGTACAAATATCTCCAGCACTTAACGCATCCTTAAATTTATCAGGGGCAATTAAAATTTTCATAGAAAAATCGCTCAATTGGATTGGCTATTATTTTTATATTTTACTTCCAATCAGAAGGAGTTTTTCCATATCTTTCCAAAAATACTTTTGAAAAGTACGGTAAACTATCAAAACCAACTTGATACGCAATTTCAGAAACTGACCCAATTCCTCTTTTAAGGCTATCTGCGGCAATTGCTAAACGATAATTCCTAACAAATTCCGTTACAGTTTGATTGGTAATTGCCTTTAACTTTCTCCGTAATTGTACACTTGACAAATTCATTTCATTGGCAAAGGTATCTACGTCAAATTCACTTTTATCAAGATATTTGTCGATAATTGATTTGGCTTTTTGGATGAATATTTCGTCAATTGTTAATTCTTTTACAACCTCTACAATTTGCGTTTTATCTGAAATTATTGGAGCATATTTTTCACGCATTAATTGCCGTTGAGCAACCAAATTATGTACTCTTAATATCAATTCTTCACGATTGAATGGCTTCGATACATAGTCATCAGCACCTTTGCCAAGACCAATCAATTTATCCGACAATGTGGCTTTGGCAGTCAGCATGATGACTGGAATATGATTAATTCTTTCGTCATTTTTCAGCTTTTCACAGAAGCCTAAACCGTCTAAATTGGGCATCATTAAATCACAAATTACAATATCAGGAATATATTCGAGTGATTTTTTCAGTCCTTCTTCTCCATCTACCGCCATCATTAATTGAAAATCATTGCCAAAAATACTACCGATATAATTTCGTAAGTCTGCGTTGTCTTCCACAATTAACATTACATTTTGTCCTTCTGTTTCGGTAACAATATTCTCCTCTTGTAATTCTTGGCTAATTAAATTTTCTTGTACAAAGAGATGCCTTAGATTTTCGGTTGGGTTATTCAGTGCAACAAATGGTAAAGTCAGATGGAAAGTAGTGCCTTCTCCAAGTTGGCTATTCACTTGAATTTTCCCTTCCAAGAAATTAATTAACTCTTTTACCAACGACAACCCTATGCCTGTTCCTTCGTGCTGGCGTTGATTAGTGTCATCAATTTGATAAAATCTGTCAAAAATATGAGGTAAACGTTCGGAAGAAATCCCAATTCCAAAATCTTGAACACTAATATTGATAAGTCCTTTTTCATCAACAACCTTAAAATCAACTCTCACAATGATTCGTCCATTTTCAGAAGTAAATTTGAAAGCATTTGACAATAAATTAGTTAAAATTTTCTCTAATTTATCAAGGTCAAATTTCCCAAATTGCTGTAAATGACTTTGCGAATGATTAAATATGATTTGTTTCCCTTGAGCTAAAGATTCAAATGAGGCAAAAATTTGTCTAAAAAACGGCACTAAATCTACTTCTTCAACGGAAATTGTCATTTCACCAGCTTCTAATTTAGACAAATCAAGTAACTGATTTATAAGACTTTGCAATCTTTGAAGATTACGTTTCATTACGGCAATAATTCCTTCTTGTGGGTATTTCTTTTGAAGGTCATCAATCGGGCCTACCAATAAAGTTAACGGAGTTCTAAACTCATGCGAAATATTGGTAAAGAATTGAGTTTTTATGTTGTCAAGCTCTTTCAGACGAGCATTCTGCTCCAAATTGAAGTTAAGTTTTTGTTCTGCAATAAGTTTATTTCTTTCGGTATTCTTAAAAATCTGTCCCAAGAAAAAGATAAAGAAGAAAAACTCTGCGAGAAAGAAATAATACGACAACATATAAATTGGCTGAAATTCTATCCAACCCAATAATCTTACATAAAGCAAACACGTACTGCAAAGCCCAAAAATGAAAAGAATACTATAATATTTGGCAAAAGAAGTTTTCTTAATGGTAAAATAAACATTCAAAATGATGTAATAAATAGAAGATGCAATGATGAGATATGCTCCTCCTTTTAACCAATACCATTGATAATCAAAAAAGATGATAGCATTCAGAAAAATGTTTACGACCAAAATCATGACGATACTGTACAGGTATAATCTGTGGAATTTATGAACCTTAAAGGCAACCAATATAAAAAGACCTGCCCCCAAAGTAGCTGAATTATAAAACAAAAAATCAAGTTTTTTTGCCATATCAGGGTCGTCAGTAAAAAGTGGACCTGCGATATTGAGAAATCCCCAATAATTAAAAGTTCGGATGATGGTATAAAGAGAATAAAGTCTGAATGACAAGTCTTTAATGACAAAGAAACTCAACACCAAAACCAAGAAAAGTCGAAAAAATATCAAACCATTTAAGAACCCTTCTCCTGCAAAATCGTCCAATCGTGATTTGTGGTAGGCTTCTGGCGTATAAAGACGAATTGTTCCATAATGCCCTCTTTGGCTCGATAGTTTTATGTAAATAGTCTTGGCTTGTTTGGGTAAAAGTTTGAAAGGAAATATAGGGTCTTCCTGAATAAATTTTTTTTCTCGTTCTGAAGTAATAATTTTTTGTTGTTTATGTAAAAAACCTTTATTTAAACTATCAGGAACGTAAAAATCAAGCTGTTCAGCTAATGGATTAGTCCACATCAAAATCCAATTTTCAAACTTAGTTTCTGTATTATTTAAGGTGAATCTCACCCAATAATCATCGTTGGAATAAGGAAAAACAAAATATTTTTTAGTGTGTTTTTTAAAGTGTTGAGTTTTTATTTGCTCTAAGGTGAGGGTTTTGGTTGAGTCTCTAAAAATTTCGATGGAAGACGTAATATTGGCAGGAAATTGTTTGGTTTTGGAGAGATTTATTCCCTGTGTAAATCCATTTCCTCCATTAAACAAAATAAGAATTAACAGAAAAATGGAATGATGTGTTAAAGTTTTCATGGGTATTAATGTGTTACTTAGATAAAATTAGGGGTAATATTTTCATTTTTTAAAATTGAATTTTCAATCAAAAAATGTATTAACATGAAGGCAATCCTTTAGAATACGGAGCAAAATACATATTTGCTTTTGTTTTTTATGCTTTTTAAGACAAAAATGAAACTTATTTACCTATAACCATCAAAAAAAGTTTTAAATAGCTTTTTCAAAACTGCAATTCTTATATTTTTAAGTAACTACCTGTAACTCAAAGCTATATATGCAATTTTCAAGCCTAAATCTGAGCTTTTTTTTTAAGCATTTATCAAAATATCAAAAATAATTCTCCACACTTCACATTATTGACTAATTTTGTAACCACACTAACCTGCGGATTCGTTCCGTTAATTTACTGCCCATGCGTACTTTGTTAGATTTTGAAAAACCGATTGCCGAACTCGAAACCAAATTGGCAGAGATGAAAAAATTGGCTATCGACAACAACGTTGATGTTTCAGCTGCCGCTTCGCAATTGGAAAACAGCATCGAAGAACTCAAAAAAGAAACGTTCACAAACCTCACTCGCTGGCAAAGAGTTCAGCTTTCTCGTCACCCAGAACGCCCTTATACCCTTGATTATATCGAACAAATGTGCGATGAATTTATCGAAATTTATGGCGATAGAACCGTAGGTGATGACAAAGCAATGGTGGGAGGTTTCGGAAAAATAGGCGACCAAACCGTTATGTTTATTGGTCAACAAAAAGGACGAAATACCAAACAACGTCAGTTAAGAAATTTCGGTATGCCCAATCCAGAAGGCTATCGTAAGGCACTTCGCTTAATGAAAATGGCGGAAAAATTTGGCAAACCAATCGTGACTTTGATTGATACTCCAGGTGCTTTTCCAGGCTTAGAAGCAGAAGAACGTGGTCAAGGTGAGGCAATTGCTCGTAATATCCGTGATATGTTCATGTTAAAAGTACCTGTAATTTGTATTATCATCGGTGAGGGTGCATCAGGAGGAGCTTTAGGAATTGCCATTGGTGACCGTGTTTTGATGTTAGAAAATTCATGGTATTCTGTAATTTCACCAGAAAACTGCTCTACTATCCTTTGGAGAACTTGGGATTTTAAAGAACAAGCTGCCGAAGCATTAAAATTGACAGCCCTTGATATGAAAGGTAACGGCTTAGTGGATGGAATCATTCCAGAACCATTAGGAGGAGCTCATTTGAACCCAACTTTAGCAACTGATATTGTTAAAAAAGTAATTTTAGAAACTATCAATGAACTTCAACAAATATCTCCAACCCAAAGAATCAATCAACGTGTTGAGAAATTTAGCGGAATGGGAGTTTATAATTAAGTCGCTTTAGGTTTTAAGCAATAGGCTTTTAACAAAATCATTGATATTTAACTTTCATAACTTTTGTTAAATGCCTAAAGCTTATTGCTTAATGCTTATCGCACTTCATGAAATACAAAACCCAGATTATCCAAGCCGTTCTTTTTATTACTACTCTGATTACAACCACTTTAGCTGGAGCAGAGTCAATGACAGGACGTTTTTTCTTCTTTTTATCCCCAGAAACAATCCTTCATTTTCCAGAAGATTTCTGGCAGGGTTTTCAATTCTCAATTCCTTTTCTTGCCATACTAACTTGCCATGAATTTGGGCATTATTTCATGGCTCGATACTACAAGATAAAAGTTTCCCTTCCTTATTATATTCCTATGTGGCTGAGTGCTATTTCAATGAGTATTGGCACAATGGGAGCAGTAATCAGAATGATTGGGCAAACTCGCTCACGAAAAGAATATTTTGATATTGGTATTGCTGGACCTCTGGCTGGATTTGTCGTTGCCCTTTTTGTTTTGTACTACGGTTTTTCGCACCTTCCACCTCTTGATTATATTTTCAAAATTCATCCAGAATATATAAAATTCGGGGAACACTATAAAACCGATGTTTTGCAGTTTACTAAATTTATGGATGGACAGCTTGTTTTGGGAGATAATTTATTGTTTAAATTCTTCAAAAAATATGTGGCTGACCCAAAATTATTACCTCCAAATTTTGAAATAATGCACTATCCAGTTATTTGGGCTGGTTATTTATCTTTGTTTTTCACAGCTCTAAATCTTATTCCAATTGGTCAATTAGACGGTGGACATATTTTGTATGGTTTAATTGGGAAGAAAAATTTTAATATCGTTTCTCCAATTATTTTTATTGGTTTCGTCCTCTTTGCAGGATATGGTTTATTGACGATAAATGACATTAAAAATATAGGAACGGGAGGGCAATATAAAGACGAATCAGAGTTTTTTACTTGGCTTTTAGGCTATATATTCTTTCTAAGAATCTGTTTTTCAAGGATTTCTGAAAACCAAATGACTTCATGGGCTTTAAGTTTAGGTGTGGTGTTTACCCAATTTTTATTGAGTTATATCCCCGAAATTGCCACATCACATGGTTTTATTGGTTTTTTACCTTTTGCTTTATTTTTGGGGAAATTTGTAGGTATTTATCACCCAGAAGTAGAAATTGATGAACCTTTAGATTTTAAGCGAAAACTACTCGGCTGGCTTACACTTATTATATTTATTTTGTGTTTCACTCCTTATCCCTTCATGGAAATAGATTTTTCAGCTAAATAAGTGGCTATTTAATCGGGAAATAATTATATTTATGAAAATATCCCGACCACAAAATTATGCTTAATTTTATATTCAAATCACTTTTCAAACTTAGAGGCTGGAAACTCGTTGGCACTTTCCCATCATACATTCCTAAAACCATCGCTATTGTAGCTCCTCATGCAGATTGGGTTGATTTTCCCGTTGGACTTGGTGCAAGAGCCGCCATCGGTGTAAAAATGAGTTTTCTTGGCAAAGAAGAATTATTTAGAGGTCCATTTGGGTGGGTTTTTCACTGGCTTGGAGGTAAACCTGTTGACCGTTTCAATAATCATAATGTTGTCGATGCGGTAGCAAATTTATTTCACAACAATGAAAAACTAAACATCGTATTAGCTCCCGAAGGTACAAGAAAAGAAGTAGCAAAGCTCAGAACAGGTTTTTACTATATGGCAAAAAATGCCGATGTTCCCATTATTATGATTGCTTTTGACTATCCCAAAAAAGAAGTGGTTATCAGAGAGCCATTTTTTACAAGTGATAATATTAATGAAGATTTGAAAACTATCGCTCAGTTTTTCAATCAAGTAAGCGGAGTAAAAAAAGAATGGATACGAAATTATTTAGAAGAAAGCCTCGTGTAGTAGAGTTAGTAGTTTATGAGTTAAGGGCAGAGTTAAAAGTTTATGAGTTAAGGGTTTATGAGTAAATTCTACATCATAAACTCTAAACTCATAAACTCTAAACTCATAAACTCTAAACTCATAAACTCTAAACTCTAAACTCATAAACTCTAAACTCATAAACTCTAAACTCTAAACTCATAAACTCTAAACTCATAAACTCTAAACTCTAAACTCTAAACTCTAAACTCTAAACTCTAAACTCATAAACCATTTACTCATAAACTCCTTAACTCATAAACCATTTACTCATAAACCCATAACTCATAGACTCTACACTCCCATAACTTCCTTTACCATCAACATTCCCGCCCGTTCAGAAGCTCCTTTTTCACCTAATATATTTTTAACTTCAGCATATCCCTCCAACTGTTGCTGACGAGTAGTTTGATTGATAGTAATTTTAGACAATTCAGTTGTTAGATTTTCTTTTGTCAAATCATATTGTAATAATTCTTTCACCACTTCACGCCCAGCAATTAAGTTTACCAACGACACAAACGGAACACGAATTACTCGTTTGTAAACCTGATATGCTGCCCAACCTCCACGATAACAGACAACTTGCGGAATATTAAAAAGAGCCGTTTCAAGTGTTGCTGTACCCGATGTTACTAATGCTGCATCAGCTACCGAAAGTAAATTATAGGCATCGTCCAATACAATTTTAACAGGAAAAATAGATTGCCAACGAGCATACAATTCTTTAGGAAGATTAGAAACCGCTCCGATAACAAATTGATAATCAGGAAAGTCGTACACCTGAGACATCATTAAGGGTAACATCGTTTCTACTTCCTGTTTTCTACTTCCTGGTAATAAAGCAATAATCGGTTTCTGTCCTAAACGAGCTTCTTTTCTGAAATTTTCAACAGGCGTAAAATCAGCAATGGCATCAAAAAGTGGATTTCCAACGTATTCAACTTCATAATCATACTGCTTGAAAAAATCCTTTTCAAACGGAAAAATTACAAATAAATTATCGACAAATTTCTTGATATTTAAGGCTCTTGATTGATTCCAAGCCCAAACTTTTGGGGAAATATAATAGAAGGTTTTGAAACCGTTAAGCTTTGCGAATTTGGCAACTCGCATATTAAAACCTGCATAATCAATCAGAATGACCACATCGGGTTGAAAACTTTTAATGTCTTTCTTACAAAAAGAAAGAAAACCTAAAATAGTAGGAAGATTTTTGACAACTTCAAAAAAACCCATAAACGCAAGGTCACGGTAATGCTTTACCATTTCAGCTCCTGCCGACTGCATCATATCACCACCCCAAGCACGAATTTGAGCATCAGGGTCATGTTTGCGAATACCTTTAATCAGATTTGAGCCGTGTAAGTCACCCGAACGTTCTCCTGCAATAATGTAATATTTCATTTTCAGTTAACAATTAGCAGTAAACAGTTAGCAGTAAACAGTTAGCAGTAAACAGTCGGTAGTATATTTTCTACTGTTTACTGATAACTGCTAACTGTTCCCTGTTTACAGTCCCCCAAAGTATTCTACAAAATTCTTCTGCGTTTCTACCAATTTCAAACAATGTAACTTCGCTGTTTTTGAAGCTGATTCTACTTGTGGAGCGAGAATTTTCCAAATTTCGATGACAAAAATCTCACAACTTGCCATTTTCCCTTGCATGAAATCCACGTCAAGATTGATGTTTTTGTGGTCAACTTTCTCAATAATTTCTTTTTTGATAATATCTCCTAATAACTTTAAGTCAATCACAAAGCCAGTATCTGGGTCTGGGTTTCCTTTTACAGTAACGATAAGTTCAAAATTGTGTCCGTGCCAATTGATGTTTGCACAAGGTCCAAAAACCTCTTGATTCTTCTCTTCTGTCCAATTTGGATTATAAAGCCTATGAGCGGCATTGAAATGTTCTTTACGAGTAACGTAAACCATTGTTTTCAGTGTTTAAAATGTGAAGGCATGATTGGGAAAACATTAGCAATCAAATACCTGAATATTCCTTAAAGAGCTAACAAGAAGTTCTAAACAGTGTTTAAATTTCTTGTTAAATAACGCTACAAAATTACAATGAATTCGATTCTCAAAAAAATAATATATTCAACATTATTATAATATCATAGAATTGAAAATAGTCGCAACAATCACTTTCAACGTTTTTTTGAACAAAAAAGAGAATAGTATTATTTATTGAGTAGAAAAACTCATAGATTCTTAGAAAATTTATATTTTTTCAAAATATCGTGTATAGTTTAAATCGAAACTTAATGATAATTTTGAAAGTTGTTTATAATTACCTAACACGCATAAATACAATTTATCCCCACTACTTTATGATTATTGTTACGGGTGCCGCAGGGTTTATCGGAAGTTGTCTAATTCAAAGATTGAATCAAGATAATTTTAACTACATAATTGCAGTTGATGATTTTTCTGACGAACAGAAAAATAAAAATCTTGATGGCAAGAAAATTCAAGAACGAGTTGACAGAGAGCATTTCTTTGAATGGTTAGATAATAACTATCAAGAAGTAGAATTCTGTTTTCATATCGGAGCAAGAACCGATACAACGGAGTTTAATGTTGATATTTTCAACAAATTAAATCTTAATTATTCAAAGAAGATTTGGAAAAAATGTCATGATTACCAAATCCCGATGGTATATGCTTCTTCAGCAGCTACTTATGGTATGGGTGAATTTGGTTATGATGATAACGAATCATTAATTCCTCAATTGAAACCATTAAATCCTTACGGAGATTCTAAAAATGATTTCGATATTTGGGCATTAAAACAAGAAGAACAACCTTTCTTTTGGGCAGGCTTAAAATTCTTTAATGTTTATGGCCCAAATGAATTTCATAAAGGACGTATGGCTTCTGTGATTTGGCATACTTTTAATCAAATCAAAAAAACAGGTGGTATGAAATTATTTCGTTCGCACAATCCAGAATTTAAGGACGGCGAACAAATGCGAGATTTTGTCTATGTAAAAGATGTAGTGGAAGTTTGTATGTTTTTAATGCACCACCGTCGCAACTCTGGTATTTATAATTTAGGGTCTGGGAAAGCTCGTACTTTCTTGGATTTAGTAAAAAATACCTTCAAAGCATTAGGAACGGAAGAGAACATTGACTTTATCGATACGCCCGAAGACATAAGAGATAAATACCAATATTTTACTGAAGCAAATATGTCTAAACTAAAATCAATAGGTTATGAACGCCCTTTTCATACGTTAGAAGAAGGCGTTGCTGATTATGTCAAGAATCACTTGATTACAGAGACATATTTTTAATATACAATAAGGATTTGAAATAGCAAGGAACAAAATGTTTCTTGCTATTTTTTCAAACAATAATTTTCTAAATATACATTTAAAGCACCCTTACTCTCTATCATAGATTCCCCCAAC
The DNA here is from genome assembly GCF_034931005.1 of Arcicella sp. LKC2W. NCBI lineage: Bacteria > Pseudomonadati > Bacteroidota > Cytophagia > Cytophagales > Flectobacillaceae > Arcicella > Arcicella sp. LKC2W. The sequence continues at coordinate 429,550 of NZ_JAYGIN010000001.1, forward strand.
AAGTTCTTCAAGTGTTAAACCAAAGACCTCTGATAATTTTTGAGCTTCTAAGACATCTGGAATAGAATTGTCACTCTCCCATGCAGATATTTTACTCTGAGATGGAATATTTATTAAGTGAGCTAACTCTGTTTGGGATAGCTTGTTTTTTAAACGTAGATTTCGGATTATAGTTCCAAGAGATTGCATACAGTTAGGGTTGTAAAATTTAAAATAACTAAGGATTGAGTATTGGCGTAGCTTTAGTTTTTTTCATCAAAGATGAAATTTACATCAGCCTTATTCTATAAAAAATCACTCTTTCAATTACAAAAACCATTTATGTACTTTACCTTTTAAGAAAAGACGATTTAATGAATCATCTTTTCTCATATCATTTAGCTACTGTGTTTAATGCTAATCATCAACACTAATATCTATCAGCTCTCCAAGACTTAATTTAAATACTTGAGCTAATTTTAAAGCTTCAAGTACATCTGGAATACTATTTCCACATTCCCAGGCAGATATTTTACTTTGGGAGGGAATGTTAATCAAATGTGCCAGCTCTGTTTGAGATAGCCGATTTTTCAATCGTAGGTTTCGGATGGCGGTCCCGATTGTTTTCATAAATAAGAAATTTGATTTTTAAGAGTTGAATTGTACTATAGAATATGTGAATTTAAGCACAAAACAGTTATAGTTCCAATGCAAAACTCAATGAAAAATTACTAAAATCACAAATTATCTATTTATAGATAGGTTTTACCCGAAATTAGATTGGAATAGCAACCAAAAACAATAATATTTGTTTAAGAAACTTAATAAAAAGTAAAACTTTATTTTTTGTCAAGTTTCTTAAATTAAACAAACACCTTGATTTGTTTAATCATGCGACTAAAAAATTAAACAAAATTATATTTACTCCTAAGCCATTTCTCCATAAATTACCACTCAATATTGCTATTATATTCTTAGAAAATCTGACAAATTACCCATAGCGTCATTCAAATTTCTATAAATATCTAACCATTCAAAAGTCTTACCATTCAAAGAAGTTTTCTGGTAAATTCTTATGCTTTTAGGCAATAGAATTAATACTATATAGTTTATAGGCTTTGTATATTTTAAACCATTTATATTCTATTAATTATTATGAAATCGAACCTTACTTCCCCAAACTGCTTTGTATGTTTATGTATTATGCTTTTTTTATATTGTTGTCCTATTTATTCGCAAAATATGCCATCTGTAAAATGGCAAGTTACTAAGGAAATTCAGAATAAAGAGATAAACTTAGTCTTTGCTTTTAAAATAGATAATGATTGGTCAATGTATGCAATCAATCCTGATACTATTTCTCCGAAAATATCAGCACGGATAAATTTCCAGGCAAACAATGACTGTTTCTATACAGTTGGACAAACGACTTCTCAAACTGCAATTGTAGAGTTTGACAAAGAGTTAAACATGAATACTGCTTATTTTATGAATGAAGGTGCATTTAGTCAAAGAATTGTAAAAAGAGGCAATTGTTTAATCAAAGCTGAAATTTCATATATAGTCAGTAAAAAGTATATGACAGAACAGGGCGAAGAAGGCATAATATATAGGGTTAAAGATATTTTATTGATTCCATTGGATTAAAGAGAAATTAATAGCTAAATGTTCTACCAAAATGGCAAATACGATTCTCTTTTTGTAAATTTGAAACTCATTTATATACAAAAAGCTAATCATGTTAAAATCTATCCCCTTCGACCAAACGCACGCTTTCTCGCTTTTAACAAAACACAAAGCCGAGTTAGCCGAAACCTCTATAAAGGAGCTTTTCAAGAATGATTCAGAACGTTTCAATAAATTCTCTATCAATTTTGAAGATATTTTGGTTGATTATTCTAAAAACTTACTTACCGACAAAACAAAAGCAACTTTAATTGCTTTGGCAAATGAATGTGAGTTGGACGATGCTATCGAGCGTATGTTTACGGGAGATACCATTAACAAAACAGAAAATCGTTCTGTACTTCATGTGGCTTTGAGAAATCGTTCTAATTCGCCAATTGCCGTGGATGGAAAAGATGTGATGCCTGAGGTAAATGCAGTTTTAGAAAAAATGAAAGGTTTTTCTGAAAAAGTGATTTCGGGTGAGTGGAAAGGATATTCAGATAAAGCAATTACAGATGTTGTAAATATTGGTATTGGAGGTTCAGATTTAGGCCCTGTAATGGTCACTGAAGCATTAAAACCTTATAAAAATCAATTAAATCTTCACTTCGTTTCTAATGTTGACGGAACGCATATTGCGGAAGTTTTCAAGAAAATAAATCCAGAAACAACTTTATTTTTAATTGCTTCTAAGACTTTCACAACGCAGGAAACAATGGCTAATGCTCATTCGGCACGTGATTGGTTCTTGGCAAATGGTGGGTCGGCAGAATCTGTGGCAAAACACTTTGTGGCAGTTTCTACCAACGAAAAATTAGTGACAGCTTTCGGTATTGATGCCAATAATATGTTTGGTTTCTGGGACTGGGTTGGTGGTCGTTATTCACTTTGGTCGGCTATTGGTTTGTCAATTATTCTTTCGGTTGGTTTTGAGAATTTTATTGAACTTTTGGAAGGAGCTCATGCGATGGATAAACACTTCCGCACAGCTGATTTCAACGAAAATATCCCTGTCATTTTAGCTCTCTTGGGCATTTGGTACAATAATTTTCACGGTGCTGAAACACAAGCTATTTTACCTTACGACCAATATATGCACCGTTTTGCAGCGTATTTCCAACAAGGAGATATGGAGTCGAATGGGAAGTATGTAGGACGTGATGGAAAAGCGGTTGACTATCAAACAGGCCCTGTTATTTGGGGCGAACCTGGTACAAACGGGCAACACGCATTTTATCAATTGATTCATCAAGGAACAAAATTAATTCCTGCCGATTTCCTTGCTCCTGCGGTTTCTCACAACCAAATTGGCAATCATCATACGCTATTATTGTCAAATTTCTTTGCTCAAACAGAAGCATTGATGAATGGCAAAACGTTGGAAGAAGTAGAGGCTGAATTTGTAAAAGCAGGAAAAACACAAGCAGAAATTGAAGAATTAGCTTCTTTCAAAGTATTCAAGGGAAATCGTCCGACAAACTCTATTTTGTTTAAACAATTGACTCCGAGAACTTTAGGAAGTTTAGTAGCGATGTACGAACACAAGATTTTTGTACAAGGCGTTATTTGGAATATTTTCAGTTTCGACCAATGGGGCGTTGAGTTAGGCAAGCAATTAGCTAATCAAATTTTACCAGAATTGTCTGGAAGTGAAGCTGTTGCAAGCCATGATTCTTCAACAAATGGTTTGATAAATGCTTACAAGAATTGGAGATAATTTTTATAATGTAAAAATATCATACTACATTTAACAAGCAACATCCCGAAAGTTCAAACCCTTAACGGAATGATTTCGGGATGTTGAAACCCACAAATTAAGTACAATGATGAATTACGAATTATCAATGGTTTGTGGGATTTTAAAATAGTGTTTTATTTTGTCCCATTACTTAGATGATTGTAATTAATTGCTTAGTTGAAAATTTATTGGAATAGTCAATTTACTTCTATAAGGTTTTCCTCTCTCCGTTCCAGCTTTCCAATTTCCACTCGAAGCCTGTAATACTCGAATAGCTTCTTCGTCACAACCAAAACCTACACTTTTCAGCACATTAAAATCACACAGAGTTCCATCCGTACAAACGGTAAATTGAACATAAACTTTACCACTCACATGAGCTTTTTGTGCTACAGTAGGATATTTCAAATTATTCATTAGATGTCCTGCAAACTTCCCCATACCTCCTAAATATTCAGCATATTCTTCAATTCTTGTGTATGGAGTTTCGATATCATTGGCATAGGATACACCACTGATAAGCTTATTATGTTCGATATTTTCTCTATAAACTATTTTTCCTGTTTTACTTTTTGCAACCCACTCTCCCTCTTTCATTCCATCGATAATTTTGCCAGAAACAACTTCAATATTATTGCCATATCCTTCATAAAATACAGCATCCCCATTCCCATCTTTTACAATTTGAGTTCCGAGCGAATCCCAAAGCGAAATTATTTTTCTTCTACTTACACCTACTTCGTAACTACTATCTCTTTTAATCAACTCTTCTGTCTCAATAGATTTAATTTGTCCGTTAGCCAACCAATCATAACAAACTTTTTGTGTTTTTGTAATAATCCATTCTTTTTTTATCCGTCCATTGGGAAAATACGAACATCTCCCAAATGTACTTAACATTGAAGATGGTGATATAGAGACGGTATATTGCTTTGAGACATCAACCATCTGCCCATTTGAATAACGTTTATGTTCAATTATTGGAAAAGTCTCTACTTGCTTTGTTCTAAAAATATATTGCTTGTAATTGATGTTTTCATCTTCAAATATTTCACGATGATGATATTCTGAGCTATCAATTTGCAAAAGCCCTAATTTCATTTCTTGCTCAGGATTTTGTCCTTTCAAATCAAGAAAAACAATATTACTTCTAATAATTCCTGTTAGAGTATCTACCAAATATTTAGACACATATCTGTAATCTTCTTTCTTGAAAGTTTTCTTTTTATTAGCATCGTAATACTGATTAACAGAACCTTTGGTATAATTAATTTTACCAAAACTACGAAAAGGGACATCAAGTATTATTTCTTTTTCGCCGTTCATTTTTGACTTTAATAGTCTGTTATTCAATAATTTAACAACCCTCAAAGCCTCCTTATTACAATCTTCTCGACGACCTTTCACTATTTCGTATTTAATGGGAGAACCTAAATCGTTAGTTGTAACACGAATGGACACCGTATCTTTAATACCCTCAACTTCTGCCATAAATGGAATTTGAACGGTTGATTCGATAAATCTTAGGATTAAATTTGGCTCAGTTATAAAATCTTGAGCGAAAGAGGAAGTAATAGAAAATAGGAGAAAAAACAATAATGGTGTCTTTTTCATGATGTAAATTTTCGAGTTTAAATTGGTTGAACAATTCTCAAAAATAAAAATAATTACATCACTTACAAATAGATGGGTATAGACTTGATAATTTCGTACAATTATCAAGTCTAAATGCAGTATTTTAGCGTGATAATTGATAATTTATTGGAATAGTAAATCTACTTCTGACCGTTCTTCCACGTTGTTTTCCAGGCTGCCATTTACCACTTGATGCTTGTAAAACACGAATTGATTCTTCGTCGCAACCAAAACCCACGCCTTTCAAAACTTTATAATCACACAGTGTTCCGTCGGTACAAACCACAAATTGCACATAAACTTTCCCGCTTACATTTGCTCTCTGTGCCGCTGAAGGATATTTTAAATTTCCTTGTAAAAAATTGGCAAAACCTTGCATTCCACCTTTAAACTCTGCCTGAACAGAAGGGTTTTCGTAGGTAGTTGAGTCTTTCTTCCAATAGGCAACTCCATTTATACACTTTCCATTTTTATAAATTTCACGGTATTTAAGTTCTCCGTTGGGGCTTTTTCCAATCCATTTGCCTTCAAAAAAACCGTCTTTGATTAATCCAGCATGAATTATCATTTTTCCACCTCTGCCTTCATAATATTCATCCCAACCTTGTCCATCTTTCACAATCTGCGTTCCAAGTGTATCCCAAACAGCTATAATTTTCTCAATTGTTTCTGCTTTAATTCTTTCGGTTACCTTTACATAAGCCATTTGCCCATTAGCAAACCAATTATAATCTGTTATTACCGTCTTTTTCCCATCATCCACTACTTCACTTTCCTGCTTAATTCTTCCATTTGGGAAATAACTATAATGTTTATCTCCACTATGCGATATAAGCATCTGACCATTTGAATAATATCCACCCATAACGTCTTTGAATTCACTATTTGTGGAAGCTCTAAAATAAAACATTTTCAAAGAATCAGCCGCATTTTCGAAAAATGTGGGTTCATATCTATCCAAACTATCTATTCTTAAAAACGCCTTTCCAATTGGTTTTAGTTTGGTTTTATTAATTTCAAAATAATCAACATCACTCATTACTCTTCCTGTCAATGAATCAACAAAATATCTACTGGCATATTTAATTTCTTCTTGATTAGTAGTTGGTTTATGTTTTTTATCGTAATAATCTATCAGCAATCCATCTTTATAAAAGATAGGTTTTACGTTAAAAAATGGCACTTCGAGCAACATTTTCTTTTTTCCATTCAAATTATCTTCTAACAATTTATTACTTAATAATTTGACAACTCTTAAAGCTTCTTTATCACAATCAGGTCTAAGATTTTTTACAATTTCGTACTGTTTTGAATCGCCATTTCCAAGCGTTATTTTAACAGTAACAGTACCTTGCACGTCAGCAACACGAGCCATAAATGGTATTTGTACCGTTGCTTCCACAAACCTTTGAATTGAATAATAGTCTTCAGGAGAAGTTGTGTTTTGGGAGAAAATGGGGGAAATAAAGCTTAGTAGGTAAACAAATAGAATTAGCTTTTTCATGTGAGAGTTTCGTATTTATGATTGGTTGAACATTTGCCAAAAATAAGAAGAAACAATGTAGGGACAAATAAAAAAGGCTTGATAAATTTGAAACTTATCAAGCCTTTTCTTGAATACGCTGTTTAATAAGTTTTCTGAATAATTTTCACCCTAAAATGTTTGATTGGAGAACTTCCCGAAAGTTTTAGAACTTTCGGGAAGTTTAAATAACTTATTAAACAGGTTCCTTTTCTAAAAACAGCTTCTTTAAGCTAATTTACTCAAAATGTCATCAAAGCTCAATTTTTCTTGTTCACCAGAAATCATATTTTTGAGCGTTAAAATTCCTGTATTCATTTCATCTGAACCGATAATACACACGAACTGAATCTTCTTTTTATCAGCATAATCCAACTGTTTTTTAATTTTGCAAACATCTGGATAAATTTCTGTATTTACTCCAGCCAGACGGGCTTTTTGCAATAATGGAAGTGCATAATTCAGTTCATTTTCTCCAAAATGACAGAATAACAACTTTGTCGTAACTGATTGATTTTCAGGAAACAAATTCAATTCCTCCATTACATCATAAATTCTATCGACACCAAAAGAAATACCTACGCCCGATAAGCCTGGCACACCAAAAGTACCTGTCAAATTATCGTAACGACCTCCACCTGTAATTGAACCAATTTGAACATCAAGAGCTTTTACCTCAAAAATCGCACCTGTGTAATATGATAGGCCACGAGCAAGCGTAATGTCTAATTCGATATTATTTTCAGAAACGCCAAAAGCTGAAAGATACGTCCAAACTTGTTTTAATTCGGCAATTCCTTTTTGACCGATTTCCGAATTTTGGAATAATTCTTCTAACTTCAAAAACTTCTCTTGATTCGTTCCTGAGATTTCAAAAATTGGGTCAAGTTTCGATAAAGAATCCGTTGAAAAACCCTTTTGAGCTAATTCTTCCAATACTTTTTCTTTCCCAATTTTATCTAATTTATCAATCGCAACTGCCAAAGTTCCCTCCTCTCCTACCGCTCCAATCGCTTCTGATAGTCCAGTTAAAATTTTACGATTATTGATTTTTAGCATGAAATTGATACCCAATTTCTGCATCACTTCATGAATCATCAACACAATTTCAGCCTCACAAATCAATGAATCTGTTCCTACAACGTCGGCATCGCACTGGTAAAATTCTCTGTAACGTCCTTTTTGGGGACGGTCGCCACGCCAAACGGGTTGAATTTGATAACGCTTGAAAGGCATTGCCAACTCGCCACGATTCATCACTACGTAGCGAGCAAAAGGAACGGTTAAATCATATTTTAGCCCCTTTTCAGAAATTTTTGTGGTCAATTTTTTATATCCTTCCTCTAAATCAGGTTGTCCAATTTTCTCCGAAAAATTACCCGAATTCAAGATTTTGAATAATAATTGGTCGCCTTCTTCTCCGTATTTACCCATCAATGTTGAAAGGTTTTCCATTGCTGGGGTTTCGATGGGCTGAAAACCAAATTTTTCAAAAACAGACTTAATTGTTCCAAATATATAATTTCGTCGAACCATTTTCTCTGGTCCAAAATCCCTTGTACCTCTTACTACGCTTGGTTTACTCATTGATTTGTTATCTTATTTTTATTATTTCAACGTTACTAAATGCCTTATTCTTACAAAATTACAAAACCTCAAAGGTTTTATGGCATTTAGTAAATAATTATCCATTTTTTATAAAAAGAGTTTAATTGGGAATATTCAAAACACCTTACAAAAATCAACACAAAATACTAAAAACCAACTACTTACAATAAAACATCCATTAACAACTCATAATTTACAGCTCATAACTTATAATTCTTCCAATGATAAAGCCCTTTAAGTTTGGTAGAAAAAGAAATAATCCCTAATTTTGCACCTCAATTTAAAACTCTGTTCGCAATGGCTGTTACAAGACTAAAAAGAAAAGACAGAAGAAACAAGGCTATAGCCACTAACAAAGTCAATGCAATTAAGTTTTTGACTACAACACCTGAAATTAAATTGGTGGACGTAGAAGCAATAAAAGCTGAATTTGCTGCGAAGGCTGCGAAGTAATTTTGTACAATTTCTTCTAAGAAACAAAAAACCCATCTCAAACGGATGGGTTTTTCTTTTTTTCAACTTTTAGAAAATAGAAGTTTTAAGCTCTAAATCGTAAATCAACCTACTTTTCTTTTCCTTTCTTATCTTCTTTTGTTCTCAGGACTTCACCTAAATGATTGACTTTTTTAATATGACGTTGAAGCTCTTTTTCTTGCTTATTCAGTTTCTTATTAATATCCATTAGCACTCTAAACCGTATTGCTTGACCAAAGAAAACTAAGCCTAAAATAGTCAGAATAAAACCATAGACTCCCCAAATAAACCATCTTGCAAAATTTATAGTTGGGTCAGTTTTTAGAGCTGTTGCATTGCCGATTCCTATAATACCAAAGCCAAACAATAAAAGTCCAGCAATAGCACAAAGAATCCATTTCGTTCTTAGTGGCATTTGTTTTACTAATCTTTGTCCAGGAGCTTTTTTAGGAATATCAGGTTTCATATTGGTTTTATAGTAATTACAGTTAGTTTAATATTTGTTTAAATTTTACTTCATTGCCAAAGACTTCCGAGCAGTTTTTCAATCGTCCTAAATTCATTATTTAATGTAGTAGGAATGGATTTATTAGAATAGGTAAAGCCGTGTTCTTGCCACAAGAAAATAGTATAAAAATCAGTTTGATAGATAGCTTTTGCTGTTGTTCTTAATAACTGTACTTTATCGTTCGGAAGCCTTTTCTCAATAGTCATCAAAAAATATGCCTTCGTTTTCATCATTAATATTTTTTTTCCACCAACAGTCTTAGAAACAATGTTAGTATTGGATTCCAAACTTTTTAATGCTGATTGTGACAAAAAAACATTTTCCGTTCTTTCGATATAAAAATTACTTCCATTAGCTCGCATCGTCCAACCTTTAAGCAACTGATTTTTAGCCAATTGAATTTTGGAATCCTTCAAGATTGTATTCATATCTAAATATCTAAAATCGCCCGTTTGAGCATTTAGAGAGACAGAACTAATGGTAAAGAAGCACAATAAAAATAATTTTATGGTGTTTATTTGAGAAATTATTGACTTAAACATAATTTTATATTTCAATATTACTATAAACTAACAAAAACATTCCATGAAAATCAATAAAAAAGTAATTTTTACGGCTTTAGTAACTGTTTCATCATTGGGTTTACAGGCTCAAGATACTCGTTTTACACAGAAAAACCCTGATAAACCAGAAGCAACAGAATTCATGGATCCAGAAGTTAGAATAGTTACTCCAAGTACAGTTCCTTCTGATGCTATTGTATTATTTGATGGCAAAAATCTTGAACAATGGGAATCTACAAAAGACGGTAGTGCTGCAAAATGGAAAGTTGAAGATGGTGTTATGACTGTTGTTGGCGGTGCTGGTGGAATCTCAACCAAAAAACTTTTTGGCGATTGTCAATTACACATCGAATGGCGTTCACCAAATGAAGCAGATGACAAAAAAGGGCAAGGAAGAGGAAATAGTGGTGTTTTCTTACAAGGAATTTATGAAGTGCAAGTTTTAAATTCTTACCAAAACCGCACTTATCGTAATGGTCAGGCAGGTTCAATTTACAAACAAACGCCTCCGTTGGTAAATGCAACATCAAAACAAGGAGATTGGAACGTTTATGACATTATTTATACTGCTCCTAAATTCACAATAAATGGTGGTATTGAAACGCCTGCTTACGTGACTGTGATTCATAATGGTATTGTGGTTCAAAACCATACAAAAATTCAAGGTGTGACCAATTATATTGGGCAACCTACTAATCCCGTTCATGGAAAAGCTCCAATTCACTTACAAGACCACGGAAATGCCGTTAGTTTTAGAAATGTTTGGATTAGAGAAATGTAGAAATCTGTGAATAATTTAAGCGAAAGGCGATTGGCGAAAAGCGAATACCACAGAATATTGACTTCCCAAAAGTAAAAACTATATTTTGGGTGATACCAGCGACAAACCGCCCTAAATATTTTCAGCATATCAATATTTGAAATTTTATTCCCGTGCGAGAGTGCGGGAATATTTTTTTATCTTTGCGGAAGAAAAATTTATCAAAAAATAGATGATTAAGAATATAATTAGCTGGACACTCAGAAACATTCCACGAAAATACATTCAATTGGTAGGTCATTTTGCTACTAAAACCTACGGAATTCTCCTCTCTGGAAATAACGTTGAATGCCCAGTTTGCCACTCAACTTTCAGTAAATTCTTGCCTTATGGACGTTTAGAACCAAGAGAAAACGCTCTTTGCCCAAGTTGTCTTGCTCTGGAACGTCACCGTTTGATGTATCTGTATTTACAGGAAAAAACCAATTTCTTTAAAGATAACCTCAAAGTTCTGCACGTTGCTCCAGAATATTGTTTCATCGACCGTTTTGAGAAAATGAAAAATCTGGACTATATCACGGCTGATATTGAGTCGCCATTGGCAAAAGTAAAAATGGATTTACACCATATTCCGTTTGAAGAAAATACTTTTGACGTAGTATTCTGTAATCACGTTTTAGAACACGTAGAAGACGATATTCGTTGCATGGAAGAAATGCGTAGAGTGTTGAAGCCAAGCGGATTTGCCATTATGCAGTCACCACAAGATTGGGCTTTAGCAACCACTTTTGAAGACAAAACCATTACTGACCCGAAAGAAAGAGAACGTCTTTTCAAGCAAGATGACCACTTTAGAATTTTCGGGAAAGATTATAATAAACGTCTCGAACAAGGCGGTTGGCACGTTACGGAAGACAAGTTTGTCATGGAAATGCCCGCTGAAAGAGTAAAAAGATTTGCCCTTCCGAAAGAGGAAATTATTTATTTGTGTAAGAAGAAATAAAGAACGGAGCCATATACTTGAAAATGCAAAATTTTAAAATTGACATTAAATAACCGCTGACGGGGTAAAAACCGCCGTCAGGGTTTTTAATTCAGACCCTGACGGCGGTTTTTACCCCGTCAGCGGTTATTTAGTAATTAAGAATACAATTCCGATAAAGAAAATTAATTACTATTTCCGAAAACAAAACCTTTAAAATTATATGAAATACTTACCCATCAACAACGCATTATTTATAGAAAACCGCAAAAGATTAGCTTCATTATTGAAACCAAAATCGCTTGCTATATTTAACTCAAACGACCCAATGCCAACCAATGCAGACGGTACAATGGGTTTTCAACAAAATTCTGATTTATTTTATCTATCAGGCATCGACCAAGAGGAATCAATCCTTTTGATTTTCCCTAATTGCCCCGACCCAAAGCATCGTGAGGTTTTATTTTTGAAAGAAACTTCAGATTTAATTGCCATTTGGGAAGGCTACAAATACACAAAAGAACACGCAAAAGAAGTTTCTGGTATTGAAAAAATATATTGGACAAGCCAATTTGAAGCTGTTTTAACCACTTTAGTTTTTGAAGCGGAACATATTTACTTGAATTCAAACGAGCATATTCGTAATCATTCTACGGTTCAAACTCGTGATGCTAAATTCATTATTTGGGCAAAAGAACATTTTCCTTTGCATAAATTTGAGCGTATTGCCCCTTTGATGCACCAATTACGAGTTATTAAAAGTGATTATGAAATTGCTCAAATTTCAGAAGCTTGTCGCATTACAGAATTAGGTTTTAGACGGCTTTTAAATTTCGTCAAACCAGACGTAACGGAATACGAAATTGAAGCGGAATTAATCCATGAGTTCGTCCGTAATCGTTCAAAAGGCTTTGCTTATACACCTATTATTGCTTCGGGGGCGAGTGCCTGTGTATTGCATTATATTGAGAACAGTCGCCCATGCAAGGACGGAGATTTGATTTTATTGGACGTTGCGGCTGAATATGCCAACTACAATTCTGATTTAACCCGTACTATTCCTGTAAATGGTCGATTTACAAAACGTCAAAGAGCTGTTTATGATGCCGTTCATCGTGCTTTTAAATTTGCCAAATCAATTTTAAAGGTGGGTGTTTTGTGGGAAGATTACCAAAAAGAAGTCGAGACATTTATTGAAAGCGAATTAGTAGATTTAGGATTATTCAGTCGTGCAGACATCGAAAAGCAAAATCCAGATTCACCTTTATTGAAAAAATATTTCATGCACGGTACATCTCATCATTTAGGACTTGACGTACACGATGTTTGGAATAAATACCGTAAAGTGGAAGCTGGCATGGTTTTCACGATTGAACCTGGCATTTATATTCGAGAAGAAGGTATTGGAATACGTTTAGAAAATAATATTCTAATTACCGAAACAGGCAGTATTGACCTCATGGAAAGCATTCCTATGGATGCCGATGAGATTGAAACTTTGATGAATAAATAAGATATAATAACCCTGACGGCACTTAAAACTCCGTCAGCGGTTAAATTTTAAGGATAGTTCATTCCGATAAATATTTTAAAACAACCCATGAAAATCCTTTACGACCATCAAGCATTTACGGGACAACGTTACGGCGGTGTGGCTCGTTATTATCATGATTTGATAGAATCGCTATCCAAAATGGGTGTTGATATTGCGTTGTCTATTCAGTTTTCAAATAATGAATATTTAAAAAGTAGTTCAGTTAGAAAACCAAAACAGTTCAAAAATATTTTCGGTTTTATGCCAACCAATATGTTGGTTTCTCGAACCAACAGAATGAACAGTGTTTTTCAACTTCAAAGAGGTAATTTTGATATTTTCCACCCTACTTTTTTTCACAATTATTTCCTTAAACATCTTGATAATAAGCCATTTGTATTTACGTATCATGACTGTATAAAAGAGCGTTTCAACCTTCAACATATTGATAATTCTACGAGAGAACAAAAGCAAGAAATTCTCAGTAGAGCATCAAAAATAATTGCAGTTTCAGAAAATACCAAAGCAGATTTGCTGGAATTTTATGACATAAAAGCGGATAAAATTGATGTGGTTCATCATTCAACTTCTTTCATTAATCATAAACAACCACATAATTATTACCTCAAAACGCCCGAAAAATTTCTACTTTACGTTGGAGCAAGAAATGACTATAAGAATTTTGATGGTTTATTAAAATCCTTCAAATCAGTTGTTAAAAAGCACACAGAAGTACAACTTTTGTGTGCGGGAGGCGGAAATTTCAACGAAAGTGAATTGCAATTAATTAATCAGTTAGGTTTGAAAGATAATGTAATTCATCTCAATTTTCATAGCGACAATACCCTTTTTGAATTGTATACCAGAGCCATTGCCTTTGTGTATCCTTCTGTTTATGAGGGCTTTGGAATTCCGATATTAGAAGCATTTGCTTGCGGTTGTCCAGTAGTTTTGAGTAATAGTTCATGTTTTCCAGAAGTTGCTCAAGAAGCAGCTTTGTATTTTGAACCAAATAGTGAGGATGACTTGACTGACAAATTATTAACGATTATCAATGATTCAAGTTTACGTAACTCGCTGATTGACAAAGGATTTCTGAGACAAAACGATTTTTCAACAGAAAAAAAAGCCAAGCAAACTTTAGCCGTTTATAAAAGTATTATTTAACACTTCTACATCAGAAGACATCAAAATGAGTAAACAACTTATCGAAGACCAACACTTTCAGGGAATTTCTTTTGTAGAAGAAATACTGGTTTTGGGAGATTATGAAAACTGTAAATTCACCAATTGTATTTTCTCAAACGTTAGTCTTTCGGGTGTCAACTTTATGGATTGTGAATTTAAAGAGTGTGATTTCAGCCTGGCAAAAGTATCCAATACCGCTTTTAGAGATATTAAATTTATTGGTTGTAAAATTTTAGGCGTGCATTTTGAAGATTGTAATAAATTTGGGTTTTCAGTGATTTTTCAAGAATGCCTCTTAAATTTATCATCATTTTACAAAATGAGTTTCAAAACTTCTAAAATCAAAAACTGTAGCTTGCAAGAAGTAGATTTCACAGAAGCAGACTTAACTGCCTTAGATTTAAGCAATTGTAATCTTTTAGGAGCTAAATTTGATGGAACAAATTTAGAAAAAACTGATTTCAGAACTGCCGAACATTATACCATCAATCCAGAAAAAAATCGAATAAAGAAAGCTAAGTTTTCATTAACGGGAATCGTTGGGTTACTGGAGCAATACAATATTGTGATTGAATAATTTACATGACCAAAAATATTTTAATATTTGAACCCGACGCAAGTGGACACCACTCTGGTTATTTGTATCACCTGATTATCAACTTCTTATCGGCAAATTACCCCTATAACTTAACGGTTTTAGTTGCCCCTGATTTCTTTGAACAACACCCACAAATCATTGAAGAAACAACTTCTCCGAAAGTAAAATGGATTGCCTTTTCAGATTCAGAATTTTCAGCATGGAAAATTACGAAATCTCAAAATGTAACTAAACGTGCATTTTTTGAATGGGATTTATTGCGAAAATACATCACTGAAACCAATGCTTCTTACGCATTTTCGATGTACATTGATTATTTGCAAATTGCATTATTGACGCAAAAAGCCCTTCCGTGTCCAGTTTCGGGTATTTTATTTCGTCCGACTTTAGTCAATTATCCTGCTCATTCACTGAAAGAGCGACTGAATACTTTCCGTAAAAATTTGACCTTAAAATTATTTGTAAAAAGTAAAAAATTAGACTCCCTTTTCAATCTCGACCCATTTGCAACGGACTATATCAAACAAAATTGGGAAACAAATAAAGTCATTTTCTTGCCTGACCCTGTGCAAGTTTATTCTTCTACAAAATCAGTTGAGGAAATAAAAAAGGAATTGGGCATTGAAGAGAATAGAAAAGTATTTTTGATTTTTGGCTTTTTGGATTCTCGCAAAGGAATTTCGGAAGTAATGGAAGCGGTTGGGAAAATCTCAAAGGAAAAATCTCAGAAAGGAACGCTTTTAATTGTTGGACCTTGGGAAGAATCAGAAAAAATCAAGTTTGACAAAAAGTTAAAGGAAATAAAGGGAACTTCTGATTTTCAAATCATTACAAAAAACACCTTCATTGCCGACCATGATATTCAGCCATATTTTGAGGTTTCGGATTACATTTTGGCTTTGTACGATAAACATATCGGAATGAGTGCCATTACGGTCAGAGCTGCGGCAGCTCAAAAGCCACTGTTGACTTATAATTTCGGATTGATGGGAAAAATAGTGACTGAAAACGAATTAGGATTAATCGTAAATAATGATTTAACTGAAAAGCTTGAAATGTTGTTAACCCAAAATATCAACGTAGGAAATAAGCATAAAATGAAACAATATGCCGAATTGAATCGAGCAGAAAATTACGCAAAAGTGATTTTGGATAATTTGTAGCTCGATGCTTCCGCATCGAATATAACAGTCCGATGCGGAAGCATCGTTTACAAGCATAAGTCTTCTAAATCGCTCTCACTACCCAAAAAAACATTGTAATCAACAGTTCCTTTTACACCTTCGCACCAGCCTTTTTGGTTATGTTGCCAAAACCATAAATTTGAGCCGTAACCTTTCAAAGTCTCCTTTGAATAATCGGCAATCCAAAGTGGATAACCATCAAAATTTCCTTTGATAAATTTTCGATAAAAATTGGGATTTGTATAGATAATTGGCTTTACTCCATAATGTTTTTCAACGATATTTAGCCATGTTTCAATCTCTGCAATTATCTGACTATCAGCCTTTAATGAGTTTTGTTCAATATCTAAAACGGGGGCAAAATCACCTTTCTTTAGTTTAACAGAATTAATAAAATTTTTAGCTTGTCCAATGGGTTCACGCCAAGGAATAAAAAAATGATAAGCACCTCTTTTAATGCCTAATTTACCTAACTGTTCCCAATTTCTTTCAAATTCTCGGTCGGAATGCGTCATGCCCTCAGTCGCTTTCAAAAAGCAAAATTCAAGATGTAAATCTTCATCTGAAAACTGCATTTTTTTCACTTTTCTCCATTCTATTTTACCATTATGGTGCGATACATCAATGCCATGTAACTTATAACGAAGCGGAAGGGTTATGCCAATTTTAGAAATTTTCTCCCATCCATTTGGATTTGGACGGAGACTATAATAAGCAAAAAGAGCAATCAAAAAGATAACAGAAGCTACTAAAACAAGCCTAACTCTTGAGGGTAATAATAAGAATTTTACTTGTAATAATTTTAGATAATTCATAAAAGCAGAAAAGGATTAGGAAAATAGTCTGTACAAATTTACAAACAATTTCCTAATCCTTTAATTTTAAACGTATAAAGCCTATTTATTTGGTTGAGGCGTTGTACGTAAATATGGTTTCACAACGGTAAATCCTTTCGGGAATTTAGCAGCGGCATCTTCTGTTTTTACGGCTGGTGTGATGATAACATCTTCACCATCTTTCCAGTCAGCAGGCGTTGCTACTTGATAAACTGCCGTTAATTGTAATGAATCAATTACACGCAAAAGTTCTTGAAAATTACGTCCCGTTGAAGCAGGATACGTTAATGTCAATTTAACTTTTTTGTCTGGCCCAATAATAAATACCGAACGAACCGTTGCTTTTTCAGAAGCATTTGGGTGAATCATGTCATAAAGTGTTGCCACGTTACGGTCAGAATCTGCAATAATTGGGAAGTTCATTTTTACATTATTAACCTCCTCAATGTCTGGAACCCATTTGTTGTGTGAATCTAAATCATCAACAGAAACTGCGATAACCTTTACGCCTTTTGCTTCAAACTCACCTTTCAAAAGAGCTGTTTTTCCTAATTCAGTAGTACAAACTGGTGTAAAGTCAGCAGGGTGACTGAAAAGCATCGCCCAAGAGTCGCCAATCCACTCATGAAAATTTATTGTTCCTTGTGTTGTCTCCGCAGTAAAGTCGGGGGCAATATCTCCTAATCTTAATGACATAGTTTTACTGATTTATTGTTATTGGAATTAATACTCTACTAAGTTACAAGATTAAACAATAATTAGTTCAATATCTATCGTTTTTTCTGTTTGTAGCACAGGTTTTCAACCTGTAAAACTTCATGAACAACAGGTTGAAAACCTGTGCTACTTTATAAACAGGTTGAAAACCTGTGCTACTTTACAAACAGGTTGAAAACCTGTGCTACTTTACAAACAGGTTAAATACTGTGCTACTTTACAAACAGGTTAAATACTGTGCTACTTTACAAACAGGTTGAAAACCTGTGCTACTTTACAAACAGGTTGAAAACCTGTGCTACTTTACAAACAGGTTGAAAACCTGTGCTACTTTATAAACAGGTTAAAACCTGTGCTACTTTTTACACAGGTTTTTCAATGATAAAATTGTGATTTGTGTAAATACAAATATCTGCTGCAATGGTTAAACCTTCTCTGACAATTTCCTCTGCTGAAAGATGAGGTGCGTGTTTTTTCATTGCCAAAGCTGCCGAGAGAGCATAATTACTTCCCGAACCGATTGCTGCGATACCATTTTCTGGTTCAAGTACATCACCCGTTCCTGAAATGATTAATGTTTCTTCTTTATTGGCAACAATCATCATTGCCTCTAATTTTCTAAGATAACGGTCAGTTCTCCAATCTTTCGCTAACTCAATACTGGCACGTTTCATATTACCCCCATAAGCGTTCAATTTCTCTTCAAAACGTTCTAAAAGTGTAAAAGCATCAGCCGTAGAACCTGCAAAACCCGTTACGATTTTGCCATCCAACATTTTACGAATTTTCTTCACGTGGTTTTTGGCAACGGTTGCCCCCATAGTTGCTTGTCCGTCTGCTCCGATAGCTACTTCGCCATTATGTACTACCGCCAAAACGGTTGTTGATTTTATTTTTTCCATAAGATTCTTGAATTTTTGCAAAGATATTAGGTAAATATTACATTTGACTTCCTTTCTGAAATCAGTTATTAGATTGAATCGTTAATACCCTCATTCTTAATATTTTATAAACGTTATTTAAACTCATTTTTATCAAAATTTTCAAATAATCTCCATGAAAAAATCACTCTTTACTTTAAGTCTCTTATTAACAATGACTTACGCACAAGCTCAACAAGAAATGCCTTTATATCCTAAAGAAGTTCCTAATTCAAAACCTGTTCCAAACACTCAAAAATCTGAAACTGATAAAAATGGTGTTTTGCGTATTTCAGAAGTTACAGTCCCAACCATTACGGTTTATTCTCCTGCAAAAGGTACATCTAACGGAACAGCCGTAATTATTTGTCCAGGAGGCGGTTATAGAATCTTGGCTGCTTCACACGAAGGCTCAGACGTAGCCAAAGAATTTAATAAAATGGGCGTAACTGCTTTTGTGGTAAAATACAGATTACCCAATGAAAATGCCCAAATTGACAGAACAATTGCACCTTTACAAGACGCTCAACAAGCCATTAGAATGGTCAGAACGGATGCTATCAAATACGGTATAAACCCTAATAAAATCGGAATTATGGGTTTTTCGGCAGGTGGACATTTAGCGGCAACAACTTCAACCCATTTTGCAAAACCCGTTGGCGATAATGCCGATGTAACCAATGTACGTCCAGATTTTTCAATTTTAGTTTATCCAGTAATTACCATGAAAGAATTTGGGCATCGTGGTTCAATGGAGCAATTAATAGGAAAAACACCTTCGCAAGATTTAATAGAATTATACTCAAACGAACTACAAATTACGAAAGATACACCTCCAGTATTTTTGGTTCATGCGGGAGATGATAATGCCGTTCCTGTGAAAAATTCGCTTTCATATTATGAGGCTTGTCAGAAAAACGGAGTACCAGCTGGAATACTAATTTATCCAAAAGGTGGACATGGTTTTGGCTTAAATAATAAAACAACGAAAGATAAATGGATGAATAGCGTAAAAAGCTGGATGGATTCAATGGGTTGGCTAAAAATTTAGTGATTTTTGATTTAGTGATTTAAGAAAAATCTTTTGGGGGAGTTCCTTCTCAATTTTTCAAATTATATTTTTGATTTCTATTTTTATCTTTTCTAAATCTCTCTCAATTTTCGTAGTATAACCAAATCCATTTATCCATTATAAATAAAAATTAAATGCTTCAAATTATTAACAAAAGCAATCAGCATAAAACCGCCATTATTTCAAATGGGAATTCATATTCGTATGATGATTTACAAATAGCTTCCAAAGAATTTGCCAGTTTTTTATTAGACGATGATACAGACTTAGCCGAATCTCGGGTGGCATTTATGGTTACAGCAGGTTTTGATTATGTAAAAACGCAATGGGCTATTTGGCAAGCGGGTGGTATAGCCGTTCCTCTTTGTACAACTCACCCATTATCGTCATTGCAATATGTTATTGAAGATACGCAAGCTGAAGTCATTATCGTTTCTCCTGAATTTGAGTCTATTTTAAAAGATTTAGCTTCTCAGAAAAATATCAAATTCATCGTTTTAGGGCAAAAATATGAGGAAATTAGTAAGGAATTACCTCAATTATTGGCAGATAGAAAAGCCATGATTCTTTACACAAGCGGTACGACTAATTTACCCAAAGGTGTCGTAACAACTCATGCCAATATCGAGGCTCAAGTCAGTACGCTCGTAGATGCTTGGGAGTATTCTGAAAACGACCATATTCTGTGCATTTTACCTTTGCATCATGTGCATGGTATTATCAACGTGATTTCATGTACCCTTTGGGCGGGTGGCACGGTAGAATTTCTACCCAATTTTTCAGCCGATGGAGTTTTTAATTGGATGAAAAGAATGGCAGAATCAGGTATAAATGGCGTTTTCATGGCTGTGCCAACCATTTATTTTAAATTGATTGCTCACTTTGAAACACTTGAAGAATCAACGCAAAAAGCCTTGACGGAAAATATGAAAACATTTCGCTTGATGGTTTCTGGCTCGGCAGCCTTACCTGTTTCTGTTATGGAAAAATGGGAAATTATCAGCGGACATCGCCTTTTGGAACGCTACGGAATGACTGAAATAGGCATGGCAATTAGTAATCCTTATCATGGAGAAAGACGTGCTGGACACATCGGTCAGGCTTTACCAAACGTAAATATTAGATTGGTGGACGAACAAAATCAAGAAGTTGCCATTGGAGAAGCAGGAGAAATTCAGGTAAAAGGTGATAATGTTTTTCAAGAATATTGGCTAAAATCAGAAGCTACCGAAAACACATTTACAAAAGATGGTTGGTTTAAAACGGGTGATGTTGCCGTTTTGAATGAAGGTTATTATAAAATTTTAGGGAGGAGTTCCATTGACATTATTAAATCTGGAGGATATAAAATCTCAGCCCTTGAAATTGAAGAAGTGTTGAGAGCTCACCCGAATATTAACGATTGTAGTGTAGTTGGAATTGACGATGAAGAATGGGGAGAGTTGGTGGTCGCTGCCATTATTTCTGACGATAAAAACTTGAATACAGATGAGTTAAACAAATGGATTCGAGAAAAAATGCCGTCTTACAAAGTGCCAAGAAAATATAAAATTGTTGACGAACTTCCACGAAATGCGATGGGAAAAGTTACCAAAAACGATTTGAAGAAGTTATTTTAACATCAATCTAAAACCACTATAAACTATGTTAATTAAAGGAGTTGCCCTCTTGGCGGGCTGTTATATTTTAGGTCAATTATTAGGAGAAACTTTAGGAAAGTTACTTCATGTTGATGCAAATGTTGGTGGGGTTGGTTTTGCGATGATTCTTTTAATTTTTTCTCAAAACTGGTTAGAAAAACAAGGGAAATTCAATGCTGAAATGGAAAGTGGCATTATGTTTTGGAGCAAAATGTACATTCCTGTCATCGTGGAAATGTCGGCAGTGCAAAATGTGCGAGTGGCTTTATCAAGTGGGGCAATTGCTCTTTTGGCTGGTATTATTCCCGTAGTTATTTGTATTTCCTTATTACCTCTTGTTTCAAAATTAGCCAAAAACAACCCTCAATAATGGAATACATAACCACTTTACTCTCAAAAAACGGATTAATATTCGCCTTTCTCATCACAGGAATCATCATTTTTATTGCCGATTTTTTATCAAAAAAACTAACAAATAACAAAATTCCAGGTTCAGCAATTGCCATTTTTTTAGGCTTAGTTATCGCCTATTTTGGTGGAATAGTTACTGGAGGAAATAAGGGCATTGCTGACATCAAAGAATTTTCTGGCTTTGAAGTCATGGGAGGAGCTATGTTTCGGGATTTTACCATTGTTTCAACCGCAATGGGCGTGAGTTTTAGTGTTGTCAAAAAAACGGGCTTGGCAGGAATTGTCTCACTTTTTATTGGAGTTGTATTGACATTTTTGTGCGGGTCAATTATTGCAGTAAGTTTGGGATATACCGATGCAAAAAGTATCACTACGATTGGGGCAGGTGCTTGTACATTTGTGGTTGGACCTGTTACGGGAGCAGCCGTTGGAGCGTCATCAGACGTAATTGCCATCAGTATCGCCACAGGATTGGTTAAGTCAATCTTAGTAACTATTGGAACTCCTTTAATTGCTCGTTCTATCGGTTTAAACAATCCTTCAACGGCTATGATTTATGGAGGTTTAATGGGAACAACGAGTGGTGTGGCGGCAGGTTTAGCCGCTACCGACCCAAAACTTGTACCTTACGGAGCAATGACTGCCACATTTTATACAGGTTTGGGCTGTTTATTGTGTCCTTCGGTTTTGTATGTTTTGATAAATTTGTTTTTTGCGTAGCTAACCCCGATTTGCAATCGGGCGTTGAATGGTCTTGCGTTTCTAACGCAAATAAGAGTAAGCGACTCAGTCGCAAAACCATTGATGCCCTGAGTGTAAATCAGGGCAAGCGAGCGAGTAAACGACTCAGTCGCAAAACCATGAATGCACTGATTGTAAATCAGTGCAAACGAGAATTTAAAAACAAAAATAACGTCGGTAAGGTTTGAACCTTGCCGACGTTTTATCTTTACTTAAACCGAACATCAATATTATCGGCTTCTGCAATTTTGTAGAAGCCTTTTATTTTGAAGAGGGTTTTCCAGAAGAATTTTAGAAATACCAATACTTTTAGCCCAAAAATCTTTTGACTTCTTAATTGAAAAAAAGGATTTCGGAAGTTGATTATGTTCACGGTAATTTTCCAAGCGTAAAAGGCAATGGCTAAGGTTACGTAATGAAAAATCAAGAATAAATATGGCGAAATACCATATTCTTTCCGAATCCAAAGGAGATTGGAAACTTGCATTTGTGTGCCAAATTTATTGATAGGCGTAATATTTGTTCTTCGGAATGGCGATGGTTTTTCTAAGTGAATAAAACGAATATCATCAAAATAACAAAGTTTTCCTGCTTTACGAAGTCTGCCTGCCCATTCAAAATCTTCGGCATACATGAAGAAATCTTCGTCCATTGCCCCTACTTTCTCAATCGTTTCACGGCTCATCATCATAAAAGCTCCGCAGGGTAATTCTGCCTGATTTGGGTCGGAAAAATGAGGTTCAGAAAAGAATTTATCTAAATATTTATTAAAACGATTCGGAACAACATACAAAAATTTCCTAAACTCATTCCGATTTCTGAAATACGGCATCAAACTCAAATCGGGATTTACTTGTAAACCTGCAATGACTGCTATGTCTTTTCTTTCTTGGAGTCGGTTAAAAGTCAAGGCAATGGTGTTTTCAAAAAGTAACGTATCGGCATTGAGCAACAATAAATAATCACCTTTAGCTACTCTGAAACCTGCATTATTTCCACGACTAAACCCTGCATTATAACCCGTTTGAACCCACACAATATCTGGATGATTTCCTTTTAAAATCTGCTCCGAATTATCTTCTGAATTATTATCAACTACAATAACTTCATAATCAATCCCGTGAGTAAATTGTTTGATTGAAGAAATACAATTAACCGCTAATTCGGCTGATTTATAATTGACAATGATAATGGAAACGTTCATTAAAAATTCGATGTTTGTTGTTGGATATTTGATGTTAGGGAAAGTAAAATTACTGAATTCTAATCGAATAATATCTACTGAATAACATATCTGGATGGTAGGATACTATTACAAAGCTGTCAATTTAAGAGATTTGCCCACTTAACGCTGACAGGGTTTTAAACCCTGTCAGCGTTAAAACTGGAATTATCTAAATTTTGGGACAATTAAAAATCTAAATTGATAACATTGAAATGATATTCGAACATATACAAAAACAATCAAAACATGAACAAAAAAAAGCATAGACCCAATGAGCCTATGCTTTCCGCACTCTATTCCTTACTTTGTTTTATTAATATTTTTGGACTGAATCAGTCTATTATTTTGATACTTTTTTCATCGTGTATGGAATACAAACGTCTGGTTTACATTCACATACTCTTGTTTTTAATACAACTGTTTTATCAGTAAAACAGCCATTACTATTAAAAATTCTCACGGTATAACTCTTATCAGTTGTTGGATTTACTAAATTATTAGCTAAAATTCCATCGTTTGGAATCACGGTAGCGGTAGCAAATGTTTTTGTTCCTGAATAAGTTGTCCCTTCCGAATAATCATATTTATTAGCAGAGTCAAAACCCGATACAATCAATTTAGCATCACTATTTGGCGTTCCCACCGTACAAGTTGCTTGTTGCGTTTGTACATCAAAAGCAGGAATTGCTTTGCGAGTTATTTTAATTGTATCTGAACATCCTGCCGTATTCATTAAAACGAATGTATAATCTCCTGCAACCGTCATTCCGATAATTTCACCAGTAATTGGGGTGATTTGTACGCTACCAGGGTTGGTCGCAATACTTGACCATGCTGTACCTTGTAGTGCATTCGGTAATTTATAGTTTGTTGAATCGCCACAGAATACTTGGTCAATTCCCGCATTTGGCTTAGCAGAACGTTCTACTTTTACCGTATCTGTACATTCGCCTTGTGTCAATACGAATTGATAAATACCATTTGTGTTCATGTTGGCAATTGCACCTGTTGCATCAATGGTTACAATTCCTGCACCTAAACTATTTGCCGCCACTGACCAAGTTTGATTTGTTCCTGTTGCTGACAATTTAGCCGTCGTTTTTGGTTCACAAATACCTCCGTTATTACCTAATAAATCACTTCCTGCATTTGGTGATGGCTTACGGATTACGGCTACGGTATCTCCACAATAATTATCGCCTTCTTGTTCCAAAATGAATAAATAAGTTCCGTCTTGGGTCATTCCCGATACGTTTCCTTGATTATCAATCGTTGGCGTTGGCAAGGCTGAACCATTGGCAAAGTATTTCCAAGTTTGTCCAGTATTCAAGGCTAATAATTTAGCAGTCGATTTTGGAGAACAAATCACTTTATCGTTTCCTGCATCTAATTTTTCGTTGATGTAAACATTTACGGTGTCTTTACAACCACCTGTATTTGTTATATAGAATACATACGTACCAACATTGATTAATCCTGATGCAATACCACTTGTATTATTGATGGTAACAGTTGCAGGGTTAGTGGCATCAGCTGTCCAAGTTGCTCCCGAAATTAGGGTCAACTGTGCCGTTGAAATTGGTGAGCAGATTGATAAATCGTTTCCACCATTCAATTGAGCATTCACACTTACCGAAGTTGTTGCCGTTACTGAACATGAATTTTCATTCATTACCACTACTGTATAAACGCCTGCTTTTACGGTATTGGCTACTGTAATAATTGGCGATTGCGATGTTGAAGCAAATCCGTTTGGTCCAGACCAAGCAAATTTTGTTCCATTTGTTGTAACTCCTAATTGAATATCTTGTCCAAAACAAACTGGCGAATTTGAACTTGCCGTTGCCGTTGGGGTTGCAAAAATAGTCGTCGAAGCCGTCGCCTGAGCGGTACATCCATTTGCGTCTGTCACCTTTACAGTATAAGTATAATCTCCTGCTGTTGGTGAAGTAATCGTTGGATTTTGAACCGTTGAGGTAAACGTTGGCGAACCAGACCATTCGTAAGATTTAGCACCGCTTGGCGTTGAAGTCAAGCTGATATTTCCACCTGCACAAGTTGGAGCAGAAGCCGTAGCCATTACACCAGTTAGAGCAGGGTTTATCGTTACATTTACCGAGCCAGTTCCTCGGCAACCATCGGCATTTTCAACTGCGACAGTCCAAATTCCATTTTCTGCCGAAGTAGAATTTTGAGTAAATGGATTTTGCATCGTTGTCGTAAATCCTGATGGACTCGTCCATAAATATTTCGCTCCTGTTCCTCCTGTAATTGATAATTCTAATCGTGAACCCGCACAAACTGGACTGTTACTCGTTGGTGTTACCGTTAAGGCACTTCCAACCGTTACATTTACCGTTGTTGCAGCCGTACAGCCTTTTGCATTTGTTAAAGTAACCGTATAAACTCCTTGATTACTGACAGTTGCATTGCTTATCGAAACCGTTTGTTGTGTACTTGTAAAGCCACTTGCACCTGCCCAAGCGTAAGTCATTCCCTCAGGAAGTACCGATATTGTACCACTGCCACCCAAACAAATCGCTGCACCCGTTGCCGTTGGTACTGGAATTGGACTCACCGTTACGCTTGCCGTAGCATTTGCCGTACAACCATTTGAATTACCTGTTACGGTATAAATTCCTGCATTTGTTACTGAAACCTCAGAAGTTGTTCCTGTAAATGAATTTGGTCCCGACCAAGTATAATTTGTTGCTCCTGTTGCTGTTAACTTTCCTGTTGTTCCTTCACAAATTTCAATACTCGAAACGCTTATCGTTGGTTTAGGATTTACTACAACATTTGCCGTTAAAGCCGATGTACAAGCGTTAGAATTGGTAATTAAAACGGTATAAGTTCCTGAGTTTGTCGTTGCTAAATTTGGCAAAATAACCTCTTGCGTTGTTGCCGTAAAGCTATTAGTTGAACTCCAAGCATAAGTGGCATTCGGGTCAGAACTTATTGCCTTCATTGTTAAAGTTTGACCAACACATAAACTTGGTACAGTAATCGTTCCAACGGTTGAACCTGGACAATCTCCGCTAATACCTGCATCAATGGTCAAATTTGAATCTCCAGCTACTAAAGTTACAGGACTTGATTTTCCTGTTGCTGGGTCAGCGTTACTGTCTTTTGTAACATCTGTTGTTCCTGCCAATGGAGAAAAATTATTTCCTGCACCAATTGATGATTTTACAAATTCAACTGTGTAAGTTCCTGCTGGTAAATTATCGAATAAATATTTTCCGTTAGCATCGGTTGTGGTTGTTGCAACTGGTGTTGTATTTGTTCCTGAATATAATTTTACTTGGATATTCGCAACGCCTAATTCCCCTGTATCTTGAACACCATTTCTATTGGTATCCGACCAAACAAAATCTCCTAATTGAGCAGGTTTAAAGACCCCAAAGTCAATCGTTAAGTTGGAATTTTTATCAGCATCTGTATTTACGGTTACATCTCCATCATCAGTTGGTTCGGTATAATTTCCAAGTTCAATTGCTTTAGTTCTAATCGTTTGCCCTGAAACAGTTGTTCCATCATCATCATTATTGATGTCATTATTTGGCGTTCCAACGATTGGTTCATAAGCACCCGTAGCCGAGCCAATTGTCCCTGTACTTGACTTAAAGCCTGTTGGTGCTTCTATTTCTACGATATAATATCCTGGAATTAATCCTGAGAATAAATATTTTCCGTTGGCATCAGTAGTTGTAGTTTGAATAGCAGTTCCGTCTGGTAAATCTGTTGGTACACTACCTGCCAATTGTGCTTTGTATAATTTTACAGGAACACTCGCTACGCCAGTTTCTCCATTATTACTTAAGCCATCGTTATTGGCATCATTCCAAACTAAATTACCAATACTCAAACATTCAGTTACTGTAATATTTAAAGTTGTTATTGCCGAACATCCGTTAGGGTCATTAATCTTCATGGTATAAATACCTTGCTGTACTTTATCAGGCGTTGTTGGAATGCTGATATTCAAAGTATTCATTGATGAAAAACCATTTGGTCCTGTCCAGTCATAAGTATATCCAACTTCTGGCGAGAATGTTCTCAAAACGATTGTTTCACCAACACAATAATTCAATTTTCCGGCAATTAATGACGTTGAAATTGTATTGAACGTTACCGTTGATGTCGCACTTGCACTACAAATTCCATCCGTTACGGTTACTACATATTTACCTTTATTAGCATCAGTAACATTGGCAATTGATGGATTTTGTTGATTCGATGTAAAGTTTGAAGGCCCAGCCCATAAATAAGTCACACCTGTATTTGACGACGTTGCTGAAAGGTTAATATTTCCTCCTATACACGTGCTTACATCAGCAGTTGTTACGGTTACTCCTGCGTTTTTTGTTACTTTCACCGTATCAGTACAACCATTTGAAGTTAAAGTAAATTGATAAACGCCTGAATTAGTCATACCTGAGATGTCACCAAAATCGGCTAAAACATTGGCTGGCGATGGATTGGCAGGGTTTGTAACAACTCCCCAAACATCATTTCCTGACGGAAAACCTAAAGAAGCCGTTGTGGCAGGCGCACATATCGTTTGGTCAATTCCTGCATTTGGTTTTGCTTTTCGCAAAATCTGCATTTCTTCAAAGCAATCTCCTTGTGTTAATCTTAAAGTATAAACTCCGTCAACGGTTAAACCTGTTACTTTTCCATCTGCTGCAACTAAAGGCGTTGCTCCAGAAGGTTTTGAAATTATCGTCCAAATTTGCCCCGCAGATGCTACATTAACTGTTGCCGTAGTTAATGGCGAACATAGCGTTTGGTCTGCACCTGCCACTGGTAATGAACTACGAGTAATTGAAACGGTATCAACACAACCTGTTTTAGTAGAAGTCAATAAGAAAACATATTTCCCGTTGGTAGTCATTCCTGTTACTACACCCGACGTTACATTGATAATTGCAGCAGGGTTAGCAGGAGATGTAAATACTGACCAAGTTTCTGGCTCTGTGCCTGTTTTGGCATCTGGTAAATCAAATGTTGCCGTTGGTTCACAAATAGTTACGTTTGTTCCATTCGGTTTTGCCACTGGTGCAATACATTTAAAACCTGCATCTAACGTGTGATTATTTTCACCTGCATTTCCTGTTGTAAAAGCGATTGAAGCATAAGTATTTGAACCAGAAACACTTGCATCTGAGTCGATGACATCTTTTGCGTTTGTACTTACATCAGTTTGTGTTGGTTCAAGTCCTAATAATTTTGTTTGTTTAGAGCCTCCATTTGTATTTGGAATACGAATTTCGTAAGCCGTATTAGCATCTAAACCTGTAAAATAATATTCTCCTGTGGTTGCATCAGTGGTAGTTGTTCCCACTTTAATACCTGCTTTCCATAATTCAACAGTTACATCAGTTAGTGAAGGTTCACCAGCATCTTGAATACCATCTTTATTAATATCATTCCAAAGTCTGTTACCAACTTCAATGGGCTGATTGGCACAGAGTAATTCTAAATCTCCTAAACCATTTGCTTTACCAAAAGTTGTTGAGCCACCACCTGCATCAGTTCCAAAAACTTGATAACCACGTGGAGCTTGTCCTGTTGTATTATCAAACCAACGAACACCACCTGCTCTAAACGCTGCAACTGGATCAAAAACTGTTTCTGCTACTTCATTTTTACCTGCTAATAGAGCTAAACCACCCAAAGAAATCTCTTGGTGTCCACCACCAGCTACACCATCAGGAAAGTTTTTATTAGCATTTTTGGTGTACATATCTTGCCAATAAAATTCACCACCATTTGGTCCCTGAGCAGGCGTTTGATTTGTCCCACCCGAAACAACACCATTGACAGTACCATTGCTTTCTAAGGCGTAAGTTCCATCTGCATTTAAACCAATTCTTAAAATATCGCCCGCCGATGTACCTTCATACGTATTTAGGTCTGTTACGGTTGGACTAAAATTACTATTCCCCAATTGATGTCCAGCTCTATCCATAAAACCCACGATAATTGAACCATCAACATCAAATTCAATATCAGATAACATTGGCTGTGGACAGATAGTCTGACCGTAAGTTCCTGCTCCAGGTAAAGGATTAGTTATTTGACTCCATTGTGCTATCCAAGGTTTCCAAGCGGCTGAAGTTTTATCTGTTGCACTTGAAATACTTGTAAAACCACGAGCATAATTTAAAGGAAAATTATAAACTTCCGTAAAATTATCTGGGTTTGCATCTCCCGGAGTAAATGAATAAATATATGCTTTCAAATCTGCGGCGGTACCTCCATTTTCAGCCGTACAAACACCTCCTACGTAAACTTTACCTCTCCAAAATTTTACAGCCCAAGGTCTAAAAACACCGTTTGTACAACCTGGATTTGGAAGTGTATGAGCAATTTTAGTCGTTGGTTTTACCGCAGGAGAACCAATTGGCAATTCATACAATTTTCTATCAAATGTATTGACTACCCATAAAGATTTCTCATCATCTGCAATGTCAATATCACCTAAAGACATTTTACCCACCCAACCGAATGCCGTTGAATCGTGATTTGGGAGTGTTTTATCGGTACTTAATCTTTCTGCTGGAATAGCTTGATTTCGTGAGTCTGTTCCAACAGGAATTCCTAAATCAGCATTCAAGTCCACAAAAAGTGTAGTTACTGAAGTAGCTCCCGAATTATCAATTTTATAAATAGCACCAGGCCCTCCATTACCAAAACCTGAGTGTCTTTTCAATAATGCACTTGCAAAAAGGAATTTTGTTTTTCTCTGATATGCCATACCCCAAATTGCCCCAACCTCTGAACCTTTCGATAAATAAGTGTTCTCAGAAGTTGTTGTTCCATCACCCGTTGGAGCGTAAGGTACAGAGACTACAAAAGGGTCATTTCCAGAAGTACCACCATTCAAAGGTGTTCCGTTTTCGTAACAAGGTGTTACTAAATTTGGATTGGTAGTTCCACAAAAGTCAGAAGGATAATTTATACCAAGACTTGCCGTATTTCCTCCATTCACAAATTGAATAGAAGTACCACTGCCAGTACCTTTAGGTCCTACAAAAAATGCCGATGGAAAGTTTGAAAATTCAATTCTAACCTGAGAATTTGTTCCAACAGTAACCGAATAACTACCGTCAGCGGCAGTCACCGATGTAGAGCCAGCTTGTGTTCCATCAGCTTTAAACGCTTTCACAGTAACACCACCAACACCAGGTTCAATTGGGTTCGTTGTTGTTTGCTGACCATTAGCGTCGAAATCACGGAAAACTTTACCTGTAACGTTTTGAGCGTCAATTTCTGTAAATACCGAAGCAATTAACAGTAGGGAAAAGCAAGGAATTAAAGCCTTTACTATCCGAAGACGTAAGGATTTTTTCATTGATTTTATGGGTTTTTATGAGCTGAATTATTGAGGTAATCAAAATCTACCTTTCAGTAGTATTTTTTGAATACTTTGACAATTCAATGATTATGTAAGGAAATACTTATTCATATTTTCACAGAGATTGTACTCTAAAGGCACAATAGTTCTATGAAAACACCTTACTTCTGGCGGGAAAAAGATGAGATTTTTTGTTTCGATAAAAGAATTTTTGCGGTTCTTTATTTTTGGCACGCTATCGAAACTATTTGATAAGTATATATTCACAAAAGGTATGCCAAAATTGATGTTTAGTGAAAATAAGTAAGGAGTAGTTCGTTGTTTGGGGCATAAAAAAATAAACCTCAGCCCTTTCGAGCTGAGGTTATTTTATTAACAATCAAGTTTTCTATTTTCTAACCTTTTTAATTTCAAAAGGAACACAAATCTCATCTTTACAATTATCAGGAATTGGTGTAAATCCTGCATCATTGTATTTGCTATTACGTCCTAAATCTGTTTCTGGTAAATTCGTATTAATATTGATAATACCTGTTCTACCGTCCGCTGGATTTGCATCGCTGTCTTTCGTATCGTCACCTACATTTGGTGTTGTATAAGTTGTTCCAGTTGGTTTATTAAACTGAACTTGGTAGTTAGCAGATGTCAAGTTATTGAACTTATAATTTCCTTGAGAATCCGTCACTACTGAATCAGCTTTCACATAAACACCTGGGGTTGTCTCTTTGTACAAGTAAACCTTCACGCCTGAACGGTCAACATCACCTGTATTTTGAGTTCCACTCTTATCGTTATCATCAAATGTTTTACCTGCAATTGAGCCTAAATTGATAGTCAAACCTGCATCTACCGAACGATTATCTCTCGCTGCATTTCCTAATGGGAATGACGTATCAATTGTAACTGCATCAGTCAAACCAGTAGTTGCATTAGGATTGCTATCCAACCCTGAGGTTGGCGTTGCTCCTTTCACTGTGAAGTTGGTATCTTTTGGTGCTACAAATTGAACTTTATACGAACCTGATAATAAACTATCAAATAAGTATTTACCATTTGCATCAGTTACAGTCGAATCTAATTTAGCTCCTGTTGTTCCATTTATCAAATAAACTTTTACCCCTTTCACGGCTGGCTCGCCAGTTGTTTGTAAACCATCTTTGTTCACATCAAACCATACATAATCTCCGAGCGAACCTACTGGTACGAAACCTGCATCAACATTTGGATTGTTGCGTAACGTATCACTTGGCAATAATGCTGTATTGATATTCACAACCTGACTCCATCCTAATTTATTTGCATCGCTATCCATCAAGTCATTTCCGATATTCTGTTTCGCTGGAATTGTTCCTACTGGAGCAACAAATTTCACTTTATAAGAACCCGTTAATAAACTATCGAATAAATACTTACCGTTGGCATCCGTTATTGCTGAATCAAGTTTAACCGTTCCTGCTCCGTTGTATAGATAAACTTTCACACCTGGAATTGGCAACTCACTTGGTACTTGGATACCGTCATTATTTACATCAGTCCAAACAAAATCTCCAATTGAACCGTACTGTGGTTTAACTCCTGCATCAACATCTCTGTTATTTCTTGCAGGGTCACCAATTGGTTTGGTTGTATCAATCACAACAGGGTCAGATTTTCCAGTTGTTGTATTTACATCACTGTCCGTCGATTCAACACCTACATTTTGTGTTACAAAATCAACACCCGCTGGCTTCACAAATTGAACACTATAAGTTCCTGCGACTAAACTGTCAAACAAATATTTACCACTTGCATCCGTTACTGTTGAATCAATTTTAACTCCTGCTCCATTCAATAAGTAAACTTTAACACCTGCTACTGGAGTGTCTCCTGCGGTCTGAGTATTTGAGTTGTCTTTATCGTTGAATACATAATCTCCAATTGAACCTACTGGTACAAAACCTGCATCTATTTGTGGATTGTTTCTCAAAGTATCAGTTGCTAATAAAGCCGTGTTGATATTCACCACTTGACTAAATCCTAACTTGTTGGCATCTGAATCTGTTACGTCTGCTCCTGTATTTTGTTTCGATGGAATTGTTCCTGTTGGAGCTACAAATTGTACTTTGTATCCGCCTGTCAATAAGCTATCGAACAAATATTTACCTGTCGCATCCGTTACCGTACTGTCTAACTTCGTGGTGCCTGTGGCATCGTATAAGTAAACTTTTACACCTGCAATTGGCAATTCTCCTGCGGTTTGTTGTCCGTCATTATTTTGGTCTGTCCAAACATAATCACCGATTGAACCGTAAGCTGGAACAATACCTGCATCAACTGTCGTATTATCTCTGCCAACGTTGCCTAATGGTAAAGTCGTGTCGATTGTTACGGCATCCGTTGTGCCATCAGGGTTGATATTGCTATCTTTTACGGTATCTGCACCTGCTGTTTTAGCCGTTGCTTCACTGCCCGATGGAATTACAAATTGTACTTTGTAAGTGCCTGCTAATAAGCTATCAAATAAGTATTTACCTGTCGCATCCGTTAATGTTGAATCTAATTTTACGCCTGCATTGTCGGTCAAGTAAACTTTAATTCCTGCTATTGGCGTGTCGGTTGCTTCTTGTGTGCCGTTTCCATTCTTATCTGCAAATACATAATCTCCTAAACTTCCTACTGGTACGAAACCTGCATCTATTTGTGGATTGTTACGTAGTGTATCAGTCGTTGGTTTTGTTGTATCAATGTTGATAACTTGACTGAATCCTAATTTATTCGCATCTGAATCTGTTACATCTGCTCCTGTATTTTGTTTCGATGGAATTGTTCCTGTTGGTGCTACAAATTGTACTTTGTATCCACCTGTCAATAAACTATCGAATAAATATTTACCTGTTGCATCAGTTACCGTACTGTCTAATTTCGTTGTTCCCGTGGCATCGTATAAGTAAACTTTTACACCTGCTATTGGCAATTCTCCTGCCGATTGTTGTCCGTCATTGTTTTGGTCTGTCCAAACATAATCACCGATTGAACCGTAAGCTGGGACGATACCTGCATCAACTGTTGGGTTATCTCTGCCAACGTTGCCTAATGGTAAAGTCGTGTCGATTGTTACGGCATCCGTTGTGCCATCAGGGTTGATATTGCTATCTTTTGCGGTATCTGCTCCTGCTGTTTTAGTCGTCGCTTCGCTACCCGATGGAATTACAAATTGGACTTTATAAGTGCCTGCTAATAAGCTATCAAATAGATATTTACCTGTCGCATCCGTTAATGTTGAATCTAATTTAACTCCTGCATTGTCAGTCAAGTAAACTTTAATTCCTGCTATTGGCGTATCGGTTGCTTCTTGTGTACCATTGCCATTCTTATCTGCAAATACATAATCGCCTAAACTTCCTACTGGTACGAAACCTGCATCTATTTGTGGATTGTTACGTAGTGTATCAGTCGTTGGTTTTGTCGTATCAATATTGACAACCTGACTAAATCCTAATTTATTAGCATCTGAATCTGTTACATCTGCTCCTGTATTTTGTTTCGAGGCTATTGTTCCTGTTGGTGCTACAAATTGTACTTTGTATCCACCTGTTAACAAACTATCGAATAAATACTTTCCTGTTGCATCAGTTACCGTACTGTCTAATTTCGTAGTTCCCGTTGCATCGTATAAGTAAACTTTTACACCTGCTATTGGTAATTCTCCTGCGGTTTGTTGTCCGTCATTGTTTTGGTCTGTCCAAACATAATCACCAATTGAACCGTATTGTGGAATTCCTTTCAAGCCTGCATCTACCGTTGTGTTATCTCTGCCTACATTACCTAATGGTTGTGTCGTGTCAATTACTACTGGCGATGATGTGCCTGTTGTTGCATTCACATCACTGTCTTTCGTTGGGTCACCGCCTTGTGTTGGTGTTACGAAATTCATACCTGTTGGTTTCACAAATTGAACACTATAAGTTCCTGCTACTAAACTGTCAAACAAATATTTACCACTTGCATCAGTTACTGTTGAATCAATTTTAACTCCTGCTCCGTTCAATAAGTAAACTTTAACACCTGCTACTGGAGTATCTCCTGCGGTCTGAGTATTTGAGTTGTCTTTATCATTGAATACATAATCTCCAATTGAACCTACTGGTACAAATCCTGCATCTATTTGTGGATTGTTACGTAATGTATCAGTCGCTAATAAAGCTGTGTTGATATTCACCACTTGACTGAATCCTAATTTATTCGCATCTGAATCTGTTACATCTGCTCCTGTATTTTGTTTAGCAGGAATTGTTCCTGTTGGAGCTACAAATTGTACTTTGTATCCACCTGTCAATAAACTATCGAATAAATACTTTCCTGTTGCATCAGTTACCGTACTGTCTAATTTCGTGGTGCCTGTTGCATCGTATAAGTAAACTTTTACACCTGCTATCGGTAATTCTCCTGCCGATTGTTGTCCGTCATTATTTTGGTCTGTCCAAACATAATCACCGATTGAACCGTAAGCAGGAACGATACCTGCATCAACTGTCGTATTATCTCTGCCAACGTTGCCTAATGGTAAAGTTGTGTCGATTGTTACGGCATCCGTTGTGCCATCAGGGTTGATATTGCTATCTTTTGTAATATCACCGCCTGCGGTTTTGGTCGTTGCTTCGCTACCCGATGGAATTACAAATTGTACTTTGTAAGTGCCTGCTAATAAGCTATCAAATAGATATTTACCTGTCGCATCCGTTAATGTTGAATCTAATTTAACTCCTGCATTATCGGTCAAGTAAACTTTAATTCCTGCTATTGGCGTATCGGTTGCTTCTTGTGTACCGTTTCCATTTTTATCTGCAAATACATAATCTCCTAAACTTCCTACTGGTACGAAACCTGCATCTATTTGTGGATTGTTTCTTAAAGTATCAGTCGTTGGTTTTGTCGTATCAATGATAATATTTTGACTGAATCCTAACTTGTTGGCATCTGAATCTGTTACGTCTGCTCCTGTATTTTGTTTCGATGGAATTGTTCCTGTTGGAGCTACAAATTGTACTTTATATCCACCTGTCAATAAACTATCGAATAAATATTTACCTGTCGCATCTGTTACTGTACTGTCTAATTTCGTGGTGCCTGTGGCATCGTATAAGTAAACTTTTACACCTGCAATTGGGTTTTCTCCTGCGGTTTGTTGTCCGTCATTGTTTTGGTCTGTCCAAACATAATCACCGATTGAACCGTAAGCTGGTACAATACCCGCATCAACTGTTGGGTTATCTCTGCCAACGTTGCCTAATGGTAAAGTCGTGTCGATTGTTACGGCATCCGTTGTGCCATCAGGGTTGATATTGCTATCTTTTGCGGTATCTGCTCCTGCTGTTTTAGCCGTTGCTTCACTGCCCGATGGAATTACAAATTGTACTTTGTAAGTGCCTGCTAATAAGCTATCAAATAAGTATTTACCTGTCGCATCCGTTAATGTTGAGTCTAATTTAACTCCTGCATTGTCGGTCAAGTAAACTTTAATTCCTGCTATTGGCGTATCGGTTGCTTCTTGCGTGCCATTGCCATTTTTATCTGCAAATACATAATCTCCTAAACTTCCTACTGGTACGAAACCTGCATCTATTTGTGGATTGTTACGTAGTGTATCAGTCGTTGGTTTTGTTGTATCAATGTTGATAACTTGACTGAATCCTAATTTATTCGCATCTGAATCTGTTACGTCTGCTCCTGTATTTTGTTTCGATGGAATTGTACCTGTTGGGGCTACAAATTGTACTTTGTATCCACCTGTCAATAAACTATCGAATAAATACTTTCCTGTTGCATCTGTTACTGTACTGTCTAACTTCGTTGTTCCCGTGGCATCGTATAAGTAAACTTTTACACCTGCTATTGGTAATTCTCCTGCTGATTGTTGTCCGTCATTGTTTTGGTCTGTCCAAACATAATCACCAATTGAACCGTAAGCTGGAACGATACCTGCATCTATCGTTGGATTATCTCTACCTACATTGCCTAATGGTAAAGTCGTGTCGATTGTTACGGCATCCGTTGTGCCATCAGGGTTGATATTGCTATCTTTTGCGGTATCTGCTCCTGCTGTTTTAGCCGTTGCTTCGCTACCCGCTGGAATCACAAATTGTACTTTGTAAGTGCCTGCTAATAAGCTATCAAATAAGTATTTACCTATCGCATCCGTTAATGTTGAATCTAATTTAACTCCTGCATTGTCGGTCAAGTAAACTTTAATTCCTGCTATTGGCGTATCGGTTACTTCTTGTGTACCGTTTCCATTTTTATCTGCAAATACATAATCGCCTAAACTTCCTACTGGTACAAATCCTGCATCTATTTGTGGATTGTTACGTAGTGTATCAGTCGTTGGTTTTGTCGTATCAATGATAATATTTTGACTGAATCCTAACTTGTTGGCATCTGAATCTGTTACGTCTGCTCCTGTATTTTGTTTCGATGGAATTGTTCCTGTTGGAGCTACAAATTGTACTTTGTATCCACCTGTCAATAAACTATCGAATAAATATTTACCTGTTGCATCTGTTACCGTACTGTCTAACTTCGTGGTGCCTGTGGCATCGTATAAGTAAACTTTTACACCTGCAATTGGTAATTCTCCTGCTGATTGTTGTCCGTCATTGTTTTGGTCTGTCCAAACATAATCACCGATTGAACCGTAAGCTGGAACGATACCTGCATCTATCGTTGGATTATCTCTACCTACATTGCCTAATGGTAAGGTAGTGTCGATTGTTACGGCATCCGTTGTGCCATCAGGGTTGATATTGCTATCTTTTGTGGTATCACCTCCTGCGGTTTTGGTCGTCGCTTCACTGCCCGATGGAATCACAAATTGTACTTTGTATGTTCCTGCTAATAAGCTATCAAATAAGTATTTACCTGTCGCATCCGTTAATGTTGAATCTAATTTAACTCCTGCATTGTCGGTCAAGTAAACTTTAATTCCTGCTATTGGCGTATCGGTCGCTTCTTGTGTACCGTTTCCATTTTTATCTGCAAATACATAATCGCCTAAACTTCCTACTGGTACGAAACCTGCATCTATTTGCGGATTGTTTCTTAAAGTATCAGTCGTTGGTTTTGTTGTATCAATGTTGATAACTTGACTGAATCCTAATTTATTTGCATCTGAATCTGTTACATCTGCTCCTGTATTTTGTTTCGATGGAATTGTTCCTGTTGGTGCTACAAATTGTACTTTGTATCCACCTGTCAATAAACTATCGAATAAATACTTTCCTGTCGCATCTGTTACCGTACTGTCTAACTTCGTGGTGCCTGTGGCATCGTATAAGTAAACTTTTACGCCTGCAATTGGCAATTCTCCTGCCGATTGTTGTCCGTCATTGTTTTGGTCTGTCCAAACATAATCACCGATTGAACCGTAAGCAGGAACGATACCTGCATCAACTGTTGGGTTATCTCTGCCAACGTTGCCTAATGGTAAAGTTGTATCAATTACTACCGCATCCGTCGTTCCGTCAGGATTGATATTGCTATCTTTTGTAATATCACCTCCTGCGGTTTTGGTCGTTGCTTCACTGCCCGATGGAATTACAAATTGTACTTTGTATGTTCCTGCTAATAAGCTATCAAATAAGTATTTACCTGTTGCATCCGTTAATGTTGAATCTAATTTAACTCCTGCATTGTCGGTCAAGTAAACTTTAATTCCTGCTATTGGCGTATCGGTTGCTTCTTGTGTACCGTTTCCATTTTTATCTGCAAATACATAATCGCCTAAACTTCCTACTGGTACGAAACCTGCATCTATTTGTGGATTATTTCTTAAAGTATCAGTCGCTAATAAAGCTGTGTTGATATTCACTACTTGACTGAATCCTAATTTATTCGCATCTGAATCTGTTACGTCTGCTCCTGTATTTTGTTTCGATGGAATTGTTCCTGTTGGTGCTACAAATTGTACTTTGTATCCACCTGTCAATAAACTATCGAATGAATACTTTCCTGTTGCATCAGTTACCGTACTGTCTAACTTCGTTGTTCCCGTTGCATCGTATAAGTAAACTTTTACACCTGCAATTGGTAACTCTCCTGCCGATTGTTGTCCGTCATTGTTTTGGTCTGTCCAAACATAATCACCGATTGAGCCATAAGCTGGAACGATACCTGCATCAACTGTCGTATTATCTCTTCCAACGTTGCCTAATGGTAAAGTCGTGTCGATTGTTACGGCATCCGTTGTGCCATCAGGGTTGATATTGCTATCTTTTGCGGTATCTGCTCCTGCGGTTTTAGCCGTTGCTTCACTGCCCGATGGAATTACAAATTGTACTTTGTATGTTCCTGCTAATAAGCTATCAAATAAGTATTTACCTGTCGCATCCGTTATCGTTGAGTCTAATTTTACGCCTGCATTATCAGTCAAGTAAACTTTAATTCCTGCTATTGGCGTGTCGGTTGCTTCTTGTGTACCATTGCCATTCTTATCTGCAAATACATAATCTCCTAAACTTCCTACTGGTACAAATCCTGCATCTATTTGTGGATTGTTACGTAGTGTATCAGTCGTTGGTTTTGTCGTATCAATATTGACAACCTGACTAAATCCTAATTTATTCGCATCTGAATCTGTTACGTCTGCTCCTGTATTTTGTTTCGAGGCTATTGTTCCTGTTGGTGCTACAAATTGAACAAGGTAACTTCCATCTAATAGACTATCAAATAAATATTTACCGTTGGTATCTGTCACTGCACTATCCAATTTTGTACTACCAGTACCATCATATAAATAAACTGTTACACCTGCAATTGGTAATTCTCCTGCCGATTGTTGTCCGTCATTGTTTTGGTCTGTCCAAACATAATCACCGATTGAACCGTATTGTGGAATAATACCTGCATCAATCGTTAAATTATTTCTTAGCAAATCTGTTGAAGGCTTAGTCGTATCAATCGTAACTAAACCACTCGTTCCATTTGTTCCTGCATCGCTATCTATTGTGGCATCTCCACCTGTATTTGGCGGGGTAAAGTCCTTCCCTATTGGCTCAACAAATTGAACTTTATAAGTACCTGTTAATAAACTGTCGAACAAATATTTACCATTAATATCAGTAATTGCTGAATCTAATTTTGCTCCTGTTGTTCCGTCTAATAAATAAACTTTAACTCCTGCTACTGGCGTTTCCCCACCATCTTGTTTTCCGTTGATATTATTATCGTTCCAAACATAATCACCGATTGAACCATAACAAGCATCTTTAATAATTACTGGACAACAATTTCCTACTTGACAATTGGTACCATTTGTTGTTCCTGTATAAGTATAAGAACCTGCATCTGAAACAGTTATTGAAGCATTACCAGCCTCAGCTGTTAATTCAACACCATCTTTAAACCATTTAATACTTGATAAAGAATCTGGCGTTGTTAAGGTAACTGAATGACCGTCAGCTTTACATAAATCAATTGGTACAGTTACACAGGCATACGAAATGTCATCTTCTGCGGGGTGTAAATTTCCTGCTTGAGAATCAATATCTAATTTGTCCATGTAATCTACGTATGCCTGATTACATAATAAACCTGTTGCTCCTGCCTTAATTGTGGCTGTTACCGTTAAAGTTGCAGAATCACCTTTGGCTAAGGCAATACCCGACCAAAGTCCAGTTGAAACATCAAAACTACCTTTTGTTGAAGTTGATGCCGTAATTAAAAACGATGACGAAATTTGGTCTTTTACAATTACTGTGGTGGTTTGTGATGTTGTATCTTTCCGAGAAACAACTACATTAAAGGTTATGCTATCGCCAACTTTTCGTTCACAAACACCAACGACCGTCTTTTTCAAGGCAACGTCAACTCTACAATCTTCTTCATCAATAAATACGGTAATTGAATCTTTACAACCTTTAGCATCTGTCACTACTAATTTGTAATTGCCAGTTACTAAATTAGTTACATTGGCGGTTGCTTCTGAGTTTGACCAACTATATGAATATGGAGCAACACCACCTGTTACGTTTGTATTGATGCTTCCTTTATTACCATTTGAACATAAACCATCCGTTTTAGTAAAGGCAATGTGTAATGAATCTGGTTGAACAAGTGTATCTTTTACCGTTGTAACACATCCGTTTGCATCAGTTAAAACCAATTCATAAATACCTGCTCTTAAGTTTCTCAAAGTATCAAGTCCATCATAAGCTGGATTATGAACTCCATCAACATTCCATTTGATGTTTATTGGAGGAGTTCCTCCACCAATTTTAACATAAACTTCGCCTTTACTTTGGTCGAAACAAATGTTGTCTTTTTGAGATTGAGCTACATTTATTTTTATCGGTTGCGTTACACTAATTGTTTGTGCTTTAAAACATCCATTTGCATCAATCACTTTTAAGGTATATGTACCTGCGGTTAAACCTGTTACAGATGGATTATTTGAAAAGAACAATCCTGAAGTGCTTGAGCCATTATACCATTCATAGGTATAAGGTGCTTTCCCGCCCGACAACATACTGCTTAAACCACCGTCAGTTCCTGCATTACAGGTAACATTCATGGTTGATAATGACAAATTCAATGAATCTGGTTGCGTTAATACTAATGTTGTATCTGCTGTACATCCGCCTGCATCAGTTACCGTAATTTGATAAGAACCTGCTGCAACATTTGAAATGGAAGAGGTTGTTGCTCCATTACTCCACAAATAAGTATAAGGAGAAGTACCACCAGATACTGCTGTTGAAATAGAGCCTCCGCCATTGCTACATAAAGCATTTGTTGGAGTTGCTTGCAATACGATTTTTGACGAAACTGTCAGAGCAACAAAAGCAGTATCAGCACATAGTGAATCTCCATTACGAGCAATCACTGCGTAGTATCTTGTTTGACCTGCTGCTGGTAAAGTTGATGGCGTATAGGTTGAATCAACCGCACCTGCAATTTTTGTTGTGAAAGCAGAAGTTGTATCCGTTAGTGGTCCATACCATTGTTGAGATGAAACATATCCTATCACCGTTTTTCTGGTAAATGCACTTGCTGTACCTGTACCACAAACTGTTTGTTTTTTAGGCGTGGCAGTGATGACAGGTTTACAAGTGAATCCAAAGTCATAAGTATGATTTGAACCACTTAAAGGAGTTGTCACTGCAATTACTGGATAACCATTCAGAGCAGAAGGAATACCTACAACTCCAGAAGTTTGTCCATCGCTATCATTTTGGTCGTTTCCATTACTTTGTGTGCTATTGGCTACTGTTAAATTTAACTTAGCCGAACCAGAAGAAAGCATAGATTTTGTTTTATCAAAACTACTATCCTCTTTTCCAACCACTACAAAATAATCTGTATTGGCTTGTGGCCCTAAAATATTTGGTTTCGTTGTACCTAAGGTATCAACTACATTTGCTGCATTGAAATAATAGGTTCCATTAGCATCAGTAGTTGTCTGAGCAACCAAATTTCCTAATTTATCATATAAACTTACCGAAACATTCGCCAATGGATTTTCACATGGGTCTTGAACGCCATCATTATCTAAATCAAGCCATAATCTATTTCCAATTTCAATAGGCTGAATATTACATAATAACTCAACATCACCTAAACCAGCTCCTTTATTAAATGTACCTTCACTTCCTGTTGCAGGTGTGTAATAAAGTTCAAAAGCTTTTAGCGTTTGACCAGTTGTGTTGCTGGCACGTCTATAACCTGCCGACTCAAATCTTGATGGGTCAATACTCGTATAAACTACTTCATTTGAACCTGCCAAGATAGCTAAACCTCCTAAAGAAGTATTTTGGTGACTTGGGAAGTTATCCGCATAATATTCTCCATTTCCTGGACCTTGAAAATTATAACCTGCACCACCTCCATCAAGTGTTGAGCCTTGATTTTCAAGTACAAATGTTCCATTATTATTATATACTCTTAAAACATCTCCACCATTTACTCCCGTAACTAATACTGAAGGATTATCTATAATTGGTTGTTTCCCACCCATCATGTGAGCCCCTCTATCAGCAAAGCCTAAAACCATTGAACCATCTACATCGAATTCAATATCTGAAAGTAAAGGTTGTGGAAAACAACGACCATTGAATGAAGGTCCTTGTGTGACTGCTACTTTGGCTGGGTCATCACTCCAAGGAATCCAAAACTGACACCCAGAATTATGGACTGCACCTCTACGATAATCTAAAGGGAAAGTATTTACGGCTGTTGACCAACTCGAACTTGTAAAATCATAAGCATAAACAGTTGCCTTAACATCTGATAATAAACCACTTACCGAACCATCGCAAACCACGCCTACAAATAGTTTCCCTTCATGATATTTCAATCCGAATGGACGACTTTCTCCACCTGTACAGCCAGTATTTGGAAAGTCTGGAAGAGTTACAATATTGCCTGCCGTTGGTTTTACTCCAGTTGTATTATAAGCTGTTAAATCAATTTTAACGATTTTCTTAGTTGCCAAACTTACTGTAAACAATGAATTATAATCATCTGAAATATCAATATCACCTAAACCAACCTTTCCAGTGGCATACCAACCGATTGAGTCCATCGTTGCTATATTAGATGCACCTGTCAATCCACGAGTAGTATTTGAGGCAACCGTTCCGACATTTACACCTAAAGCTGCTAAATCAAGGAAATCGCTTTTAGTTGGTGGCGTTACTGATGGATCACCACCTGAGTAATCAATAACATAAATTCCTCCTGCACCCAATGTACCAAGTCCTGTATGGCGTTTAACCCAAGCAGAAGTAAATAGTTTTTGAGTCAATTTGTTGTATGAGATACCCCAAGTAGAACCCATATCACTATATTTTACATCGTGATTAACACCAGATACAAAATCGTATTTTGTAGTAACCAAAGCATCATTAGCTCCTCCATTTGTTGGAAAACCTACTGCTAATGGATTTCCGACAACATAACAAACTGTGGCTAAATTTGGATTTTGCTGACAGTATTCATTAGGGTTATTAACTCCTAAATCCACACTACAATCAGGTGCAGTCACAAACTGAGTAGTTGTTGCATTATCAGTACCACTTTGTGAAGGTTTGTAAGGTGCTGGAATAGCTCCAAATTCAACTCTTACTTTACCTGATGGCATTCCTGCAAAAGAATAATTACCGAAGGCATCAGTAACAGTTGTTCCTAACAATACACCATTACAATCAAACACTTTTACAGGAATACCTGCTAAACCAACCTCAAGGGTATCTTTCGTACCTGTATTATTAAAATCTCTAAATACATTACCACCTATTTCTCCAGCTGCTGCATTACATGGTTTTGGAATTGGACAAATTGTTGGAGGCAATACAAAAGAAGTATCTTTAAAGCAACCACTTCTATCTAATCCTGCAAAAACACGAATCCAAACTTTGGTAGAATCTGTATTTTTATTAGGTAATGGCAATGTAAAATTAGTAGCGGCATAAGCATAAGAAGGTCCTCCATAAGACGTACCACCAAATGACAAGCCTATTTTATCTGCTCCTACTGGCGATACAGTAAGTGAAGCATTATTATTAATCACTCCGTTTGTACAAGTTGCTTTAGTAAAACTGAACGTTAAACTTGGTTTTGTACAAGCAACAAGTCCAAAGTCATAAGTATGATTATTTTCTCCCCAAGTACCTGTAACAATGTTGATTGTAGGAATATTACTTGACAAAAAAGCATCATTATTGGCTAAACTCGAACCCGTATTTGTTCCTGATGTTTCACCTGGTGCAACCGTAATATCTGTTAATGATAACCCACTAACCGAAGCATTTGTACCTAAGTTTACCAATCTAATTCGATATGAAGTATTTGGTAAAACGT
The DNA here is from genome assembly GCF_034931005.1 of Arcicella sp. LKC2W. Taxonomy (NCBI): domain Bacteria; kingdom Pseudomonadati; phylum Bacteroidota; class Cytophagia; order Cytophagales; family Flectobacillaceae; genus Arcicella; species Arcicella sp. LKC2W. The sequence goes on from NZ_JAYGIN010000001.1 coordinate 474,246, forward strand.
CTGGGTCTGTGGTAGAAGAGAAAATATAATTTCCGTTCGCATCTGTTACCGTTGTATCAACTGCAACACCTGAACTATTGTATAATACCAAAGTTACACCCACCAAAGCAGATTCGCCTGGGTCTTGAATACCATCTTTATCAGTATCTTTCCAAACTCTATTTCCAATTTCGATTGGAGCAAGATTACATAATAATTCAACGTCTCCTAAAGCCGAACCTTTCCCAAAGTTAGAAACACCCGTATTAGCAACAATTGTATAATTACGAGTTTCATTACCTGTGTTATAGTTCAACCATCTGACTCCCATTGAGTTGAAAGCATTAGGGTCAAAAGAGATTGCAGTAATTTCATTACTACCTGGTAAAACCGCTAAACCACCTAAAGCTGTTTCTGGGTGAGTTGCATCTGAACCGATATAATAATCTTTATAAAAAAACTCACCTCCACCAGCAGGGCCATCATTTAATTCTTGTCCTGATTGTGCTGCCGCAGAAACTGCTGGAGTTGTAAAATTGTCATTTTCGTTTGGTCCTTCAAAAACAAAACCTGTTGGTGTTTTTGAAGCCAACAAAATATCTCCATGACTTACTGCACTACGCAAAACGGTTGATGAAGTAGGAATATAATTTGACCAGCCTTGTTGATGAGCAAATCTATCTATAAAACCTAATACCATATCGCCATTTGGTAAAAACTCTATGTCGGATAATATAGGCTGAGGAGCTCCAGTGAAGAGACCATTTATACCTGTTTTGAAATCTACATTAGTAGAGTTTACTGCATCGCCAAAAGTTGTTGGGTCTGTGTAAGTGTCAATCCATCTTTGCCAGTTATCTGATTCGAGGGCATCAAAGGTAGGAGCAGGTGTAAAAGGCACCCATGACTGTTCTCTATTATAATTTAAAGGAACACTTGTTACTTCAGTAAAAGTAGTAGGATTGGCAAGGTCAAAAGAATAAACGTAAGCCTTCTGATTTACACTCATATCAACAGTTGACAAACCTGCACCATCACAAACAGTTCCTAAATAACCTTTGTCTTTATAAATTTTCAATCCAAAAGGACGCATTGTTCCATTTGGACAAGTACCGATTCCAGATATAAATGGAGCGGTTGTGCCATTGATAAAAAATCTTTTAATTTTAGCAGAAGCTAAAGTTGTTGGAATCGTTGCGGTATGAACATTTGAAGAAATATCAATAGATATTAGAGAACGCTCATTTAAGTTTACCGCCCAAAGGGTATTTCTCAGTTGGTCAATATCAATATCACCATAACCAACTTTACCCACTTTAGCATAAGCATCGGCATCTCTTGAAGCCTGCGTTCTATCTGCTGACAAATCATTAACACCCGTTCCACTACCAGAAGCGATTAGGTTTCTGGTAACACTTCCAAATGAAATTGCTGAACCACCATTAGATGGAACAACACCTTCTAAATCAAAACCTCCAACTAATGAAGGAGTTGCAGTTGAATAATTAACAACATATATACCATCCAAGCCTCTATCTCCTAAACCTGCTTGTCTTTTTAGAAATGCACTGAAGTAACTTAGCTTTGTTTTTTTGTCATAAGCTACCCCCCAAATAGACCCCATATTATCGGCAGTGCTACTGGTTGGGTAAGTATTTGTTCCAGAGCCAGTAGCTGTATAGTTTATACCAACAACAACTGGATTTGTATTTCCAGCACCTGAACCATTATCATAACAAACAGTTACCAATTTTGGATTGGCTGTATTACAATAATCTTCAGGACAATTTATTCCTAAGGATGCAGTAGTAGTTGGTGCTGTCACAAACTGTACTGAAGTTTTACTATTTGTTCCAGCTGGCCCTTCATAGATACCCACAGGAAAATTAGTAAATTCAACTCTTAAACTTCCGCTTGCCCCTGCGATAGTATATGAACCATCAGCAGCAGTAGTGGCCGTTCCGACTGATGCACCTGCTGCATTATAAGCCGTAACAATAACCCCTGCAATTCCTGGTTCAGTAAAAGCGGCAGATGTTTCTTGAGTCGCATTGGCATTAAAGTCTTTAAAGACCTTTCCTGCTACTTGTGCGTGTACGGTATTACTCATCAAATTGAGCAATACGAGAATCAAAATTGAACTCACATAGTGAATTAATTTATTTTTTCTATTGTAAAAATAAAAGTGGAATAAATCCTTAATCTGATTAGATAGGATTTTAAAGATGAGTAATAAGCAGGAAACTGCAAACGACCCTTTGGTTAGGGTTTGATTCGTATAATCTTTCTTCATGGCGGTTGGAAAGAATTGTATTTAAAAAATGATAAGTCAGTTAAAATTGTGACTCTTTTGTTAATAGACAAATAGCATACCAAAATTTTCCATATACTACTCGATGAAATCAAAAAATCTGCAAATACTTTATTTTAAAGCATTTACAATCAAAATAAATCGTATCAAAACTTTATAAAAATCATATAACGTGCAAAAAATAAGATATTGGGCTTTTCAAAAAAAGTGCCAAATCAGATTTTCACTTTTGGAGGAAACCTAAGAAACAATTTTCCGACTTGTTGCTTCTGGATAAATATGAACTAAATCTGTTTGGAGTTGATAAAATTATCCTCCTCCTTCAATACAATTTTAAAATCAAAAAAGACTCAACCATTAGCGTTAAGTCTTTTTAAATTTCAAATGATAGCTTAATTAATTTTCACTTTTAAATCTAAACACTTGAATGGTTCACATTCAAAAACACAACTCTTTGGATTTAATGTAACCATCCTATCAGTGAAACAAGAATTATTTCCGTTATAAACTCTGATGGTGTATTGTTTAGCAGCAGTTGGATTTGCCAGATTTAATAGGCTACCTCCTCCTCCACTTACTGACATAGCAGATGAGTATGTTCCTGTGCCAGAAAAAGTTGAGCCTTCTACTATTTCATACTTATCACCATTAACTACACTAAAATTTATCTTGCCATTGTTATTAGCTGTTGTTCCATTACAAGTTGCTTGTGTTACGGTTGCGGTAATTGTAGGTTTTACACATTCTACCACTACATTAACGGTAGCGGTTGCCATACAAGTCCCTGTACTTGTAACAGTTACTGTATAAACACCTGTCATTAAACTCGTTGATGAATTTATCGTAGGATTTTGTAAAGTTGAACTAAAACTATTTGGGCCTGTCCAAGCATAACTTGTACCACCTGTTGAACTGGATGTTAAAGTAATTGAACCTCCTTCGATAACGGGTGAATTACTGCTGGCGGTAACGGCAGTTGGAGGAGTACAAGTTGGTGTACTTGCTGTCACTGAAACTGAAGTCGTAGCGGTTGCCATACAAGTCCCTGTACTTGTAACAGTTACTGTATAAATACCTGTCATTAAACTCGTTGATGAATTTATCGTAGGGTTTTGTAAAGTTGAGCTAAAACTATTTGGACCTGTCCAAGCATAACTTGTACCACCTGTTGAACTGGATGTTAAAGTAATTGAACCTCCTTCGATAACGGGTGAATTACTGCTGGCAGTAACGGCAGTTGGGGGAGTACAAGTTGCACTACAAGTATAAGTATATTCAACACTTGCATAAGCATAAGCTTTGGTATTCTGTTTTGTACGTAAATTACCTCCTCCACCAGTTGTTGTTATTCCATTCATAGTAGTTGCAGATAATGGTAAATTTCCTGTTCCTATAAATTGAGCCAAATCAGTTGGAGTTGTATAAGTAACGCTATCTTTATTAAAGAACGTCTTTGTTGGGATGTAAAATATGTCATCATCATTTGTGGCAACTCCTGTGGCAAGCGTTACCCAGCGAGCATCAGTTATTGGAGATACACCATAAATATCTGCCATGTATGGGCTTAACCAACTTTGCATACCTGCTAAAGTGGATAATACTAAAGATGGAGGTTCTGTCATATCTCCACCATAAGAACCTGACGCTCCAACAGTAATTCCAGCAGGCAAAGTAATAGAAGTTGTTCCTGTTGAATAATTATTGATTTCATCTAATATTATACTTGAACCAAAATCTATAATAGAATTCGTATTTAGGCTAAGTCTAAAACTTGCAGCTGTTGCCGCAGTATTCTCTGTGAGGCTATTGGTTGCTTGAAGCATTCCATATTTCAATTCAACTTTTGTTAAAGTACGAGTACCACCTCCAGTATCAAATTGTGGAATTATAAGAGGTTCTGCATTTAAATCTGTTAATTGAAATGGTGTTTGGAATGAATAACTTACTGTTTGAGGTGTACCTGAACAAGTTGCAACGGCACAAGAACCAGAATCAGTAATAGTAACAGTGGTAGTACAAGTTGAATTATTTTTATCCGTTAATGTCAATATTATATTTCCATTACCAGCAGAGCCATTAGGCGTTCTAAGTGGAGTTGGATAGGCGTAACTCAAACTATCCGTGGGATTTCCATTTTGAAGTGTAACATTTATCGGATTTCCAGCCTGAGTTGCAGTTAAAATAAATTTTGTCCCAATACTTCCACCTGATGGTGTTAAAAAAAATGTCATATAATCGTCTGTCGCTAAACTTAATGTTGCATTATCATGACAAGATATATCACTTACAGCTCCTGATATTGAACAGACTGGAGGCGGAGGTGTTGTACTACAACCCGCCGAAGAACTTACCGTAAAACTTGAAGCATTATTTCCAAAATTTGAATCAAAACTATTTCCTGCTGTATTTACATCATAGAACTTCATATTAGTACCAATGTAACTTCCCGATAAATTAATGGTACTTGTTCCACCTTTTACCAAGAAAGAGCCATCCGTTCCTGAGACTGTTTTATTGAGTATTAAATTATAGCCATCACCAATTTCAAAACCACTATTCAAAGTTCCAGGCCCATCAAAAGTTACATTACCATTCAACACTTTAATACAAGTGTTCGTTATAAACTCTTTACCAACTCCTTTATCACCAACTCTAAAGCTACAAGTGGTTGCTCCTGCCGCACCTGCTAAAGTGTTACATGGAAGTTGAAAATCACCATTGTTAATAAATGCTCCGTGATTGTTCATACTTCTATCCACAATAAAAACACCTGTTGCATTATTATTCAAATACCCTTCTTCATTTTCAAAATTGGCAAAGTGAATTGAACCGTCATTATTGATGGTAGCGTTGCTTCCCAACATAAAATTGGTTGTAGCAAGAGCGTTTACAATACCTGTTGATGTATTATTCAAAATGAAACTTCCGTTGACACCAATATTAGAGGTACTTGTAAAATTTATAGTGCCTTCATTATTAATGGTAATCCCATTGCCAAAACCACCTGTATGATTAAGCACTGCTCCTGGATGTATATTAATGATAGCATTGGGCGGTGTTCCATTCACGTTAAATCCGTTCCCCAAATTTAGTGTTCCATAAAGTTCTATTACTGTACCTGCTTGAAGGTTTCCTCCAAATGGTTGGTCCCAAACAACACCAGTTGCAAGGCAAATTTTATTACCACTTCCATTCATATTCCAGCCCAAATTAGACGTATTGGCAGTAATACAAAGTGTTTCATTCCCGTTAAAGTTAAAATTTGTCCCTCCTGAAGGTGCTGTATAAGTACAACTTGTACATTGAGCATAGGATTGAAAAACTACTCCATTGCTCAGTAACATGACAACCATCACGAATACAGAATGGTGAATCCATTTCGTTTTTCTTACATAAAAATCAAAGAGGAAGGAATCCTTAGTCTGAATAGATAGGATTTTAAAAATAAGTAATAAGCAGTAAGCTGCAAATGACCCTTTGGTTAGGGATTGATTTGTATAATCTTTCTTCATGGCGGTTGGAAAGAATTGTATTTTAAATATGACAGATCATTAAAAACTATAACCCATAGACTACTTATACAAATAGCATACCAAAATATCGTACCAGCCAACTATACGCACCTAACACACTGACCAACAGGCAATTAATGTAATATCAAATATTTAAACCAATAACTAAAAAATGGTTTCACTGAAAAGGAAATGCTTTTTTCAAAAAAAGTGCCAAAGAAAATTTAATGAATATGGTTTGACAGACTGTTTTATAAGTTTCAATTCGTTGACAAAAGAAAACCCCTAAACTCTAATCATAAAGTGGAGTTTAGGGAGGACTTTTAAAGTAGTTATTCTTGCTTTGAAATCTGCACTTTCATTTTAAAAGTGTTATTAGTGCTATCTTTTTCTTTATAAATGTGATTAGGGTCTATTTCAATTTCGAGTATATATTCACCTGATTTTAAGCCTTTGGGAAGTTGAATAAATTGTCCTTCGTAAAGCATTCCATAAGTATCATATCCTCCAACGCTTATGCCCTGTTTTTTAGATTTGCATTCTGTATAATTTCCTAAACCATAATTGCTTAAATTCTTTTCCCCGTAAACTTTCCCTTTCTCCTCGCACAAATTATCTCGATTGCTACAAACTCCAGAATCGAACAAACAATAACTAACTTTTCTACCTTTGGCGACCAACGTTTTCGTTTTCTTTCTCTTAGTGATTGTTTCTTTAACCAACCTAAATTCTACCCAATCATCCACATGGAAATGATTATGTCCAGGTTTATCATCAAAATAATTAGTGCCAGCCAGTCGGTCTTTAAAAGTTAGTTTATTTCCCTTTTTTGAGTAAATACGTTGATATACTTTTTGTCTTGCATACTTTCCATCAGCACATTTGGTCAATGAATCTACTTTTTCATCTCCACACAACCACTCACTCATACCATTTGTTTCCATCGGTCCGTCGCCAATATTACAAATTGAGGCTGCAAAATGAAGCTGTCCACCATAATAAGGGTCATCTTTGGGATATTCTTTTATTTGTTGTTCGGTAAACTTTTTCAGAATTATCAAATCAGGCAATAACTCACAATCTTTACTTTTGGTATCACATTTACATCCTTCTGGATTCTCAAATGAACAAGGACTTGCTTCTTGATTGGGCATTGGATTTTCGGTAAATTCTAAGGAAATATAATTTAACGTACCAACCTCCTCTTCTCTCAAATCGCTGATTAATAACTTCCAAGTACCATTTGGATTTTGTCCGTTATTCAAAAAACTAAACCTTCCATCTGGTATAAATTCGCCCTCAAAAGGAGCATTGGCTTGGTGTATATATCCCGAAAAACCATTAGAACGAAAGCACGTATTCATATAATCACGTCCATTGTCACGCCCATTTCTATTGGTCAACCAAATGCTTATTCCGCTTGGAGATATTAACTCAATTTTCAAATCAGAAGCTCTGGAATGAGTGATATTAAAACAAACTTTTGAAAGTCCAAAAGCTGAATTTATCAATTTGGGAAGCCCATTTATCTTAATATTAAAGGTATCAGGTCTAACAAAATTTTTGAAATCTCTTATACTTCCCCCATTTCCAATAAATTGTTGAGCATTTATTTGGGTACAAAACAAGATGCTAATCCATAAACAAATTCTACAAATTTTTATCATTACTACCAATTTTAGATTTACAGGGTTGCCAAAACAGTTACGAAGATATTGACAAATCTATTAAAATGCCTATCACTAAAACCTAAAAAGCTCAAATTAACATTTGAGCGTTTTAGGTTTTAGTGATACAGGAATTATTTTTTAGAATCAATCCCCCTTTCCTTTCCCGATATTTTGTATTTGCAAACAGATAATTTTCTTATTTTTTAATCTCTATTTTTAAAGGTAAACATTTTAATGGCTCACAAACAATTGAACAAATGGTTGTGTTAAGCACCACTGTTGCGTCAGTAAAACAAGTATTACTTCCATTAAATACTCTAATGGTATATTGTGTAGCTACAGATGGATTGGAAATACCCGTCAAACTACCTGCATTTACGACTAATGCAGCCGCAGTTCCATACGAAGCACCACTATAAGATGCCCCTTGTACGATACCATATTTGTCACCTACCGATGTAGTAAAACTAATTGAAGCATCATTATTTGCAGTATTAATAAAACAAGTAGCCTGCTTAACTTTTGGGGTTATTGTAGGTGCTGGCGATATTACAAGTGAAATATTTACGCTGGTTGATGATTTGCAATTATTTGTCAAATTATAAGATTCAACAGTATAAATTCCTGCTGTTGTGGGCGTGTATGACAATGTATTACTGGCAACCAATACTCCATTACTATTATACCAATTGGCACTTTCATTGTTTCCAACGGTAACGGTCAAAGGTGGTATGCTTGTATTTGAACAAACTACTTTATTACCTCCACTAACAGGTGCGGGTACATTTGGACAAGGACAGCTTGGACTCGTAACAGGAACATCAAGAATACAACCATTTAAAGTAGCTGTTAATACCACATTGGTACCTACGGCTATATTTGAAACTGTTTTGGCGGTATTATCAACACTACCTGAGCTTGACGAAACGATACCGTCACTACTAAAAGTTATGGTATATGTAGTTAAATCTGCCGAACATACTACGCTTGAAATACTTAGCGTTGGCTTTAGTTTTACCGTAACTGTTGAAGCCACAGTGCCTGTACAACTGCCTACCGTACAAGTTGCCGTGTAAATTTTGGTGGCACTCGGACTAACTGTTACACTCGCTCCTGCGGATAAACCATTATCCCAAGTAACTGTACCTGAGCAATTACTTACCGTCAAAGTGGTACTTGCTCCAACACATATTTCGGGACTATTCACCGTTGGAACAGGATTGGGATTGACCGTAACCGTTGAAGCCACAGTGCCTGTACAACTGCCTACCGTACAAGTTGCCGTGTAAATTTTGGTGGCACTCGGACTAACTGTTACACTCGCTCCTGCGGATAAACCATTATCCCAAGTAACTGTACCTGAACAATTACTTACCGTCAAAGTGGTACTTGCTCCAACACATATTTCGGGACTATTCACCGTTGGAACAGGATTGGGATTGACCGTAACTGTTGAAGCCACAGTGCCTGTACAACTGCCTACCGTACAAGTTGCCGTGTAAATTTTGGTGGCACTCGGACTAACCGTTACACTCGCTCCTGCGGATAAACCATTATCCCAAGTAACTGTACCTGAACAATTACCTACCGTTAAAGTCGTACTTGCTCCAGCACATATTTCGGGACTATTCACCGTTGGAACAGGATTGGGATTGACCGTAATGAGAGTAGTAGCAGAAGCAGTACATCCATTCGCTCCAGTTATCGTTACCGTATAAGTTCCTGTTGCATTGGTAGAAAGATTAGTGATTGTTGGATTTTGAACATTTGATGTAAATGAATTAGGGCCATTCCATACGTATGTGCCTCCGCCACCAGAAGTTAAAATTAGATTCAAACCAACACAAGTTGTCGCATTAGCCATAATTGTTGGCGTTGGTAAAGGATTAACCATAACCGAAGCCGTAGAAGTACCTATACAACCATTAGCATCAACTGCCGTTACACTATAAACACCTGCTTGCGATGCCGTAATAGCAGGAATCACAGGATTTTGGCTTGTTGAAGTAAACCCATTTGGACCAGTCCAAGTATAAGAATAAGGAGCAGTTCCATTGGCAGGTGTGATACCGATGTTAGCCGTTTTGCCTGCACAAACTATTGCATTTGTTCTGGTAAAAGCAAAATCGGGACAAGCGGTAAAATTAAAACCAGAAATACGGATAGCATGATTATCACTTGTTCCGTTAGTTGCCCCCTTTGCAGGTTGTGTTATTGTTCTTCCATCCGAGAGCATATATGTTCCTCCATTAGCCCACCAACTGTAAAAACTTGGATTTGCTTGTTCAGCAGCTCCATCATCTGGACCGTTAGAATAAGTAATATCTAATTGAGTAATAGCATCAGCGGTATTAACGGTGATAGTTCCCTTAACATCATCTGGTGTAAGATTGACCGAATTATTATTATAAACAGACCGTACCGTTTGTCCTACCTGAGTTGTTAAAGAACCTAAAGCCGAATAATTGACGGCTACATTACCAGTCATTCCAATGGCGGTCACCGTAACTTCATCTTGATATGAATTACCAGGTGATTCATACTGAGATAATGGTTGAGGAGAACCAGTCAAAGTTTGAGTTCTATCTTGTTGAAGTGTCCTTCCGTCAATATCTCCAATTGTAAAATTATCTAAGAATACTGGCTTAGAAAAAGTAAATCTAATGGTAACATCCTCTAAATGGGTAAAGGAATTCATGGCAAAAGTCAAATAATTCACGCCATACGCACCATTTGTCTGGGTAAAAAACGGATTACAGTCAGAATCCCAAGGGTCTAAAATATTTCCATTGCCAGTTACATTATCAACTTCCACATTTGCTCCATTCGGATAAGGCAAACAGCCATTTCCTGTATCAAATGGATTGGTGGTATAAGTATCAGGATCGCAATTTCTATTATTAGGGTCAATAATTGTCATGGTAACATTTACGCTACAACCTGTTCCACAACTAATTGTATAAGTTTTACTAACATCGGTTGCTGCCCATGTATTTCCAGAAGTTCCATTAAACCAAGCGAAAGTTCCCCCTTGTCCAAATGAAGAATTGGTAATCAATACAAATAATAAACTAAATAATACGGAGAGATAACGCTTGGGAAGGTAGAATGTCAACCTTAAAAATATTGAGTCAAATTTCTGTCTAAAAAGAATTAACCAGCGAATTGGTTTTATGAAGAATACATAAATTAGTCTCAAATTAAAGACACAATTCTTTAATTTCTTAAAATGAAGGGGTTTGCAAAATATTATAAAATTGCAAAAAGCAATATCCCGTTTCTCCTCTTTCTTCATGGCGGTTTGAAAGAATTATGATTGGTAAAATGAAGTGTCTAAATAAAAAAATTAAACTAATAAAACCTCAATTAATATGCCAAAAAGCCTTTTTACCTTACAATAAAGCGAATAATGTGATTATAATTTTATTAAACAACCATTAAAAAATCAGTATGTTCGAATATCTTGTTTTAAATAATAAGACAAAATAAAGCACAAGTTCCAACAATAGTAAATATCAATATTCTTCCATTGAAGTATGGTAAAACAAAAAAGCCCAACGTTATCAACGTCGAGCTTTCCGAATTATAATCCTTACTTTGTTTTTTCGTCATTCAAAATGATTTGTGTTTACACATTCTCAACACGTCATCAACAACACTAAATCATTATTTATTTGGGTGCCCTTCTTGAATATATTACATAATCAATTGGGAGTGCAATATAATATATTTGTTTGAAAAAAAAATATCAGATTAATAAATTTCTTGTTTAATTAATATAGATTTTATCAATTTATTGAGAATTTCATCAAAAAGTATCATATTTCATTTTTAAAACAAACCCGTTTTTCCTAATAAATCAGGTCTTCTAATTTTGGTACGTTCTATGGATTGTTCAAAACGCCATTCGTTAATTTTAGCTTCATGCCCCGACAAAAGTACCTCTGGAATTTTATTTCCTTCAAATTCAGCAGGACGAGTATAAACAGGTGGAGCTAAAAGATTATCTTGAAAAGAGTCTGTCAAAGCAGAGGTTTCATCATTCAAAACACCAGGAATCAAGCGAATAATGGCATCAGCACAAACAGCAGCCGCCAACTCTCCTCCAGAAAGCACATAATCACCAATAGAAATTTCTTTAGTAATAAACATATCTCTCACCCGTTGGTCAACTCCTTTATAATGTCCACAAAGAAAAATCAAATTTCCGCCTAAAGACAAACTATTGGCTGTTTGTTGATTGAAAGTTTCTCCATCAGGAGTCATATAAATAACTTCATCATACTCACGCTCACTTTGCAACTGACGGATACACTTGGCAATTGGCTCTGCAAGCATCACCATTCCTGCCCCACCACCAAAAGCATAATCATCAACTTGGCGGCTTTTTGTGGTAGTATAATCACGCAAATCATGTAAAACAACTTCTGCATGACCTGCTTCTTGTCCACGTTTTAGGATAGAATGTCCAAAAAAACTTTCCATCAATTTTGGCACTACTGAAATAATATCTATTCTCATGAAAAGAGTGAATGAGTGAATGCGTGAATGAGTGATTAAATGAAGCGTTTAAATTTCTCTATTTAATGATTTAATTCTCAATTCTATAATTCCCTCGTTCTTTTATCATTCATTAATCTTCTAAATAAACTTCTAATAAACCTTCTGGTAAATTAACATTTAATATTTTTTTATCTTTTTCTGCATTCAAGACAATTTCAGGAATTACAGGAACAAACACTTCTTTTCCTTTATAATCCATTACTAATAAATCTTGAGCTTGCATAGAATGGACAGTTTGTACTGTACCTAATTCACCCAAATTCTTGTCAATTACCTTAAAATCAATAATTTCATGATAATAAAATTGGTCTTTGTCCAATTCTGGCAATTCTTCTAAAGGTAAAAAAGCTTGAAGATTTATCATTCCTTCTGCTTTTTCAAAGGTATCAATATCTTCAAATTGAACAATAGCTCTATTTCCAGAAAGACGAAATGATTCCATAAAAAATGGCACTAATTCACCTCTTACTTCCAAAAATATACTTTCTAAATCTTCGTAATCTTCTGGAAAATCTACGTCAAGCCATAACACAAGCTCACCTCTTACTCCGTGAGTTTTTGTAATTTTCCCTAATTCAAAACAATTTTCTTTCGTCATTTTATAGTAGCACAGGTTTCCAACCTGTTGGGCATTGACAGGCAAAAAACCTGTTCTACATTAATATTCAAAAAAAAATGATACAAAACCACTTTAAAAGAGTCTTGTATCATTTCTTAAAATCTTATTTTTTAGAAAAACTATTCAGCCGATTCTGCTGGAGCTTCTGCATCTGCAACTGGTGCTTCAACTTCAGCCTCAACCTCTGCAACTGGCTCTTCTACAGTGTTTTTCTTAGCAATTGCGGCAGCACGAGCAGCGTTAATTTCTGTTTCTCTTGCCATACGAGCTGCTTTTTCAGCACCTTTAGCTGCATCCAATGAATCAGTTTTACCTGTAATCTTAGCGTCTTTAGTTACTTTCCAGTCAGCAAATTTAGTGTCAGCAATTTCTTGAGAGATTGCACCTTTGTTAACACCAACTTGTAAGTGTTTTTTCAATAAAACACCTTTATATGACAAAATTGCACGAGTAGTATCAGTAGGTTGCGCACCATTCATAATCCATCTCAAAGCAGTTTCTTCATTCAAATTGATTGAAGCTGGGTTTGTGTTTGGATTATAAGTACCGATTTTTTCGATGAATTTACCGTCACGTGGAGCTCTTGCGTCAGCTACTACGATGTCATACATCGCTAATTTTTTACGTCCACGACGTGCTAATCTAATTTTAACAGCCATCTGTTATTTACGTTTTAGTGAAGGAACCCGTCCTTCGGTTATGGTAATTGTAAATTGGAGTGCAAAGATAGTGAAAAATAAGGAGTTGGCAAGACGTTCCAATAATTATTTAATTAAAAAACAAAAGACTTGAGATTGCGTAAAAAGTATTAAGTATTAAGTCTTATGAAAAGCCTCCAAATTTTACGCTATAACTTAGCATCGTACTTAGGACTGAAGACTTCATACTTTGGACTTTTACACAACTCCAAGTCTGAATATTTAGAAAACAAATCTATAAGCCGGATTCTGTCATTTTTAGATATTTCACTAAAAAGTCTTATCATTTATCTCGACGCACCGTCACCGATACGCTCTATCGACCTACCCACTGACATCAGGCGAGCAGCCCTACAACTGTCAGCCTATTTGGTCTTTCAACACGTGAGGTTTACATACGCCCTGTTTGTCACCAAACAAGCGGTAGTCTCTTACTCTACCTTTTCACCCTTACCAAACCGAAGTTTGGCGGTAATTTTCTGTTGCACTTGCTGTTATCAATTCGTCTCCAAATTAATACCTTCCCGTTAGGAAGCACGCTGCTCTACGTTGTCCAGACTTTCCTCCCTTGATTGCTCAAAGGCGATAAGATGATTTATTTTCTACTGCAAAAGTAGTCATGAGTTATGAGTAAAGCGTCATTATTTTCAAAAATTCGATAATTTGAAGCATCAATCTCACAATCTCTAACTCACAATCCATCAATTTTAATGTCTAATTTACCCTTCGCATTAATTACGGCAATAATAGAATTAGGTGTTAAATAGACTTTATCTGGCGTTAAATCAACAACACTTCCATTAAGTGTAACTCCTTTTGAAACGGGTTTATTCAAGTTTGCTTGTACTTGTTTTTTCATTTCGTCAATTTGTCCTCCGATATTAAAAGTCATGGATTCTTTCATATTTTTGGCGAATTTTCCTTGAAAAAACCAGTTTGCGGTACTCACTAAAACGTTTTTAGTTTTCAAGTCATAATCAAAATTGTCTAAGAAAACGGATTTAGTGGCAGGGTCGTAAGCGGGCGTTCCTTTGAAGTAGATTTTCCCATTAATACTTCCCGAGAGTCCAGATTTAATAACCATTTTATCACCGTCTCCATAAATATCAATGTCAGTTACTTTAACATTATATTTTCCATCTTTAAAGGAAAAATTTTGTCCTACCAAAGTATCTCCTGTGAGCTTTGCTGCTTCTGAAAGAGGAATCTCAGCAATAATTCCCACTTGAAAATCATCAGGAATCTGCGAAACTAATTTCAAATCAGGAACAGTTGTTACGGGTAAATAAGTCGGTTTTACCCCTGTTATTGTTTCGGTAAACGCTTTAATACCAATGGTTGCTTTTATCTTATTATTAACCGTCGTCAGCGGGGTCATTTGTAATTCTGTTGGTGTAACTTTCAACCATGTCTTGTATTTTTCAGAAAGTAAATACGGTTGCATGGCGGTATTCCAAGCTTGAACGATGTACTTTTTTATTTCTACATTTTTACGAACGGCATCATCCAAAGCTTTCAAAATAGCATCTTGCTTTGAATTTAGAGCCTTTTCAACTAAACCTGTCACAGGAATTTCTACGCCTGCTAAACGAACCGTTGGTTTTTTGACCCATTCATAACCGATTGGAAAACTCTGTACTGAGGCTTCCCAGTTGGGAGCAATTGCGAATTTTGTTCCAAATTTTACTTTAAAATCAAAGTTTAATTCCTGCGGAGGAATTGATATTCCCATTACTTTATATCCCACTTTTGCCCAAACTTTTAATGGAACGGTAAAAGTAAATGTTTCATTTTGAGCAGTTACCGAAATAGCTTCTTTCTTAAATACTTTGCACATGAAGTTGTCATAATTATTATCCTCCATGCTGTTATCTTCAAAAACTAAATCTTTCACATTAACATTGATTTGACGTTCAACGTCTGCCATCGTAATTTCAAAGGGGATTCCGATGGTTGAAACATTTTTTTCCACTTGTTTTCCTTTATAAATATATGATTCTTTTGGGGCTTCTGGATTGGCATTAGTGCCGTTTGTTGCACCTCCACTGGAAGAAGTTGTACTTGGGCTTGAAGAACTGGCACAGCCTTGTAAAATTATGACCGAGATTAGAGCAATTAGGGTATGTTTCATTGTTGTGATAATAAATAATCTTTCTTTTAAGTAACGATTAACCGTAAAATTAGGTATAAATATGAATGATAAATACGGAATGGTCTATAAAAAAACATCCCAAAAATTTGAAATTTTCGGGATGTTTAATGGTCAAATTACTTTATTTTTACTTTCGTTGCTCCATATCCAAATTTGTCTTTTTGGGCATCTTCAAAATATTGAACATTTTTATTGCCTGAAAGTCTTTTATGAATAGCATCACGCAAAACGCCATTCCCGACCCCATGAATGAATGTAATTTCGTCCATTCCATTGGCTATTGCCGCTTCAAACTGACGTTCAAAAGTACCCATTTGCAAAGTAAGCATTTCTGCATTGGTCATCGCCCATGAGTCCTTCGTCAAAACTTCAATGTGTAAATCAATCGACAATGAAGGCTTTGAAGGTAATTTCATCGGTTCAGGTGCTTCTTTTTCAAACATCTGTTCAATGATTTTATCAGGGTCAATTTTAAAACTTACTGGATTTACAGAATCCTCTGCATCTAATTGAAAAAGATGAGCATCTTGATTCAACAAGGGAGCTTTAGATTTGTTCTTGAAAAAAGTATTGACTCTAAATTTCAATCGTTTAATAATCGGGTCGGGCAATTTCATGAATGCCAAACGGAAATAAAAGGCTTGAAAAACAAACGTTCCCCAGTCTTCAAAATCCTTCACCAAAACATTTTGTACTTTAATGAAAGTTTTAGGTTTCAAAACGCCAGCCGCCAAACCTTTATGATGTGGGTCTGAACCAACCGAAAGCATAAATGGAATATCCCAGTCTGTATTATTGATAAGATGTTGCGACAATTCACGGTCGTTTACAGGCACAAAAGCCATATAAACCCCACGATTTGCCAAAATTTCATTGGTCGGTAAACGACGGTCAATATTTTGTTGTGGTTCAAATCTGGCAACAGGAGTAGGATTAAAAACCTTCTGCTCCATTTCACTGATAATCACCACGTCAGAAGTCTTTACGGGAATCGTAAAACCATCTTCAATTTCTATTTCTAAAAGCCCATTGGCTAATATTTTTGTAACAATTCCTTCCTCACGACCTCGCATGAGACGTACTCTATCTCCTATATTCATAATGTTATATGTGTAATTGGACAGCGAAATTAAGACAGTTTGTAGATTTTTTATTAATTCTCGGAATAATATACATCCTATGAATCAAATTAATAATCCCCACGATAAGTTTTTCAGAGAAACCTTCTCTCGTTTAGAAGTCGCCCAAAGTTTTATAGAAGAAGTTTTTCCGCTTGAACTACGAGAAAGACTAAACATTTCCGCTCTTAAAAGAGTCAACGATTCCTTTACAGATAATGAATTAGAAGAACATTTAGCTGACATCGTTTATCAAACAGATTTTGCAGGACAAAAGACCTTGGTAACACTCTTATTTGAACATAAATCTTACGTTCACAAATATCCACATCTGCAATTATTGCAGTATATTCTCAATATTTGGAAAGAAGAACGAAAGCAGAAAAAGAAGTTATCGGTAGTTATTCCCATCATTATTCATCATGGAGAAGGTACTTGGAAATATAAATCTATGAAAAGTTACTTCAAAGGTTTGCATCCTTCTTTGGAGAAATTCATTCCAGATTTTGATTATTTACTGTTTACACTCGACAAAATTGAAGATAGTCAAATTGCTAATTTCCAGAATTTATTGCTAAGTATGACAACCATGCTACTCAAACATAGTCATGATAAAGAAGATGAGTTTTTGAGATTATCGTCCTTTTGGGCAGAAAAACTCAATCGTTTGGATGCCGACAAACAATTAGAATTTATCAAAACCGTTTTCTACTATATCGAAACGGCTTTGAACTTGACACAAGCCAATTTAACTCCTATATTTACAGAAGTTTCAACAAACGTAAACAAAATTGCCATGACGATTGCAGATCAGATTAGGGAAGATAATACTTTTAATCACGTAAAAGGATTAATTGAAAAAGGTTTAGATGCAAATTTCATTGCTGATGCCTTTAAGTTGCCTGTTCAAAAAATTGAGGATTATATAAAACGAATCAAATCAACTTCTAATTGATATTGTCATCATGATTGCAGACGAAATATATTACAAAATCTAAAAATTGTACTGTAAATGAAATTCAAAAGAGCATAAAAAGACTCAAACAAATAATGTTTGAGTCTTTTATCATTAACTATACAAACCATTCCTTTCCATCCTCTACTCTTTCGATGAAATCAGTAAATGAGTCTCCAATTTTTATATGATACTGTTTATCTAAATCAATTAACGGGGAAAGTACAATTCTAAATGTATCCTCATTTAATTTTTCGATAGCAATAAATTCACCTCCCAAATTTGTACCAATACCTAATATTTTCGGTAGGTATTCAAAAATTTCATACTGTAAGTTATTGTCAACTACTTCTTCCAACCCCCATAGTTGGAGACATTCTTGTCCTACTGAGTTTTCAAATACCGTATAATTTTCAATGAAAAATTTATAGTCATTCGGAATTTGAAACCCTATGATATTTTCTATTTGTAAAATTGCATTTCGGGGAATATTAGTCCTTTTGATAGTATTATACCTTTCAAAGAAGTCTTGTATTTTTTTCATATTCAATAACAGTTTCAAAAAATCAATACCCTCCCAAATACTTCCGCATCACCCATTCTGCCGTTAAAAGTGCCAGAATTACAAAGAAAATCCAACGTAAGTTTATCATTTCTTTCAAGTCTTCGGTGGCATCTATTTTCTCAGGAACTTTATGATTTAAAATGGTCTTTTTGATTTCTTCAAATTGATTATTCTTGAAAAACTTCCCTCCTGTTTTGGTAGAAAGTTGACGTAAACCATCAAAATCTGCCGTTAGATTTAAGTTTTCTAATTGAACATCTTTAATAACAAATTCACCTGCCGAAAGTTCTGCTTTACCCAAAACAGTCGTACTCGCACGGTAGCGATATACGCCCGCAGGAAGTGAACTAATTTCAAATTTGGTATTATCAGGAGAAGTCGAATAACTAAAATTACGAGCGACACCTTTTTCGTCTTTGATTTCTAATTTGATAGGTAAATTATACAATTTCTCGTAAATGGCATTGTAAATTTCTGTTTCAAAAACTACTTTTTCTCCTAATAAAAACTCGGTATTGATTGGATAAACTCGTAATTTTCGTTTATCGTCTTTGGCAGAAATAAATTGTAAAACCTTCAATACTACGTCATCGACAACTTCCTGTTTATCAGTCAATTGATATTCTTCTAAACGCCAAGCCCAAAGTCCTTCACCCGTAAATATTGCCGATTTCTTCGCTCCTGTATTTACTACAAAAAGTGGCTTTTGCGTTTGTACTGAACCTACTTTTTGATAAAGAATTACTTCGGAATTTGGCAAAAGTTTAAACTCTCCAAATGGGACAGAAATCTGCGGTAATTTATTGATTAACTGCATTTTTTCTGTTTCAAAATTCAAAGATTTAAAAGCCTGATTATAAGCTCCTGTAACTTTATCGCTTTGTCCAGCCTGTGAACTTATTTGCATTACTTGGTTCAGTTGATTCAAATAACTTGTACCCGACTGATTGCCCAAAACAAACATTGTTGGCGTTCCTTTGTCGATAATTGGCTTGAAAATATTTGAATAAGAGTTGAAATAATCAGGGAGTTGATGAAGAATCAACAAATCATACGGTTTTGACGCAACGTCGGGATTTGGATTTTCCGTCAAAACTTTAATATCTAATTCGTAATTCTCATTTTTTTCAATGATACTTTTCAATGCTTTTATGTCAGGGTGCGGAGCGAGAGCAAGCAAAAGAATTTTCTCTTTTCCATCAATAACCTCCACGTAGAGGTCTTGACGATTGTTTCTGCTCGAAAATTCACCTCCTAAAACATCGGTTTCGACAACCAAATGTTGTACGCCAATTTGATTAGCAGTTGTGTTAAAAGTAACCGTTTTTAAATCGTCATTCTGCTTGAAAACAAGCGTTTGTTTATCCAAAACCTTACCACCCTGTTTCAAATACACATTTGTACTTTTACCAGAAAAGCCAAAAGCCGAAACATCAGCTTGTACAGGAAATTTATTCCCTAAGTAAGCCACTTTATTGGCATAAACGGATTTAACTGCAATATCTTTTTTAGGAATGGTATCACCTAAACCAACAGTATGAACGGCAAAATTGAAACTATTTGAAGCAGGTGAAACACCTTGATTGGCAATACCATCGGAAATTAACAGAACGTCCGTTAAGTTTTCTCCTTCAAAGGCATTTTTTACGCCCGACAGTAACCCAGAAAGGTCTGTTGTCTTTTTATTAAATTTCAGATTTTCAAGACTTTGATTCGTTTCGTCATCTAAAGAAGCAAATGCAATATTATATTCTTCTGATTTTAAATCTTCTTTCAATTTATTCAAATTAGCCACTAAATCAGTAAGATTTTTTTGCCCCGAAACCAACATAGATTGCGAATTATCTAAAGCAATCACGACTGTTTTCTTCTGAACAGTCTGCGTGATTTGACGAATCAAAAAGTTCAATAGTAAAAGACAAAGCAAACTTACCGATACGAACCGAAAGGCACTCATCAGATAGTTTTGTGTCTTTGACCAATTTGTGTTTTTTTGATAAAGTGCAAAAGCATACAAGCCACCCGCCAATAAACAAAGAGGAATAAACCAAGGAGAAGATTGAAAAAGAAAATCGAATTTCATAGTTACAGTTATCAGTAAACAATTATCAGTTATCAGTAAAACAAAAGTAGTCAATAAACAGTCGTTAGAGAATCTGACAACTGTTTACTGATAACTGACAACTGCTAAGTAAGCATTCCGCCATCAACTTGAAGCACTTGCCCAGTGATGTAACGAGACATATCAGAAGCTAAGAAAACGCAAGCGTCTGCTACTTCTTCTGGTTGTCCTCCACGCTTCAAAGGAATAGATTTTGTCCATTCTTCCGTAGCAGCGTGATTAAGTTCGCCAGTCATTTCGGTTTCAATAAAACCTGGTGCAATGGCATTTGAACGAATATTTCTTGAGCCTAATTCTAAAGCGACAGATTTGGTAAAACCAATAATACCTGCTTTTGAAGCCGCATAATTAGCTTGCCCAGCATTACCACGAATACCAACAACGGAAGTTAAATTGATAATTGAACCAGATTTGGCTTTCATCATTGGCTTTGTAGCCGCTTTTGTCAGGTTAAATACTGATTTTAGATTTACTTGAATAACGGTATCCCATTGTTCTTCGGACATACGCATCAACAAACCATCTTTCGTGATTCCTGCATTATTTATCAATACATCTATTGTGCCAAAATCAGCAATCACCGAATTCATCAATTCTTCGGCTTGCTTATAATCTGACGCATCAGAACGATAGCCCTTTGCTTTAACGCCCAAAGCTGCCAATTCTGATTCAAGAGCCTGTCCTTTTTCAACCGAAGAAAGGTACGTGAAGGCTACATTTGCACCTTGTTGAGCCATTTTGAAAGCAATTGACCTTCCTATTCCTCTTGAAGCCCCAGTTACTAAAACGACCTTATTCTGTAATAATGCCATAGATTTGTTTATTATTTCGTTGGTTAAAATTTCTTTCAGAACTCAAATTTAGCAGAACCGTGTAAGACGGCAAAATTAGAGGATGCAGTTTAGAGGTTAGCGTTTAGACAAGTGAACGAACTATTCCTATAATCACCTACAAATCAATAACTTGCAATTATAAATACCCATTTTCCAGTAAAAAGTAATTTTTGGATAAAATTACGACTCGTTTATTCAACCTAAAATCCAAAATCATTTTCACACTTTATTATACTCATCATACATTTCGATTTCTTCCAGAAATGACAACTCATCTGTTAGAAAATTTTTTCGGAATTATGTACTTAAAAATGCAAATGCAAATTTGACCCAAATTAACCGCTGACGGGGTGAAAAACCGCCGTCAGGGTCTTCTTCCGTAACCCTGACGGCGGTTTTTCACC